>NZ_NHZE01000078.1:0-30588 GCF_002207995.1 Pantoea sp. VS1
GTTATTATTTGCAGATCCCACCACCGGTTGAAAGTCTGCTCAACATTCATCTTGAACAGGGTAAAAAAGTTTAATTCAGATTCATCTGTAAAAATATATCCTGTAAATATAATCAGTGCTTCGGCATTAATTTAATTGCTCACCTTAACCCATTATTGTGGGCAATAATCGTTGTCTTAAGCGGCGGACCTGATGAACTGGGGAACGGCTTTTGCCGCTTTCCGTCACGTGCGCCGCGATAAACCCGCTAATATAGTGCTCAGCAGCCTGCCACGTTCCGGCGGCTGATGAGACATCTTCGCCAGCGCGGCTGGCACCAAACACAACTCAAGCAGGGGATTAGCATGTATCAGCATCGTAACTGGCAGGGCGCGCTGTTGGATTATCCGGTCAGCAAAGTGGTGTGCGTCGGCAGCAACTATGCAAAGCATATTAAAGAGATGGGCAGCGCCACCCCGAGTGAGCCGGTGGTGTTTATCAAACCGGAAACCGCGGTGTGTGATTTGCGGCAGCCACTGTCGATCCCGGCCAGCTTTGGTGAGGTGCATCATGAAGTGGAGCTGGCGGTGCTGATTGGCGCCACCCTGAAGCAGGCCAGTGAAGAGCACGTGGCGAAAGCGATTGCCGGTTATGGCGTCGCGCTGGATTTAACGCTGCGTGACCTGCAGGCCGGGTTTAAGAAAGCCGGTCAGCCATGGGAGCGCGCCAAGAGTTTCGATAACTCCTGTCCGCTGTCCGGGTTTATCCCGGCGGCTGAATTCACCGTCGATCCGCAGGATGCCGAACTCAAGCTGGTTATTAACGGCGAGGTGCGCCAGCACGGCACTACGGCAGATATGATCCACAAAATTCTGCCGCTGATTGCTTACATGAGCCAGTACTTCACGCTGCGCGCCGGTGACGTGGTGCTGACCGGTACGCCTGAAGGCGTGGGCCCGTTGCGCTCCGGCGATAAGCTGGAAGTGTCGCTGGCCGGTCACGGTATCAGCACCCGCGTACTGTAATACTTGCATCACCGCACCTGAAGCTTTATAAGGTGCGGTCTTGTTGCTCAACCCGGACCGCTATCATGACCGACCAACCTTTCTGGCAGACCAAACGCCTGGACCAAATGAACGACGCAGAGTGGGAATCGCTGTGCGACGGCTGTGGACAGTGCTGTCTGAACAAGTTGCAGGATGCGGATACCGATGAGATTTACTTCACCAATGTCGCCTGCAATCAGCTCAACATCAAGACCTGTCAGTGCCGCAATTATGAGCGTCGCTTCGAGTACGAAGAAGATTGCATCAAGCTGACGCGCGAGAATCTCACCACCTTTAACTGGCTACCGCGTACCTGCGCTTACCGGCTGTTGGGGGAGGGTAAAACGCTGCCAGCGTGGCACCCGCTGATTGCCGGGTCGAAGAAGGCGATGCATGCTCAGCGTATTTCGGTGCGATACATCGCGGTGCGCGAGAGTGAAGTGCGCGACTGGGAAGAACACATTATAGACCGGCCGGATCGGAACGGCTGATAACGCAACAGGCAGCCGCGGCTGCCTGTTTTGTCTAAGGCTTAGTTTGTCTGAACTCAGCGACCAAACAGATCGCGACGTTTTGCTTTGAACGGTTGCGCAATCAATACCAGAATGCCCACCAGCAGATAAGCGGCAAAAATCACGATCATCCACTGCGGCATGCTCCAGGTCAGGAAAGTCCATCCGCGTTCGGCGCAGTCACCGCTGGCGACAAATACCGCCGGCAGCCATTTATCCAGCGGCAGCCAGCTCGGGAAGCGAGCAGCAAAATCGCAGGTCACAAACGGGTTGGGATGCAGCTGAATCATAGTGTGCTCATAAGAGAGGCGTACCCCTTCATAAGCGCTGTAGAGCCAGATGGCGATGGCGGCCCAGCGCAGCGGCGTTTTAGGCGCAATTGCACCCACCAGGCCGGCGCCCATGACGCCAAACAGCGCACAACGCTCATAGATACACATTACGCAGGGTTGCAGTCCCATTACGTGCTGAAAGAACAGCGCAACCAGTTCAAAAACCAGGGCGGTCAGGGCCATTAATAACCAGGCACCGCGTCCGCGTGAGCATTGATTCAAGTATCGCAACATATTGCTTTTCCCGTAGCCGTTAATGCATCGCAGTGTAAACCAAAAGCGTACCCGTGCCAGCCAGGCAGGGGGAAAAAATCATGTATAAAAATGACTTATCCCTGATCCACGCCAAAAAATCGTGGCTTTTAGCACACGGCATCAAAAGCGCCCACGCAAGCGCAGCGTAACCCACGGCTTATTTCGCTGCGCAGCTGCTGAATTTTGCGCCAGCGCGCGCTTTTAATCCGCTGGCAGGCTATTTCCGCTATGACCCCTCTGGTATGATGAGTGCCATTACGACAAAGAAAGCAACGAGAAATAAATGCTATGGTGATTAAGGCACAGAGCCCTGCAGGATTCGCTGAAGAGTACATAATTGAAAGCATCTGGAACAGCCGTTTTCCGCCGGGATCGATTCTTCCTGCCGAACGTGAGCTTTCTGAACTGATCGGCGTGACCCGCACCACTCTGCGTGAAGTGCTGCAGCGGCTGGCTCGTGATGGCTGGCTGACCATTCAGCATGGTAAACCCACCCGCGTCAATGATTTCTGGGAAACGTCTGGTCTTAATATCCTCGAAACGCTCGCCCGTCTTGACCACGACAGTGTGCCGCAGTTAATTGATAACCTGTTGTCAGTGCGCACCAATATCGCATCGATCTTTATCAGTCGTGCGCTGCGTCATCATCCGGATAAGGCGCGTGAAGTGCTGGAGAGTGCGCTGAGCGAGGAAGATCAGGCTGAAGCCTATACCGAGCTGGATTACCGCGTATTTCGCGGCCTGGCCTTTGCTTCCGGCAACCCGATTTACGGCCTGATTCTCAACGGTCTGAAAGGGCTGTACACCCGCGTTGGCCGCCATTACTTCTCAAATCCGGAAGCGCGTGAACTGGCGCGTAACTTTTATCGTCAGCTGGCGGATCTGTGTGGCAAACAGCCGACGCAGGATCAGATCGTCGACAGCGTGCGTAACTACGGCCGCCGCAGCGGTGAAATCTGGCACAGTATGCAGAAAAGCATGCCGGATGATTTGAGCAGTAAGCGTTAAGTTTGCCCTGCCAGGTACGGTTTTAGCCGGGCACAATTTTGACTGACCTGACGTGTCGGCTGATGCAAGGGCAATCCGCAGCGCTGAGGCTTTTACGTTGCGCCAGGAGATTCCCGTGGGAAGCGGGAATCAGGCCGGGCCGGTCAGGATGACCGATACCGGCCGGTCCGTAAGGCGTAACGTAAACGCCGCAGGTACCGCGTAGCGGCGCGAGGACCTGGCCCGGCAGCAGCCGATGCGGCAAGTCCAGCGCAACCCTGCGCGTTTTATCTTCCTCTCAAAGCGCTGGTCCGCGCGCCGGGCAGCGATCTAGCAGCTCCACGCTGCCATCTTCGTTCTGCTGTTCCAGATTGACATCAAAACCCCACAGCCGATGCACATGCTTCAGCACATCGCGACGGCTCTTATCGAGCGGGGCGCGCTGCTGCGGCACATAGCGTAGCGTCAGCGAACGGTCACCGCGCAGGTCAACGTTGTACACCTGAATATTCGGCTCCAGATTGCTCAGATTGTACTGCGCTGACAGCTGCTGACGAATCGCGCGATATCCCGCCTCATCATGAATTGCGGCAATCTCAAGATAGTTATTGCGATCGTCGTCCATCACCGTAAACAGACGGAAATCCCGCATCACTTTCGGCGACAGGAACTGGCTGATGAAACTCTCGTCTTTAAATTCGCGCATGGCGAAATGCAGCGTCTTCAGCCAGTCGGAGCCAGCGATGTCCGGGAACCAGTAGCGATCTTCCTCAGTTGGCGACTGACAGATGCGCTTGATGTCCTGGAACATGGCAAAGCCCAGCGCATACGGGTTGATACCATTATACCACTGGCTGTTATACGGCGGCTGATACACCACGTTGGTATGGCTGTGCAGGAACTCCATCATAAAGCGCTCCGACACTTTGCCCTCATCGTACAGGTGATTCAGGATGGTGTAGTGCCAGAAGGTCGCCCAGCCTTCATTCATCACCTGGGTCTGTTTCTGCGGGTAAAAATACTGGCTGACTTTACGCACAATGCGCAGCACTTCACGCTGCCACGACTCCAGCAGTGGCGCGTTCTTTTCCATAAAGTACAGCAGGTTTTCCTGCGGCTCAGAGGGATAGCGCGCCGCCTCTACCTGAGTAAACTCTTTTTCTTTGCGTGGCAGGGTGCGCCACAGCGTATTGACCTGGCTCTGCAGATACTCTTCCCGGCTTTTCTGTCGCGCTTTCTCTTCCTGCAGCGAAATTTTTTGCGGGCGTTTGTAGCGATCGACGCCATAGTTCATCAGCGCATGACAGGAGTCCAGCAGCCGCTCGACCTCTTCCACGCCATAACGCTCTTCGCAATCAGAGATGTAGTTACGCGCGAACAGCAGGTAATCGACAATCGAGCTGGCATCGGTCCAGCTGCGGAACAGGTAGTTGTTTTTGAAGAAAGAGTTGTGGCCATAGCAGGCGTGCGCCATCACCAGCGCCTGCATGGTCATGGTGTTCTCTTCCATCAGGTAAGCGATACAGGGATTCGAGTTAATGACGATTTCATACGCCAGTCCCTGCTGACCGTGTTTGTAGCGCTGCTCGGTTTCGATGAACTTCTTGCCGAACGACCAGTGGGCGTAATTGATGGGCATCCCCACGCTGGAGTACGCATCCATCATCTGCTCGGAGGTGATCACTTCGATTTGGTGCGGGTAGGTATCGAGCCCATAGCTTTTGGCCACGCGGTCGATCTCCGCCAGGTAGACATCAAGCAGTTCAAAGGTCCAGTCGGGACCGTCACTGAGTCGTTTGCTGTTGCGGGTTGGCTCGTCAAACATTGTCGTCATAGCGCACCTCTGTTTTGCAAGCGGCAGGCAACAGAGTGTCACCTGTCACGATCGTTTAAGGCTTCATCCTGAGAAAGACAGCCCAAAAAAACTGAGCGAACACTTCAATGATAGTCCACTGTCGCTTATCCGATGCGGGAACTCAATCGAATTCTTTTGGTACAAAATCATCATAATAGGCGTGCTTTGGTAGCTAATAAGGTTATGTGTTATCTGGGTGATAAATTGCAGCATTAAATCCTGTTTATAAGCGCGCGATATGACTGCGGCGCTTTCTCCTGAAAAAAGTGAGATGCCCTGCCTTTCGCATAATAATTCGCTGGTTAACGCTTTTAAGGCACAAAAAACTCTGATTTTGGCGCGACCGCATGATTTCAGTGTGCAGTTAAGTGAAAAACATGTGAAATGAAAGGGTCGAATGTAATATCAGTTCAGCCATTGGGTTATGCTAAACCCGATGGTGATACCAGTTAATTATGCTTTTCGCGATGAGGGGCTTATGCGCGTAGTCATTCTGGGTAGTGGTGTCGTAGGGGTAGCCAGTGCGTGGTATCTGGCGCAGGCGGGGCATGACGTCACCGTAATCGATCGCCAGCCCGGCGCGGCGCTGGAAACCAGTGCCGGCAATGCCGGGCAGATTTCGCCCGGCTATGCGGCACCCTGGGCGGCGCCCGGTGTACCGCTCAAGGCGGTAAAGTGGATGTTTCAGAAACACGCACCGCTGGCGGTGCGACTTGACGGCAGCAGGTTCCAGCTGGAGTGGATGTGGAATATGCTGCGCAACTGCGACATGCGTCACTACCAGGAAAACAAGGGCCGTATGGTGCGCATCGCCGAATACAGCCGCGACTGCCTGAAGGCACTGCGCAGCAGCACCGGCATCGCCTATGAAGGGCGCCAGGGCGGCACTTTGCAGCTGTTCCGCACGCAGCAACAGTTTGACAGCGCCAGCAAAGACATCGCGGTACTGCGTGAAGCGGGTGTGCCTTACGAGCTGCTGGAAGCGCATCAGCTGCACAGCGTGGAGCCGGCGCTGGCGGGTACCGCGCACAAGCTGACCGGCGGCCTGCGCCTGCCGAATGACGAAACCGGTGACTGCCAGCTGTTTACCCAGCGGCTGGCGGCGATGGCAGCCGCAGCCGGCGTCACTTTCCGTTATGACACGTCAGTGGATCAGTTGTTGCGCGAAGGCAATCGCATCTATGGCGTGAAGTGCGGCGATGAGGTCATCAAAGCCGATGCTTACGTCGTGGCGTTTGGCTCTTACTCCACGGCGCTGCTGAAAGACATCGTGTCGATTCCGGTCTATCCGCTGAAAGGCTATTCCCTGACTATTCCGATCAAAGATCCGCAGGGCGCGCCGGTCTCCACCATTCTGGATGAAACCTACAAAGTGGCGGTGACACGCTTCGATGACCGCATTCGCGTCGGTGGCATGGCCGAAATCGTTGGTTTTAACACCAAACTGTTGCCGGCACGACGTGAAACGCTGGAGATGGTGGTCCGCGATCTCTATCCTGAAGGCGGGTATGTTGAACAGGCTACGTTCTGGACCGGACTGCGCCCGATGACGCCGGATGGCACGCCAATTGTCGGGCGCACGCCGCTGACCAATCTCTGGCTGAACACCGGGCACGGTACGCTGGGCTGGACGATGGCCTGTGGTTCCGGCCAGTTGCTGGCCGATCTGATTTCGGGACGTAAACCGGCCATCGCCGCCGACGACTTGTCGGTGCTGCGTTATCTGCCGGGCTTTGCGGCCCCGGCATCGCCGCTGCGTAATGCCAGCGCGACGCGCTGATACTTCAGGGAGAGTAAAAACATGTCACGTCCTACGGGTGCCACCATTAATCAACAGGCGCTGCGCCACAATCTGGCGATTGTGCGTCAGGCGGCACCGCACGCGCGCGTCTGGTCGGTGGTGAAGGCCAATGCCTACGGCCACGGCATTGCCCGCGTATGGCAGAGTCTGGCGGAAACCGATGGTTTCGCGCTGCTGAATATGGAAGAGGCGATCCTGCTGCGCGAGCAGGGCTGGAAAAAGCCAATTCTGCTGCTGGAAGGCTTCTTTCACGCCGATGACCTGACGCTGATCGATCGCTATCGCCTGACCACCAGCGTACACAGTAACTGGCAGATTCAGGCGCTGGCGAAGGCGCAGCTGTCGGCGCCAGTCGATGTTTATCTGAAGATCAACAGCGGCATGAACCGTCTCGGTTTTCGTCCGGAACAGGCACAGGCGGCCTGGCACAAGCTGCGTGCGTTGCCCAACGTGGGGGAAATGACGCTGATGGCGCACTTTGCCGATGCGGAAAACCCGCAGGGGCTGGTGGAACCGATGCAGCGCGTCGAACAGGCGGCGGAAGGGCTGAACTGTCCGCGTTCGCTTGCCAACTCAGCGACCACGCTGTGGCATCCGCAGGCGCATTTTGACTGGGTGCGGCCCGGGATTATTCTCTACGGCGCGTCACCGAGCGGCGACTGGCAGGATATCGCCAGTACCGGTCTACAGCCGGTAATGACGCTCAGCAGTGAAATTATTGGCATACAGCAGATCGGTGCCGGCGAGGGCGTTGGCTACGGTTACCGCTACCACGCGGCCGCGCCACAGCGTATCGGTATTGTGGCCTGTGGCTATGCTGACGGCTATCCGCGCCATGCGCCGACCGGTACGCCGGTCAGCGTTGATGGCATCCGCACGCAAACGCTCGGGGCGATCTCGATGGACATGATGATGATTGACCTCGAACCCTGCCCGCAGGCGGGTATCGGATCGCGCGTGGAGCTGTGGGGCAACGAGGTGAAAATTGATGAGGTAGCGAAAGCCGCCGGAACGGTAGGCTACGAGCTGATGTGTGCACTCGCGCCGCGCGTCCCGGTCACGCTTAGTTAAGCGCCGTCACTGTACCACGCATGTTCTTACTGCAGCGCCAGGCGATCAGCGCCAGCGCTGCACCCACCAGCATCATCAGCGCTAACGCTGATTTCTCCGCCACCGGCAGCGCCACCATCGCCAGGCTGCCACCTGCACCGCCCGCCATCTGGATAAATCCCTGCAGCGCCGCTGCCACACCCGCCTGCTGCTGATACGGCTCCAGCGCATAGCTGGTGGCCGGACCGACGGTGAAGGCCAGGCCGGCTACCGAGATCGCCACCGGAATCATGTACAGCGACCAGTGGGTTTGCCAGGCCGCAGGTAACAGCGTCATCCCCGCCACCAGCAGCAGCGCACCAAGCAGCATGGTGACAAACCCCATGGCGAGACAAAACGGGCGGCCCGCCTTGCGAATGGTTTTATTAACAAAGGCGCTGACCAGCATGATCCAGAAACCGTTGGCGCCAAAGGCAAAGGAGAACTGCAGCGGCGTCAGGCCACCTTCGGTCATCAACACGTGCGGTGCCAGCGAAACGTAGGTCAGCACCATGCCGAGCGCGCCCGCGTTGGCAAAGGCGAAAGCGAGAAAGCGCGGCTGCCGGGCGATGGCAGCATACTGCGCCAGCGGCAGTCCTTTGACGCGCAGCGTGTCCGCCGGACGCGTTTCCGGCAGTGCGACCACCACAATAATGCCAATCACCAGCGCATAACCGCACAGGAACCAGAAGGGCGCACGCCAGCCATAGGCTTCCGCCAGAATACCGCCGAGCAGCGGTGCCAGCGCCGGCACGATGTTCAGCGCGCCATTGAGGAAACCATAAGCGCGCGCCGCGGCATCGCCGCTCAGCCGATCGCGCACGCCGCTAAATGCCACCACCGCGCTACAGCATACCGCGCAGCCCTGAATCAGGCGCGCCAGGAAGAACACCGGCCAGACGGTGGCGGTTGCGGCCACTGCGCTGCCGATGATGTAAAGCGCGAGGCCGATCAGCGCGATCGGCTTACGGCCAAAATTATCCACCAGCGGACCGGTGACCAGCTGACCGATACCCATCACCAGCAAAAACAGCGGAATGGTGGTCTGGATCAGACTGACCGGGCTGTTAAGACCGTCGGCAATCTGCGGCAGTGTCGGGAGGTAGAGATCGATGCCCAGCGGTGCCAGCAGCACCAGGCTCAAAAGGAGTAGGGTAAACTTTTGCATTACGAACCAGTAACGTCCTGTTAAACAGGCGAGAAGGGTAATGAGTCTGCGACCAAAAAGAAAGGGCTAAAACGAAAAGGCGATGTCTGCCGGCACAGCGCAGACATCGCGTCGAGGGTATCAGTAAGCACCGTCGCGGCGCAGCACCACGCCAGCGGTTTTGAACAGAATGGCGATGTCGGTCCACAGCGCCCAGTTCTTCACGTACCAGGAGTCAAAATAGACGCGCGTGTCGTAGTCGATATCGTTACGCCCGCTGACCTGCCACAGGCCGGTCATGCCCGGTTTGGCCATCAGATAGTAGTCGACATCGCCCGCGTAGCGTTCCAGCTCAGCTTCAATCACCGGACGCGGTCCCACCAGACTCATTTCGCCGCGAATCACGTTCCACAGCTGGGGCAGTTCATCCAGGCTGGTTTTACGCAGGAAGCCACCGATTTTGGTGATGCGCGGATCATTCTTCAGTTTGAAATCACGATCCCACTCAGCGCGCGCTTCGGCACTGGTGGCCAGCAGATTCTGCAGCACTTCCTGCGAGTTGGTCACCATTGAACGGAACTTCAGGCACTTAAACTTCACGCCATCCTGACCGACGCGTTCGTGGCCATAAATAGCGTTACCGCCGTCGCGCTTCACCATCCAGCACAGCAGGCCGAACACCGGGGCAAGAAACAGCAGCAGCAGTGAGGCAACCACCACGTCGAAAGTGCGCTTGAGGAAACGCGAGGAGCGTTTCGCCAGGTTGTTACTGACGCGCAGGATCATCACTTCATGGCTGAAGATAAACGACATATCGGTGCCATACAGCGGCACACCGCGCAGCGTAGGGATAACCGAAATCGAGCGGCATTTCATCTTGGACAGAAACTTCAGCCATTTATCGCGCACCACCTGCTGTTCAAATTCGGTGGCGACGATAAATTGCGTGTTGTCACGGTCCATGGTTTGCCAGTTGATGTCTTTCCAGGTAATAACCGGCACGCCGTTAACACTTTCCTGGTGAGGCTCATCATCCAGCGAGATAAACGCCTGCACGTTATAGCCCAGAATCTCCTCGCTCTGCAGCGCCGCGTAGGCTTCCATGGCGTTCTTACCGGAGCCGATGATAATGGTCTCTTTTTGCCACTGGCCCGCGCGGTTGATGGCACGCTTCACGCCGGCGCGCATTAGCGGCAGCAGTAGCAGGGCATAAGTCCAGCTAAATACCCACACCATGCGCGAGAAGTCCCATTTGGAAAAGGCAATCAGCGCCAGATCCAGCAGCGAAAACACAAACAGCGTTTTGACGATTTCTTTCAGCTCAAACCAGAACGGTTTGCGGTAGGTGTAGTGGCGCATACGCACCCAGAACCAGGCTGTGCACAGCACTGACAGACCTAACTGTGCGACAAAGCGGTATTCAATTTGCTGCGGCGGAATAAAACTGTCCAGTTCTCCCCAAATACCCTGGACGGTGGCCGCGGATAAAAATAATGCCAGGTTCAGTGCAATTAAATCCGAAAAGCTGAGTGCCACTTTCGCGATGAGATTTTTGCGCAGTCCGCTCCACGAGCGGGTTGCATCGTTCATTACCAATGTACTTGCCATAAAACCTGCTCTCTTTTCTTAAGTAAAAGATGGCCTGACCAGAATCAAGTACGCGCTCAGGAGTCGTCCGCTGAAAGCAGAAATAAAATAATATTCAGCGAGATATGAGTCAGTGCTGCCATAAGCGCTGCATGGAAAGGGCCGTTTGAGACGTGATTTACGTCACGAAAAGCTGCAGCAACGTTTAAGAGTATGCAGGAGTTATTTGACAGAGTTAATATGGAAAGAGTCTGAAAAAACAATATTTGATTAAAGTACAGACCAGCTAATATGTTGAAAAATAATATTAAAAGTAAAAGGTGCCGTGAAATAACAGACTATTTTAAGACTACTTTTCGGAATGACCGCCAGTCAAAGTGAATGGCGGTGAGGAAAATATCAGGCCGGTTTTTTCAATACCCAGCGGTCCTGCTGCTTGTCATAGTGGCCGATTTGCAGATCAACCGGTTCGCCATCAATCCACGCCGGTACGCTGGTTTCATGATCCCAGCCGTCGAGCTGATAACTCAGGCCGGGGTTGGTATGGCAGGGGATGCCGACGGTATCCAGCTTCTCCACATCCATTACTGCATCGACGATCTCGTAACGACCAATCTTCACCACGTGTCCCATCATCTTCTCCCGTTTGCTGGGTGGAATAGTGATCATAGACGCTGACACGCAGTTTACGAGCGATACGGCCTCGGATTATTCCTTCTCTTCCCGCACGCGCACCCCGATTTTGACGATTTGGTTATCCTCTTTTTCCGCCACCGTCCACGTCAGCTGGTTCCACTCGACCTGATCTCCCACCACCGGCGTGCTGCCGAGCAGGCCCATAATTAACTGGCCGAGCGACTGCTGATCGTTGGTCTCTTCATCGAGCTCCAGGCCATAGATCTGCGCGACATCGCGCAGGCGCGCCTCGGCATCAAGGATAAAGTCACCAAAGAAGCGCTGATCCAGCGCCACCGGCGGCGTCTGGCTGAACATTTTGCCCAGCGCCGGCAGGTCGCGCTCGCGGCCAATAACGCACAGCACGTCACCCTCTTTCAGACGCGTATTGCCGTTGGGGTGCATTAGCGCGTTATCGCGGAACAGGGCGGCAATGCGCGTTTCGCGCGGCATTTGCAAATCGCGCAGCGCGGCGCCGACGCACCATTTGTCGGCGCTGAGCTGATAAACAAACTGTTCCCACGGATTTTCCGGATGGATATCCAGCCCGACGCGGCTGATGGGCGATGCGGTCGGCGGTACCACCACCTTAGCCCGTTTAGCGGCATAGCCCAGCGACGTGCCCTGCAGCATCAGAGATACCAGTACCACGAAGAAGGCGATGTTGAAGTAGAGTTTGGAATTCTCCAGTCCGGCCATCATCGGGAACACCGCGAGGATAATCGGCACCGCACCGCGCAACCCAACCCAGCTGATAAAGATGCGTTCACGTCCGGTAAAGCCTTTAAACGGCAGCAGCCCGACCAGAATCGACAGCGGACGCGCCACCAGAATCAGCCACAGCGAGAGAATCATCGCCGGCAGCGCGATATGCCACAGGTCAGACGGCGTCACCAGCAGGCCGAGCACGATAAACATACCAATCTGGCTCAGCCAGGCCATCCCGTCGAAAGTTTGCAGAATGCCGTGGCGGTTACGAATCGGGCTGTTGCCCAGCAGGAAACCACACAGATAGACCGCCAGAATGCCGCTGCCTTCCATCACCGTGGTCAGGGCAAACACGATAATGCCGCCGCTCAGCGCCAGCAGCGGATAGAGCCCTTGTGCCAGGCTGATGCGGTTGATCAGTTGCTGCAGCGCCCAGCCGCCGCCCAGTCCGAGCACAATGCCCAGGCCGAACTGCTGCACCAGATGCACCACAAACATCCAGCTCAGGCCGCTCTGCCCCTGCTGGATCATGTCGATCAGCGTAATGGTAAGAAACACCGCCATTGGATCGTTGCTGCCTGATTCAATCTCCAGCGTGGAACTGACGCGCTCGTTAAGCCCTTTGTCGCCCAGCAGTGAAAACACCGCTGCGGCGTCGGTCGAGCCGATAATGGCACCAATCAGGAAGCCCTGCATCAGATCGAGCTTAAACAGCCAGGCGGCAGCCAGACCGGTGAGGCCGGCGGTAATCATCACGCCAACGGTGGCCAGCGACAGCGCCGGACCAAGCGCCACCTTGAACGAGCTGGCCTTGGTGCGCATGCCGCCGTCGAGCAGAATAATCGCCAGCGCCAGGTTGGACACCAGATAGGCCACCGGATAGTTATCAAAGGCAATACCGCCGATGCCGTCCACGCCGGTCAGCATCCCCAGCGCCAGGAAGATCACCAGAATCGGGATACCGAGACGCGACGAGAAGGAACTCAGCAGAATACTTGCTGCGACCAGCACGGAACCAATAATGAACAAACTGTAAATCATGCTGGCATTCAACGGCGTTCTCCTGCGGCGGGGCATAAAAAAGCAAATTGCGGGCAATTCACACAGACAAGGTGAAAAGATAATGCCTTATCAATAGCTTGTCAGCGGTTAATTGCACATTTTTTCATTCTGTGGCGCGCTATCCCATAGAAGGTTAAATCCGCACAGAAAAACAGCAGGGTTTTCAGAGGGGTTAAGCCGGGCGGGGGAAAGAAAAAGCCGGTCGGTGACCGGCTGGTAAACTCAGGCTTCAGCGACCTGTTTATGGAAAAGCTCACGAAATACCGGGTAGATGTCTTCCGGCTCACGGATGTGCTGAATGGCAAAGTTATCAAACATCGCCTGCAGATGCTCATACTCGCGCCACAAGGTTTGGTGCGCCCGTCGGGTAATCTCAATGTAGCTGTAGTAGCGCACCACCGGCAGAATATGCTTCGCCAGGATTTCATGACACAACGGTGAGTCATCCGCCCAGTTATCGCCGTCCGAGGCCTGCGCCGCATAAATATTCCACTGCGACGGGTCATAACGCTCTTTTACCACTTCATCCATCAGCTTAAGCGCGCTGGAGACGATAGTGCCGCCGGTCTCCTGCGAGTAGAAGAACTCCTGTTCATCGACTTCTTTCGCCTGAGTATGGTGACGGATATACACCACATCGACGTTTTTGTAAGTCCGGCTAAGGAACAGATAGAGCAGGATATAAAAGCGTTTCGCCATATCCTTGGTTGCCTGGTCCATCGAGCCGGAAACGTCCATTAAGCAGAACATTACCGCCTGGCTGGACGGTTCAGGCCGCTTCTCGAAATTCTTGTAACGCAGGTCAAAGGTGTCGATAAACGGCACGCGCTCAATGCGCGCCCGCAGTTCCGCAATCTCTTTACGCAGCCGCTCCTCTTCCAGCAGTTGCGCCGGCTCGCTGTTTTCGACTTCACTCAGAGTGGCTTCCAGTTCATGCAGCATGCGACGTTTGCCTGCGGTCATGGCGGTTCGTCGCGCCAGCGAGTTTTGCAGCGAGCGCACCACGCTGATATTGGCCGGCACGCCATTCGAGGTGAAGCCCGCGCGGTGAGTTTTGTACTCATTGAGCTGGCGGTGCTGATTTTTGCGCAGGTTAGGCAGCGCTAAATCTTCAAACAGCAGGTCGAGGTACTCATCCTTCGATATCTGAAACACGAACTCGTCCTGACCTTCTCCGTCCTGGCTGGCATTGCCCTGACCGCTGCCGCCGCCACCGCCGCCCTGCGGCCGCTCAATGCGGTCGTTTTGCACAAAGTGGTCGTTCCCCGGATGTACGCGATGGCGGCTGCCGCCGCGCCCCTGATGGAAAATCGGCTCGTTGATGTCGTCTATAGGAATCGACACCGATTCGCCACTCTCCACGTCGGTGACCGAACGCTTGTTGATGGCCTCGGAGATCGACTGTTTGATTTGCGACTTGTAACGGCGCAAAAAGCGCTGCCGGTTGACCGCACTTTTATTCTTGCCGTTAAGACGCCGATCGATGAAATAGGCCATAAATTCCCCCAAACTACGCTGTAAGCCAGGCCGGAACGGGTCCGGCCTCCTCAGGCGGCATGTGAATGCCGCGTAGCTTACCGCTGTCGATTATGACGATTTGCGCACGCGCAGATACCATTCGCACAGCAGACGCACCTGCTTGCGGGTATAGCCTTTTTCCATCATGCGATCGACAAAATCATCGTGTTTTTTCTGTTCGTCCGTGGATGTTTTGGTGTTGAACGAAATCACCGGCAGCAACTCCTCGGTGTTGGAGAACATTTTCTTCTCGATCACCGTGCGCAGTTTTTCGTAGCTGGTCCAGTTTGGATTGCGTCCGTTATTCTGCGCCCGTGCGCGCAGCACAAAGTTGACAATCTCGTTACGGAAATCTTTCGGGTTACTGATCCCGGCAGGTTTCTCGATCTTTTCCAGCTCGGCGTTGAGTGATTCACGATCGAACAGCTGGCCGGTATCCGGATCGCGGTACTCCTGATCCTGAATCCAGAAATCTGCGTAAGTGACGTAGCGGTCGAAGATGTTCTGACCATACTCCGAATAGGATTCGAGGTAAGCGGTCTGAATCTCTTTGCCAATGAACTCCGCATATTTCGGAATCAGATAGCCTTTCAGGTGTTCCAGATACTTCTCCGCCTGATCCTGCGGGAACTGCTCGCGCTCGATCTGCTGTTCCAGCACGTAAAACAGGTGCACCGGGTTAGCCGCTACTTCGGCATGGTCGAAGTTAAACACGCGTGACAGAATCTTAAACGCGAAGCGGGTCGACAGGCCGTTCATGCCTTCATCCACCCCGGCATAATCGTGATACTCCTGCCACGATTTCGCTTTCGGATCGGTGTCTTTCAGGCTTTCACCGTCATAGACGCGCATCTTCGAGTAGATGCTGGAGTTTTCCGGCTCTTTCAGGCGCGACAGAATCGAGAAGCGCGCCAGCGTTTCCAGCGTGCCGGGTGCGCAAGGCGCGGTGGTCAGCTCACTGTGGTTGAGCAGTTTTTCATAAATTTTGATCTCCTCGGACACGCGCAGGCAGTAAGGCACCTTCACGATGTACACACGGTCAAGGAAAGCTTCGTTGTTCTTGTTGTTACGGAATGTCACCCACTCTGATTCGTTGGAGTGCGCCAGAATAATGCCGTTAAACGGCAGGGCGGAAATCCCTTCGGTACCGTTATAGTTACCTTCCTGAGTGGCGGTCAGTAGCGGATGCAGCACTTTAATGGGGGCTTTAAACATCTCTACGAATTCCATGATGCCCTGGTTGGCGCGGCACAGCGCACCCGAATAGCCGTAGGCATCCGGATCGTTCTGCGCGTGGTTTTCCAGCTTACGGATATCCACTTTACCCACCAGCGCTGAAATATCCTGGTTGTTCTCATCACCCGGTTCGGTTTTGGCGATAGCCAGCTGTTCCAGAATCGACGGCCACACTTTCACCACTTTGAAGCGGGTGATGTCGCCGCCAAAGTCATGCAACCGTTTTGCCGCCCACGGCGACATGATGGTGCCAAGGTAACGCCGCGGCACGCCGTACTCTTTTTCCAGGATATTGGCGTCTTCCTGCGGATTAAACAGGCACAGCGGATGGTCATTGACCGGGCTGCGTTCACCGTCGGCACTCAGCACATAGATTGGCACGCGCTGCATCAGCGCTTTAAGCCGTTCGGCCAGCGAGGATTTACCGCCGCCCACCGGGCCGAGCAGGTACAGAATCTGTTTCTTCTCCTCCAGCCCCTGCGCGGCGTGTTTCAGGTAGGAGACGATCTGCTCAATCGCTTCCTCCATACCGTAAAACTCTTCAAAGGCCGGGTAGCGTCCGATGACGCGGTTAGAGAAGATACGGGAAAGGCGAGGCTCCTGGGCAGTATCGACCATCACAGGCTCACCGATGGCCATCAATAGTCGTTCTGCCGCGTTGGCGTATGCACTGCGATCCTGCTTACAGATGGTGAGGAATTCCTGCAGTGTGAACTCTTCGTCCTTGGCAGCTTCATAACGCTGACGATAGTGATCGAATATATTCATAGCGATGCCCGTCCTTTCGTTTTTAGCACAGGTAAAGGAGCGTAATAAGATGCTCTTGCAGCTCCCGGAAGATATTCTTTATTGAGTACAGCAACCCTTATGCCAACCTGACGATTTTTTATCGGGATTCACAATTCTTATGGTTACTCTGCTCGTACAAAAAATTCTCGTCTTACTTTTACTGTAGAAGGCAATCAGAAAAATTGCTCCGTCTTTTCTCCTTATTTAGCGATATATCAATAACAAAGTCTCATAAGCGCTAAGGCCGTCACGCCCTTGCGGCAACAGGTGCGCTGCGTCTCAGACGCTTCTGACAGGATAAAAAGGAAATCAACATTAAAAGTTAAACCAGTGGCAAAATTTGGTTAGACTCTGCGTGTGATTGTTATATTAATGGAATGAATAAATTGTGAACCATTTCAAACTTAAAGCGCTTGCTCTGATGTGTCCTTGCTATTTTGCGGCGTTCAGCACTTACGCTGAACCCGTGTCACTTGGGGCTTCGGTTATTTATGCCCAGTCGCCGTACCGCGGCGGCCAGGACCGATATCTGCCGATCCCGGTCATCAACTATGAAGGGGAAAACTTTTGGTTCCGCAGCCTGCAGGGCGGTTATTACCTGTGGAAAGACCCGCAGAATCAGCTGTCGTTAACGCTGCTGGGCTCGCCGCAGCAGTATGACCCGAAAGATAACGATCTGGGCGATATGAAAGGGCTGGACAAGCGTCGCATGACGCTGATGGCCGGCGCGACTTATCGTCACGTTGCTGACTGGGGGATTGTGCGTACCGCGCTGCTGGGCGATGTGCTGAATAACAGCAACGGCATGATTTGGGACCTGACCTACCTGTACCGCTTTGATTTCGGCGCGTTCAGCCTGACGCCGGGCATTGGCGCAATGTGGAACAGTGCCAACCAAAACCGCTATTACTACGGCGTTTCCGGCCACGAAAGCGCGCGTACCGGCATCGATCGCTATCACCCGGACGATAGCTGGTCGCCTTACGTCGAGATGAACGCCAGCTACCAGATAAGCGAGAGCTGGAACGCCAGCCTGTCAGGCCGTTACACCCGCTTCGCCAGCGAAATTAAAGACAGTCCAATGGTAGATAAAGACGGTCAGTTTACGCTGTGGACCGGCGTCAGCTACAGCTTCTGATGACCGCACGAACGCCTCATAATGAGGCGTTTTTGTTACCTTGCACCAATATTGCGCCCCATAATGGCGCAACAGGAGGTGAGATGAAGACGATTCAGTTTAACGACGATAAGCCCTTACCGGCTATCGGCCAGGGCACCTGGTATATGGGCGAAAATCCGGCACAGCGGGCGCAGGAAATCGCTGCTCTACAGGCTGGACTGGACGCCGGACTGAAACTGATCGATACCGCTGAGATGTATGCCGAAGGCGGCGCAGAAGAGGTGGTCGGCGCAGCGCTGCGCGGACGGCGCGATCAAGCCTGGCTGGTATCAAAAGTTTATCCATGGAACGCCGGTGAGGTTGATGCGATTGACGCCTGTGAGCGCAGTCTGCGCCGTCTGCAGACGGACTATCTCGATCTTTATCTGTTGCACTGGCGCGGTAATGTACCGCTGGAAGAGACCGTGCGCGCCATGCAAACGCTGCAGCAGCAGGGCAAAATCCGCCACTGGGGCGTCTCCAATTTTGATAGCGACGATCTGCAGGAGCTGTGGAGTGAAGCCGGAGGGATGGGCTGCGCGACTAATCAGGTGCTGTACCATCTGGCTTCGCGCGGTATTGAATTCGATCTACTGCCGCTCTGTCAGCAGCACCATACGCCCGTCATGGCTTACTGTCCGCTGGCGCAGGCTGGACGGCTGCGTCAGGCGCTGTTTGACGATGCGACTTTGCAGCAGATTGCACAACAGAAGGGCATCAGTATCGCTCAGTTGCTTCTGAGCTGGGTGATTCGCCAGCCGGGCATAATGGCCATTCCCAAGGCGGGCAGCGTGGCGCACGTGCAGGAGAATGCGGCGGCCCTGAATATCACCCTGACCAGCGATGAGCTGGCGCTGCTGGATCGCGCCTTTCCGCCGCCGCAGCATAAACTGGCGCTGGATGTGGTGTAAACGGCGCGTGCGCGCCGTTCAGCATTACTTATTGCGGATTCTCAGCGTGACGCCAAGGCGGGCAGGGGTTTCTCCGGCACTTTTCATCGGCTTGTTAATCCGCGCCGTCTCCACGCACACCATGGTTTTATAACCATCATTAGGCATATCGGCCATGCTGCAGGACAGTTCCGGGCCAGGATTCCAGGTGACAACGTCACTTTGATAATGGTGATAGACTTCAATCTGGCGCTTACCAGCGCGATCGTGGATCACGCTGCAGTCTTCCGCTGCGGTATGAATGCGATCAACCCGATCGGGATAGGTTTGTTTACCGTCCGCTGCGCTGCCGATGGCATTGTCCTGCACCTTATCGATGTAGCTGTTGCCGAGCCCGCTGACTTCAACCTGCGCAATGTCCGCCACCTGAAAATAGCTGTGCAGCGCGGCAGTGGCTTCATAATCGCCCCAGGCTTCCAGCTCAATCTCACAGTGTTCAGCAATGCGGAAGCGCGCCAGCAGCGTGAAGTCGTGCGGCCACAGTTTTTTCGTTTGTGCATTACTTTCCAGCGTGAACGTCAGCATGACCGCATCTTCGTTCTCATCATGCGCCGTCAGCATCCACGGCTGATTGCGGGCAAAGCCATGTGCAGGTTCACCTGCCGGACCAAACCACGGCCAGCAGACCGGCACGCCGCCGCGAATGGCTTTACCGCTGACGAATGGCGTCTTGTCGCTGAGCCAGATGGCGGGCTGCTGACCGGCCGGTTGCCATGCCAGCAGGTGCGCACCCTGCAGGGCAATGGCGGCGCGTACTTTCGGATGGCTGATCACCAGAATTGGCAATTCACCCATCTGACGCTGCGACAGGTAAGGGGTGATCTGCGTCACCACGGGCAAGTTAAAGAGCGAATTGTGCATTGTCAGACCTTCTCTCATCCAATCGAAAAAAAAGGGGCGACCGAAGTCACCCCTTGTCTGTTTAGCCGGTTAGCTTACTTAGCAGCAACCAGTGCAATCAGGTCCAGAACCTTGTTGGAGTAACCGGTTTCGTTATCGTACCAGGAAACCAGTTTCACAAAGTTGTCGTTCAGAGCGATACCGGCTTTCGCGTCGAACACGGAAGTCAGGGTTTCGCCGTTGAAGTCGGTAGAAACCACGTCGTCTTCGATGTAGCCCAGCACGTCTTTCATGTCACCTTCAGCAGCGGCTTTGATGGCTGCACAGATGTCTTTGTAAGACGCTGGTTTTTCCAGACGAACGGTCAGGTCAACCACAGACACGTTTGGCGTTGGTACGCGGAACGCCATACCGGTCAGTTTACCGTTCAGCTCTGGCAGAACTTTGCCTACTGCTTTTGCTGCGCCAGTTGAAGATGGGATGATGTTCTGTGCTGCACCGCGGCCGCCGCGCCAGTCTTTGTGAGACGGGCCATCAACGGTTTTCTGAGTGGCGGTGGTGGCGTGAACAGTGGTCATCAGACCTTCAACGATACCGAACTTGTCGTTGATCACTTTAGCCAGCGGTGCCAGGCAGTTGGTGGTGCAGGAAGCGTTAGACACGATGTCCTGGCCGGCATATTTGTCGAAGTTGGCACCACGAACGAACATTGGGGTGTCATCTTTAGACGGGCCAGTCAGAACCACTTTCTTCGCGCCGGCAGTGATGTGTTTACGTGCGGTTTCGTCGGTCAGGAAGATACCGGTTGCTTCAGCAACAACGTCAACGCCCACTTCGTCCCATTTCAGGTTAGCCGGGTCTTTCTCAGCGGTAACACGGATTTTTTTACCGTTAACGATCAGCGCGCCATCTTTCACTTCTACGGTGCCGTCGAAACGACCGTGTGTAGAGTCATACTTCAGCATGTAAGCCATGTAATCGGCGTCGAGCAGGTCGTTGATCGCGACGATTTCGATGTCAGAACGCTGCTGAGCAGCACGGAAAACGATGCGACCGATACGGCCAAAACCGTTGATACCTACTTTGATAGTCATATATTCCACCAGCTATTTGTTAGTGAATAAAAGGTTGGCTGTAAAATTACAAAAACCTTACCAGGCGTCAAGCGGAATCGTGTCAATTGTTGCGACAGGTCAATTCCAGCGCCAGGAATAATTGGGTGCGCAAACGCTTGCGCAGCGCCCTTATTGCGCACCTATCTTACGCCGAATGCAGACTAAAAAGGGATGACTGTTGCAAAGAGTGATCGTCATCACAAAATTGCGCAGTGCTGGTCGGGGCAAAAGCATCCGCACGAAAAAAGACCCGGAAGATGTTGTTCGTTTGTTAGAATACTAGACGATTTTTACAGAATGACACTCCGGAACTCAAAATGGCTAAAGACACCGCACCCGAGGCAAAAATTGCCCAGCTGTCGGAAATGCAGCGCTACGTCACTCAGCATCGTGGAACCGAACCGCCTTTCACCGGCGCGCTGTTGCACAACAAGCAGGAGGGTATCTATCACTGCCTGGTCTGCAACGCACCGCTGTTTCTCTCCGAAACCAAGTATGACTCCGGCTGCGGCTGGCCGAGCTTTTACCAGCCGTATAACGATGAAGCTATCCGCTATCTGGAAGATGACTCGCACGGTATGCACCGCGTCGAAATCCGCTGCGGTAACTGCGACGCCCATCTGGGCCACGTCTTCCCGGATGGCCCGCAGCCAACCGGTGAGCGCTATTGTGTCAACTCAGCGTCGCTGAACTTTACCGACGAGCAGGGCAATCAGCACGAGGGCTGAGCATGAAGCAGGAACTGGAAGCAATGCTTGCGGCGATGACGCCGGAAGTCTACGAGCGCCTCGCCAGCGCGGTGGAAACTGGCAAGTGGCCAGACGGCGTGGCGCTGACGCAGGATCAGAAAGATAACTGTCTGCAGCTGGTGATGCTGTGGCAGGCGCGGCACAACGACGAACCGCAGCACATGACCATCGGTAAAGGCGGCGAGATGGTGATGAAGTCGAAAAAACAGCTGAAGGAAGAGTGGGGAATCGAGTCCGACGTGACGCGCATCAACCTGCATTAACCGGCTGCAGGGCTGGAGAGTTCCAGCCCTGATTTTCAGATAATGACCGCACCCTGCGCCTGCATCTGCGCGATCGCGATCTCGCTGTCGTCCGGATTGAGATTGACGCCCCGGCAGCCTTCCTGCACCACCTCAACGTGATATCCCAGTTCCAGCGCATCCAGCACGCTGTACTTGACGCAGTAATCGGTCGCCAGGCCCAGCATCACCAGGTGAGTAATGCCGCGCTCGCGCAGCCAGCTGTCGAGCTCGGTTTTGCGGCGGTGCCCGTTATCGAAAAAGGCGCTGTAGCTATCCACATCCACATCGCCGCCTTTATGGAACACCGCATCAATCAGACTGCGATCGAGATCCGGATGGAAATCCGCGCCGTGTGAGTGCTGCACGCCGTGATCCGGCCACCAGATCTGCGCCAGACCATTCAGTTCACCGAGCGTATACACCGGCTCGCCAGAGACCGAGGCAAAGCTGCCGTGATTGGCAGGATGCCAGTCCTGCAACGCCACCACGCATTCACCGCGCGCGCGGAATTCGCGTGCATAGCGATTAGCAACGGCAACCGTCTGGTCACCTTCACGCACGGCCATCGGGCCGCCGGGGCAAAAATCGTTCTGAATATCGATGATTATCAATGCCCGCTTCATGGGATTTTGCTCCGTATCAGTCTTCGGTCAGTTCGCCACGTAAATTCTGCTGCATTTTGGCACGAATTTCAGCGCTGGTGAGGTTCTGGCTTAACAAAAAGTGCAGTTTAGTCAGGGTGGCCTCGACGGTGAGATCAAAACCACTGATCACGCCGGCGTGTTCCAGTGCGTTGCCGGTGGCGTAACCGCCCATGTTGACCTTGCCGGACATGCACTGCGTCAGGTTCACCACCACAATGCCGCGCTCGCTGGCCTGCTGCAGTTCGGCAAGAAACTCGGCGTTTTGTGGCGCGTTGCCCACACCGTAAGAGCGCAGAATCAGCGCTTTGACCGGCTGACGCAGGAAATTGCGCACCACGTCGGCAGAGATGCCTGGATAGATGGTCACCACGCCAATCGGCTGAGGCGTGATCGGATGGACGATCAGCTCACCGCTGCCGCGCGGTGCCGGCGGCGTATTGAGCCGGCGAATATGGATGCCCGCTTCCAGCAGCGGCGACAGGTTCGGTGACGCAAATGCATTAAAGCCGTCGGCGTGGGCTTTGGTGGTGCGGTTACCGCGAAACAGCGTGTTGTTGAAGAACAGCGCCACTTCATTAATCGGATAGTTGGCCGCGACGTACAGTGAGTTCAGCAGGTTCTGCTGACCGTCTGAGCGCAACTCGGCCAGCGGGATCTGCGACCCGGTGACGATCACCGGCTTGGCCAGGTTCTCCAGCATGAACGACAGCGCCGACGCGGTGAACGCCATGGTATCGGTGCCATGCAGAATGACGAAACCGTCATAGCGATCGTAGTTCAGCTGGATGTCATCAGCGATTGACTGCCAGTCCTGCGGCGTCATATCCGAGGAGTCAATCAGCGGATGGTATTCGTGGATGGTGAAATCCGGCATTTCCGGACGGTGAAACTCTGGCATCATCGCCAGCTGCTGCTGCAGATGGCCAGAGACCGGAATGTAACCCTGCGCGGAGCGTTGCATACCGATGGTCCCGCCCGTGTAGGCTACATAGATATTTTTCTTTTGCATGAATGGACTCAGACTTGCCGTAAAACGCGCAGTATAAGGGGATTAGCGGGGAAAAGCAGCCCGACCAGCGGCCGGGCTGTAAAGATTAGCGTACGTTGCCGCAGGTCAGGCAGAACGCGTAACGGTTTTGCGGATCGTTGAGATTATTCATCAGGCCCGGCTGCGCCTGCAGCGCGCCCATCACTTCGCTGACCGGTGCCGGCAGCCACACTTTCAGCGCGGCCGGCAGCACGGCCTGCGCCGACGCATTCATCTGGTTAAGCAGCAGGTCGATCATCCCCGGATCGTCCTGATACCAGCTCAGTTCAGGTTTCGCGACCTTCGCCAGCTCGGCGGCTTTGGCCACCGCATCGTCGAAGTCGCCCAGCGCATCCACCAGCCCGTTGGCTTTGGCATCGCTACCGGTCCAGACGTGACCCTGCGCGATGGCATCAATCTGCTGTGGCGTTTTATGGCGTGACGCCGCCACCAGACCGACAAAGTTGCGATAACCGTTTTCAATGGTCAGCTGCATCAGCTGCTGCACTTCAGTCGGCAGCGCTTTGGTGGTCGACACATCCGCCAGCGGCGAGGTGGCAACGCCATCGCTGTGCACGCCGATGCTGCTCAGGCTGTTCTCCACCGTATTGATCACGCCAAAGATGCCGATCGACCCGGTCAGAGTGCTCGGCGCAGCAACGATGTAGTCGGCCGGCGTGGAGATCCAGTAGCCGCCCGATGCCGCCATGCCGCCCATCGACACCACCACCGGCTTACCGGCATCGTGCGCCGCCGCCAGCTCTTCACGGATGGCCTCAGAGGCCGTTACGCTGCCGCCCGGGCTGTTGACGCGCAGCACGATGGCTTTGATTTTGTCGTCGAGGCGGGCGTCACGGATTTGCGCAGCGGTGGTGTCGCCACCGACGTTACCGGCGCTCTCTTCGCCGTCCATGATGGCGCCGCTGGCGAGAATCACCGCAATGTTGCCATCCTGCTGCGTCGGTTGTTTGACGTTGTAGTCATAGATGCTGACGTTGCGGTAGTCGTTGCTGGCTTTATCCCAGCCAAAGGTTTTCACCAGCTCGCGATCGGCGGCAGCGCGCGAATCCAGCACATCCACCAGTTTGTTATCCAGGGCATATTTAGCGGTATCGCCCTGAACGGCCTGCAAACCGCTGATGATGCCCGCCGCCCCCGGGAACAGCTGCTGCGGCGTGATTTGCCGGTTGGCGGACACCGTGTTGAGGTAATTCTGCCACAGCTGGCCGACCCAGCGGCCGTCAGCATCGCGCGCTTCCGGCGACATATCATCACGCAGGAAAGGTTCAACTGCGGACTTATAGGTGCCGACACGGAACACGTGTGAGCTGACTTTCAGCTTATCCAGCAGGGATTTGTAATACAGGCCGTTGGTGGCGAAACCGTGCAGATCCACCGTGCCCTGCGGCGACAGATAGACCTTCGTGGCGTAACTGGCGAGATAATATTGCGCCTGGCTATAGCTGTCGCCGAGGGCAAAAATGGGTTTGCCCGCGTCGCGGAATTCGCGCAGCGCCTTGCCAACGTACTGCAGCGAAGGCTGATCGCCGCCGGCAAAATCGCGCAGATCCAGCACCATGCCGGTGATATTTTTATCGCTCTTTGCCTGACGAATGGCATCGACCACATCAAACAACGAGTTTTCCTGCAAACGATCGCTGCTGGCACCCAGCAGCTGGCGGCTGATACGGCTCAGACGATTGCTGACCGACGGTTTGTCCACCAGCACGCCGCTTAGATCGACTTTCAGCGCACCCTGCTGCACTGGTTCACTGCTGCTGGCGCTGGATAGCTGCAGCCAGATGCCGACGCCGGCCAGAATTAACACAATCAGGAACAGATTCAGGATAAATTCCCGGATAAAATTCAGCACCCGCCAGCTCCAGCGGAACAGGCCAGCAATAATTCGCCACAATGTGCGCATAAACTCTCCATATTCACGTAGCCAGGGCAGCCGGTATGCGGTCTGCCCCGATGTCGGGTTCATCCTAAAGAGCAGCGTGCGAAAAGTCAGCAGGAAATCGCGCCAGACTGTTACAAAAGATCGCGCTGTGCCAGGATTAGCCCACGCTTTGTTAATCACGGGAGAATCAAGATGGATGCACTGGAATTACTGGTAAACCGTCGTTCAGCGTCGCGTCTGACCGAGCCGGCACCGGCCGGTGAGGTGCTGCAGAATATTCTGCACGCGGGTATGCGCGCACCGGATCACGGCACGCTGCAGCCGTGGCGCTTCATCATCATTGAAAATGAGGGGCGCGAACGCTTCAGCCATCTGCTGGAGCAGGCCGCACGCGACAGCCAACTGGATGACAAAGCTATCGAGAAGGCCCGGACGTCACCATTCCGCGCGCCGATGATCATCACCGTTGTCGCGCACTGCGAAGCCTCCGCCAAAGTGCCGCGCTGGGAGCAGGTCGTGTCCGCGGGTTGCGCGGTGATGGCGATGCAGATGGCGGCCGTCGCGCAGGGCTTTAACGGCATCTGGCGCAGCGGGCCATGGACCGATCATCCGCAGGTACGCGCCGCCTTTGGCTGCCGCGAGCAGGATGCGATTGTGGGTTTCCTCTACCTCGGTACGCCGCAGCTGAAAGCCAATACCACCGTGGTTGCGCCCGACAGCGAGGCGTTTGTCAGTTATTTCTGACAGACAGCAGCGGGTTTCTGCGGCAAGGTGCATGCAACGACACTGATTGCACAGTCGCTGTGCGAAAGATCGCGCTTAGCGGCGACAGCGCTTACCAGCAGCGGGCAGCCAGGCTAACATAGTCCTCTCTGTTCAGCGCACAAGGAACCCGCCATGAGCGAACCGCTTCGTTTGACGCAATACAGCCACGGCGCTGGCTGCGGCTGTAAAATTTCACCTCAGGTGCTTGAGACCATTCTGCACAGCGAACTGGCTGCCTTTCACGATCCGCGACTGCTGGTCGGCAATGAAACCCGTGACGATGCTGCCGTGTACGATCTTGGCAACGGCACGGCGGTGGTCAGCACCACTGACTTCTTTATGCCCATCGTTGACGATCCGCACACCTTTGGCCGTATCGCGGCCACTAACGCCATCAGTGATATTTACGCCATGGGCGGCAAACCGATCATGGCCATCGCTATTCTCGGCTGGCCGGTCAATGTACTGGACGCGAAAGTGGCACAGCAGGTGATTGAAGGCGGTCGCGTGGCCTGCCAGGCGGCCGGCATCGCGCTGGCGGGGGGCCACTCAATCGATGCGCCGGAGCCGATTTTTGGCCTTGCCGTTACCGGCATCGTTGACGTGGCGCGCGTGAAAAAGAACAGCGCCGCGCAGGCGGGCTGCGAGCTGTTTCTCACCAAACCGCTCGGCATCGGTATTCTGACTACCGCAGAGAAAAAAGGGCTGCTGCGTGCGGAGCATCAGACGCTGGCGGCGCAGGTGATGTGCCAGCTCAATAGCGCAGGGGCGGAATTTGCTAAACTGCCCGGCGTCAGCGCCATGACCGATGTCACCGGCTTTGGTCTGCTGGGGCACCTGAGTGAAATTTGTCTGGGCTCCGGCCTGCGCGCACACGTGCTGGCCGCACAGGTGCCGCGTCTGCCCGGCGTGGACCAGTACATTGCGGCCGGCGCGGTGCCGGGCGGCACCAGCCGCAACTTCGCCAGCTACGGCGAGCACATTTCTGCCATGGATGAGGCCACGCGCGCACTGCTGTGCGATCCGCAAACTTCCGGCGGGCTGCTGGTGGCGGTACAGCCTGACGCTGTCGCGGCGTTTCACGCGTGCGCCGCGCAGGCTGGCGTCGAGGCCACGGCGATCGGCTCGCTGCTGCCGGCCGACCGCGCCCATCCACTGATTACTGTAGTCACCTGACGTAAAGGAACGACGCCATTCATGCGTTTGTTTATTGCTGAAAAACCCAGTCTGGCACGCGCCATCGCCGATGTGCTACCCAAACCGCATCGACGTGGCGACGGCTATATTGCCTGTGGTAATGACCAGGTTGTGACCTGGTGTGTCGGGCATCTGCTGGAGCAGGCGCAGCCTGACAGCTATGACAGCCGCTATGCGCGCTGGAATCTGGCGGATTTACCCATCATCCCGGAAAAATGGCGCCTGCAGCCGCGTCCGTCGGTGGCGAATCAGCTCAAAGTGATCGAGGGCTTACTGCAGCAGGCCAGCGTGGTGGTGCACGCCGGTGACCCGGATCGCGAAGGACAACTGCTGGTCGACGAAGTGCTCGATTATCTGCAGCTGCCGGCTGAAAAGCGCCAGCAGGTGCAGCGCTGCCTGATTAACGACCTCAACCCTGCGGCGGTCGAGCGCGCGGTGAGCCGTCTGCGCGAGAACCGTGAATTCATTCCGCTGTGCGTCTCGGCGCTGGCCCGGGCGCGCGCTGACTGGCTGTATGGCATCAATATGACCCGCGCCTGGACGCTGCTGGGCCGCAACGCCGGTTACGACGGCGTGCTCTCGGTGGGACGCGTTCAGACGCCAGTGCTGGGGCTGGTGGTGAGGCGCGATGAAGAGATCGAAAACTTTGTGCCGAAGGATTACTTCGAAGTGAAGGCGCACATCGTCACCCCGAAAGAGGAGCGCTTCGTTGCCAGCTGGATCCCCAGCGATGCCTGTGAACCGTGGCAGGATGACGAGGGCCGTTTGCTGCATCGTCCTCTGGCTGACCACGTGCTTGAACGTATCAACGGCAAACCGGCGTGGGTTACCGGCTACAACGATAAGCGGGAGTCAGAAACGGCGCCGCTGCCATTTTCCCTCTCCAGCCTGCAAATCGAGGCGGCGAAGCGTTTTGGCCTGAGTGCCCAGACGGTTCTGGACTGCTGTCAGCGTTTGTATGAAACCCATAAGCTGATTACGTATCCGCGTTCGGACAGCCGCTATCTGCCGGACGAACATTTTGCCGGACGTCATGCGGTGCTGAACGCTATTCAGGCGCATCAGCCGGACGTGTCGCTGCCAGCGGATTTCAATGCGGATCAGAAAAATCGCTGCTGGGACGATAAAAAAGTGGATGCGCACCATGCCATCGTTCCTACGGCGCGCGCCAGCAAGGTGAACCTGAGCGACAATGAAGCCAATATTTACGGTCTGATTGCGCGCCAGTATCTGATGCAGTTTTGTCCCGACGCGGTATTTCGCAAATGCGTCATCGACCTCGATATCGGCGGTGGCAGGTTCGTTGCCAAAGCACGTTTTCTTGCCGAAGCCGGCTGGCGTGCGCTGCTGGGCAGTAAAGAGCGCGATGAAGAGAATGATGGCACGCCGCTGCCGGTGGTGAGTAAAGGCGATGAGCTGTTGTGTGAGCGTGGTGAGGTGCTGGCGAAGCAGACTCAGCCGCCGCGGCCGTTCACCGACGCCACGCTGCTGTCGGCCATGACCGGTATTGCCCGCTTTGTGCAGGATAAAGAATTAAAGAAAGTGCTGCGTGCGACCGATGGTTTAGGAACGGAAGCGACGCGCGCCGGCATCATAGAATTGCTGTTCCGCCGTACATTCCTGGTGAAAAAAGGTCGCTATATTCACTCAACCGAGGCGGGCAGGGCGCTGATTCATGCGTTACCTGAGATGGCCGCGCGGCCGGATATGACGGCGCACTGGGAGTCAACGCTTACCCGCATCAGTGAAAAAGCCTGTCGCTATGATGAGTTTATGCAGCCGCTGGTCAGTACCTTAATTGGTTTGATCGGTGAGGCGCGCCAGAGGCCGTCGCTGCAGGCTTTTCGTGGATTAGCCGCGACCGGAGCGAAGACGCGCAGTAAAGGCAAAACGCCCCGGCGCAAAACGAAGGAGACGGAATAATGCGTTACGCAACGCTGTTGCTGAGTGGGCTGCTGTTGTGCAGCCATGCCGCGCTGGCTAATCGCCAGCCGGAGCCCCCGCGAATGGGCAATACCGATGTGGTGGTGGATATGCCGCCGGAAGTGTGGACGCAGGGGCAGAATCGCCAGCAGAACAACTGCCTGCAGTGCTGTATCTATGAAAACCGCAGCTATTCTGAAGGTGCGGTTGTAAAAGCAGAGGGCGTATTGCTGCAGTGTGCGCGTGACGAAAAAGTGCTGGGTACCAATCCGCTGATTTGGAAAATCATTAAATAAGCGGGCGTGGCGCGCAGGCGCCACGCTGTTCAGTTACAGCTTGAAACTGGACCACACCGGCGCGTGATCGGACGGCTTTTCCATACTGCGAATGTTGTAGTCGATGCCGCTGTCGATGCAGCGTGATGCCAGCGGTGGGCTGGCCAGCAGCAGATCGATGCGCAGACCGCGGTTGTCATCAAATCCTTTGGAGCGATAGTCGAACCACGAGAAGCGATCTGCGGTTTCCGGGTTTTTCTCACGCCACGTATCAACCAGTCCCCACTGCAGCAAACGGTCCATCCACTCGCGCTCTTCCGGCAGGAAAGAGCATTTGCCGGTGCGCAGCCAGCGCTTGCGGTTCTCTTCACCAATACCAATGTCCAGGTCGGTACTGCTGATGTTCATATCGCCCATGATCAGCACCGGCTTGTCGGCCGCCAGTTGCTGCTCGAGATAGCTTTGCAGGTCGCGATAGAACTTCTCTTTGGCCGGGAACTTGATGGGATGGTCACGGCTTTCCCCCTGCGGGAAGTAACCGTTGATGACGGTGATATCGCCAATCGGGCTGGGAATTTCTGCCATGATCAGACGTCGCTGGGAATCTTCGCCGTCATCAGGAAAACCGCGTCGAACTGCCACCGGCTGCGTCTTGGTCAGCAGCGCCACGCCGTAATGGCCTTTCTGGCCGTGATAAAACACGTTGTAACCGAGCTTGCTGACCTCTTCCAGCGGGAACATGTCATCGTGCACTTTGGTTTCCTGCAGGCCGATGACATCCGGTTGATGCTGTTCAACCAGCGCCGCCAGCTGATGAGGGCGTGCGCGCAAGCCGTTGATGTTAAAAGAGACAAATTTCATTTCGCTGCCATTTTTCATCGCAAAAGGTTGCGGCGATGGTAACCAGGTTTGCGGCAAAAGTCATGGCTTGCGTCATAAGAGCGTGCCGATAAGAGCAAGAGGCAGAACGCAGGTGATTTTTGGTGGGAGACGCAGGAGAGCGGGCTGAGGCAGGCGGTGGCGTTCAGCTTAGGGGCGTTGATGTGAATATCCAGGTGCGCATTAAGGTACAAACCGAGCACATGGGTAACACTTTAGACCGGGCACATGGGTAACAGTTATAAACGGCATAGCAGAGGAGACTCACTATGCCCTGGACTGAGACTGTTACCATGCAAC
>NZ_NHZE01000079.1:0-4393 GCF_002207995.1 Pantoea sp. VS1
AAGCATACATCCCCCCATTTATTTTTACTTCATCTATAAACTATATATTTTAGATGTCAACATGCTTTCTTTAAATATCACCGCAAAGCAAGAGCTAACTCAGCGAAGCTGAGTAGCCTTGCTTTTACTGCTCTTCGGTTGTAAAAGGGGAAAGTCAAACCCCACATCGTTGACATTATTTTACTATCGATTATAAATATATTAGGCATAAGGAATGTGCTGACTTGAAATAAGGATTTTTCATGGATAATTTATTTAACCCTCCTACTACAGAGAATTTACGTATTCATTGCGTCAGCGTCAGGCTTAATAACGCCGAGCTTGTAAAGCTTAATGAAGAGCGCAAACAACACGCTAAGGGCGAATGGCTTCGCATGTGTTTGCTTAAGAACCATATACCTGTTGTCCCAGAACTTAACCGAAGCGCATGGAAAATGTTCGGTGAGATAAATCAAAGGCTCAATAAGCTCTTAAACCACCTGAATGCTAAGCAATGCTGCAGCCCGCTGACCAAGACAGAACTCTTTGCTGTGAAACGTCAAATTGGTGATCTTCGCTCACGACTTCTCACAGCTAATCTATGGAGTATCCCCTCTAATGAAGGGCATGCAGAAGATCAAACGCGGTAAGAGCTTCGCAGGAGTTGTTCTATACGCTTTAAAGCATGGAACGCACCATAAAACTGACCCGGTGGTCATAGGGGGGAACATGCTGGGAGACCTAGCATCTGAGTTGATAGCTGAGTTCAGCGCTTCTGCTTCACTTCGCCCTGACGTTGTCAAACCGGTATGGCACAACTCGCTTCGCCTCCCACAGGGTGAATCCCTTACAGCGAAGCAGTGGGTGATGTTTGCTGACGACTATATGAATCGCATGGGGTTCAGTGAGACGCACCTGCGCTGCTATGTCATGCATGACGACGAGGCCGGCCAGCATATTCATATCATTGCCAGTAGAGTCGACTTGGTAGGAGGGAAGCTCTACCTGGGCAGGAATGAAAACCTGATTAGTACACGCGTAATCCAGGAACTTGAGCTAGCGCATGACTTAACCGCAACGAAAGGTCCTTCGCCTTCAAATAGCCCTTCCCCCTCCAGTAGGCGTAAGAGGCTATCACGAGGTGAGGAACAGAAAGAGAAGCGCGAAGGTCAGCCAAGCCCCAAGACGTTCCTGCAGAACACTATCGACGTGATCCTTGCGACTGACAGTGACATTCCGAGCTTCGTTGAAGCACTTTGCGAGCATGGTATAACGCCCGCTCCCAATATTGCCAGTTCTGGCCGCATGAATGGTTTCTCATTTGAGTATGCCGGAATAGCTTTCAAAGCCTCCCAGTTAGGTAAAGCTTACTCATGGGCGACTCTGCAAGAGAAGCTCCGCTACGCACCTGAACGCGACAACCCCCTACTCTTTTCATTGAAAGCCTCGGCTATGAGAAGTAATGAAACGGGTGATTCAGTAACAAAAGCTACGACCGAGGATACTACGCCGTCACTACCGGCTTCGTTAGAGTCAGAAATTATTGCACCTCCTCCCCAGCATGAACATAGATTAGAGATAGCGGAAACCTGCGAAGCACATACGCCTGCCATCACTGTGCTTACAGCACCAGGACAAGCCAACAACAAAGACCACCTCATGACGGCAGTCATAAAGTGGCTGCTAAGCATTCCTTACCTACAAGCCTTTGCAAATTTGCTCAAAGAGACAGGTAAAACGTTTCTCCACAGAAAATCCTCATTTTCCACCATTAGCGCAGTCAGATCAGCTGAGCCTGACGTCAAAACTTCAAACGAAATACCTGAAGACTTCTTTGAAAGCTCGTACTCGCCTAACTAGCCAAGTCTCTGAAGAACATCATCTTTCCTGTCTAAGCGCTTCAAAACACAAAACAATTGATCGTTTTTACAGATCAATTAGTAGATTTATGATAGCTTATAACTATCAAATAAGATCTATCGATCGGTACAAGTGATTTGCTTAAGTTTTGAGCTTGCTCAAAAATGCCCAGTAAAAGCAGTGACCAATCAGCTAGTTACAGACATGACTACCTTCAACTATTGGTTTTAAAAGGAATTCAACATGAGCAGCATGAGTATGAGAAAACCCTCTTACTTCCGTTCAATCAGAGTCTGGTTCACAATCGGCGTGGCCGTATTAATCGTCCTCAAGGCAAAACCAACTGACGCTATGGGAATGCTTATTCTCTGGTGTATCCCCGCTTTTTTCTTACTCGTGACAGCCGGTGTTAGCTATAAGCATAAGAAAGATAACGTCTCAACTTTCGATAACTTCAACGAAGGCAATGACGGCTCCTGGAGCCATGAATTCAATGACTCGAAGTTACTTCTAAATGAGAAGCAGCAAACTATTACGATCAGGAATGGTAAGAACGAAAAAACGTATCCGTTTAGCTCTGTAATCGGTTGGCGATACAATTTGGAATCTGGTGGCTATGACGGGGGATTTGGAACCGGCGCTATCAGACAGCAAAATCTCAACAACTCAGGTCTTTTCATTGAAGTTAAGGACGTCATGTTTCCCGAATGGCAGATCAGGTTCTATCCGCAAAAAGGGAAGTTTCACCAGGACACGGGTTATAAAGATATGGAAATGCAAATTAAACGCTGGTTGAGAGTTCTTTCTCAGGTTATTAACAAGGAATAAATAATGAAAGCTAAGGTTGCAGGAGCTTTATTAACTATTATCGTTTTATCCGGTTGTGCGTCAACAGCAGGGAATCAATCAATTAAAAATGAGACGCAGCAAAGTATTGCGTCAAAGATTATGAAAGGTCGAACTACTAAGCAGGACATTTTGCAGCAATTCGGTGAGCCAACGCGTAAAACCACCGTTGATACTAACGAGGATATGTGGTTTTATTCAATCATGAATTCAAATATGTCAGCAACGTCGTATATTCCAATCGTTGGAATTTTTTCGAACGGAACCGACATGAAAAGTAAGGCGCTAACAATCACGTTCGAAAGAGACAAAGTCGATAGTTGGTCATTAAGCGAGAGTAGTGACACTGTACATGCTGGGTTATGATTAGAGATCTGATACTAATGTCCTCAATATGAGGGCATTTTTATCAATACTATTAAGAGCCTATCTCAATAGGACTTTATTCCATACGATGAGACCACAGGCAAAATGCAACATGGCCTCGTAATTTTCGGTCTTCTTTTCCCATCTGGTTAAAACCCGACGAAAGCGATTCATCCAACTATGTGTCCTCTCAACGACCCAACGATGGGCTTTAAAGTCCGTGTTTTTACTGGCTTCAGACTCCTCTTTACGGGACTGGATATGCGGCTCGTAGCGGCGGCTCTGTAGATACGTTTTCAGCCAGCCTGCTTCGTAACCTTTGTCAAGACAGAGCCTGATCTTTTATCCCGGACGCCCTGTCTGAAGGGCATCGAGAGTATCCGCAACCAGTTTAATATCATGCGTGTTTGCTGCTGCAACAACCAGCGACAAAGGAAGCCCGCTGCCATCTGTCATCAGGCTGCGCTTTACGCCTTGTTTTCCTCTGTCTGTGGGGTTGCGGCCTGTTTTTTTGTTCCTGACAACGGTGATTTGGTCATACAGGCGTCCGTAGACAACCATGACCAGTCAATGCCGTCCAGATGTTTGCAGGCCAGCAAGCCGTTCTGCCAGAACCGCTCGAAGACTCTTGCATCGCGCCATTCCTGGAATCGCCGGTGTGCTGAACTCGATGAACATACCCCTGTGGCGTTCAGGGCGTTCCACTGGCAACCGGTCCTGAGGACGAAGAATATGGCATCCATGGCAGAACGGTTATCAACGCGTTTACGGTGCGTACCGAGCGGATGATTGGTTTTGTGCTGAGGGATAAGCGGGATCATTTTCTCCCAAAGCTCATCGTTTATCCGCCACTTGCTGCCTGCCATATTTTCACCTTCAGAAATTATCAGTTACGACATTCTGACTATCGCTTTTGGGATAGGTTCTAAGTATGAAAACACCGTTTCAAAATAAAAAAGCGAACTCTGAAAAGTAAATAACCACAACGCCAGAACATCCAAGTCTAAAATAATCAGTTTTTTAAAACAACAGGTTCCAAAATCCCCTTTAGTATTGGTTCATTAAAGAATAACATAACTAACTAAAAGAGATTAAATAATTAAGAGTACTTGTCCTGTCCCCAGTCTTAAATACCACTAACTGATGGTTGTATCTAATACTGGGGGTAGGTCATACTGAATTTATTTCTGAATTTATATAAAATTGTGAAATTCGCCATGAACCTAAATAGAGCGAAATTATAAATACTATAAGAAGACCCATTAACTTTATGAAGCACTTAATTACAATTGAAAACATTAACACTAAACCAGCATTCTGAAGCAATCGATTGCTTAAACAG
>NZ_NHZE01000008.1:0-151591 GCF_002207995.1 Pantoea sp. VS1
GGCGGCAACAGCGCGGTGGTCCCACCTGACCCCATGCCGAACTCAGAAGTGAAACGCCGTAGCGCCGATGGTAGTGTGGGGCCTCCCCATGCGAGAGTAGGGAACTGCCAGGCATCAAATTTAGTGTGCTGATATGGCTCAGTTGGTAGAGCGCACCCTTGGTAAGGGTGAGGTCCCCAGTTCGACTCTGGGTATCAGCACCAGTTATGGCATGAGTTCGGTTTAAAAGAATTTGCCTGGCGGCAACAGCGCGGTGGTCCCACCTGACCCCATGCCGAACTCAGAAGTGAAACGCCGTAGCGCCGATGGTAGTGTGGGGTCTCCCCATGCGAGAGTAGGGAACTGCCAGGCATCAAACACGAAAGCCCTGAACATTTGTTCAGGGCTTTTTTGTTTTCCGCGGTGACCTTTATCTCAATAAAAACGCTCAATAAAATCCACAGGCATAAAAAAGCCCCTGCCATGCTGGCAAGGGCTGAATGATGCGGCGAATTGTGTTCGCTTAGTGGATAACCTGCGACAGAAACGCCCGGGTCCGCTCGGATTTCGGATTCGCAAAGAACTCTTCCGGCGGTGCCATCTCCACGATTTCATCGCGATCCATGAAGATCACCCGATCGGCAACCGTACGCGCAAAGCCCATCTCATGCGTCACACACAGCATCGTCATCCCGTCTTCTGCCAGACCGATCATGGTATCCAGCACCTCTTTAACCATCTCAGGATCGAGCGCGGAGGTGGGCTCATCGAATAACATAATCTTCGGCTTCATACACAGCGAACGGGCGATGGCCACGCGCTGCTGCTGTCCACCAGAGAGCTGCCCGGGAAACTTATGGGCATGTTCAGCAATGCGCACGCGCTGCAGATAGTGCATCGCCAGCTCTTCGGCCTCTTTCTTTGGCATCTTGCGTACCCACATCGGTGCCAGCGTGCAGTTCTGCAGAACGGTCAGATGCGGGAAAAGATTAAAGTGCTGAAATACCATGCCGACTTCAGTGCGCACGCGTTCAATATTGCGTACGTCATCATTCAGGTGAATGCCGTCTACGACAATCCGTCCCTGCTGATGCTCTTCCAGATGGTTGATGCAGCGAATGGTGGTGGATTTACCGGAACCCGAAGGACCACACAGCACGATACGCTCGCGCGGTTTCACCTGCAGGTTGATATCTTTCAGCACGTGGAATTGCCCGTACCATTTGTTCACGTTTTCGAGCGTAATCATCATGGCGTTAGCCACCGTTGTCATTGTTTGTGTCATGTAAAACCTCAGTGCGATTTACGCCCGGTGTGGAAGCGCTTCTCCAGATACTGGCTATAGCGCGACATGCTAAAACAGAAAATCCAGTAAACCAGTGCAGCGAAGACATAGCCTTCGGTCGACATACCCAGCCATGTAGGGTCGACGGTTGCCTGCTGCACGCTACTGAACAGATCGAACAGACCGATGATGATCACCAGGCTGGTATCTTTAAACAGCGCGATGATGGTGTTCACCAGACCGGGAATGGTCAGCTTGAGCGCCTGCGGTAAAATCACCAGCGCCTGGGTTTTCCAGTAGCCGAGCGCCAGCGACTCTGCCGCTTCGTACTGGCCTTTAGGCAGGGCCTGCAGCCCGCCACGTACCACTTCGGCGACATACGCCGACTGGAACAGGATCACGCCAACCAGCGCACGCACCAGTTTGTCTATCGTGGTACCTTCCGCCATAAACAGCGGCAGCATCACTGAAGACATGAACAGCACAGTAATCAGCGGTACGCCACGCCAGAACTCAATGAAAATCACCGACAGGGTGCGCACCACCGGCATTTTAGAGCGACGGCCCAGCGCCAGCAGAATGCCGAGCGGCAACGCCCCGGCAATGCCGACAGATGCGATAATCAGCGTCAGCGTCAGGCCGCCCCACTGGCGCGTTTCCACGCGGTCCAGCCCGAAATAGCCGCCATACAGCAGCAGCCAGACGACGACCGGATAGATCACCGCCCAGCAGGCGATATAGCGGCTGCGGCGCGGCATGGATTTGATAAACATCGGCACAATCGACAGCAGGCCAATCACCAGCGCCAGATTGATGCGCCAGCGCAGCTCATGCGGATAGAGCCCGTACATGAACTGGCCAAAGCGCGCGTGGATAAAGACCCAGCAGGCGCCCGCTTTCGTACAGTCCGCACGGGTTTCGCCAATCCAGTTAGCCTGGAAGATCAACCAGTTCAGCGCCGGCGGGATAACGCTCCAGATAATCCACAGGCTGAGTAACGTGAGCAGCGTATTCAGCCAGCTGGAGAACAGGTTTTTACGTGCCCAGAGCCAGGCTTTACCCAGTGGATTGCCCGACACCGGCGGCGTTTCGTGTGTGGTCACAGACATAATGGTTCCGTTCTCTTAACGCTCAACCAGCGCAATTTTGCGGTTATAGATGTTCATCAGCAGCGAAATGAGCAGACTGATAATCAGATAAACCGCCATGGTGATGGCAATGGTTTCAATTGCCTGGCCGGTCTGATTCAGTACGGTGCCGGCAAACAGCGACACCATATCCGGATAGCCGATCGCGGCGGCCAGCGAGGAGTTTTTTACGATGTTAAGGTACTGGCTGGTGAGCGGCGGGATAATCACGCGCATCGCCTGCGGAATGATCACCTGACGCAGCGTAACCGGGTTGGGCAGCCCGAGCGAACGTGCCGCTTCGCTCTGACCATGCGGTACTGACTGAATCCCGGCGCGAATCACCTCAGCAATAAAGGAAGAGGTGTAGATCGACAGTGCCAGCGTCAGCGCTGCCAGTTCCGGAATCATGGCAAAGCCACCGCGGAAGTTGAAACCGCGCAGCTCGGGCACATCCCAGTGCGTGGCGGCACCAAACAGCGTATGGGCGATCAGCGGCAGCAGCACAATTAAACCGGCCGCAGCGGGCCAGGTGCGGCGCAGCTGACCGGTTTTCAGCTGATGCTTGCGGTTGAAGCGGAACAGCGCGGCGCTGGCGGCGATGGCAATCGCCAGCGCGATCAGGAATGGCCAGGTGCCGGGTGCATACTCTGGCCACGGTATATACAGACCGCGGTTGCTGACAAAAGCCAGATCGAACGCGTTCAGCGCCTGACGCGGGCCCGGGAGATTGCGCAGCACGGCAAAATACCAGAAGAAGATTTGCAGCAGCGGCGGGATATTACGGAACGTCTCGATATAAATGGTCGACAGCTTGCGCAGCAGCCAGTTATCCGACAGGCGCGCCAGACCGATGGCGAAGCCGAGGATGGAGGCGAAGACAATACAGAGCGCGGAGACCAGCAGGGTGTTGGTTAACCCGACCATAAACACGCGCGCGTAGGTATCGCCTTCGCTGTAATCGATCAGATGCTGGACGATGCCGAAACCGGCGTTGCGCTCAAGAAAGCCAAAGCCGGAGGTGATACCGCGATTGGCAAGGTTGATCACCGTGTTGTGGATCAGATAACCCACCACAGCAAACACCGCCACAATCGCGACAATCTGGTAAAGCCAGGCGCGAACCGTAGGATTACCGAACGAAAAATCCCTTTTCACGGTTGGGCGTTGCGACATGTTAAAACCTCAGTGAAGAATACGCGTGGGCACCGCAGGATGCGGTGCCCGACTGGCAGGAGACAATTAACGCACTGGGGGAGCGTACTGGATGCCGCCCTGGTTCCAGAGCGCATTCTGGCCGCGTGCAATTTTCAGCGCGCTGTCTTTACCAACGTTACGATCGAACACTTCCTGATAGTTACCAACCTGCTTGATGATGTTGTACGCCCACTTGTTGTCGAGCTTCAGGTCTTTACCGAAATCACCCTCTGCGCCCAGCAGGTGTGCCATATCTGGCGTGGTTGGCTTCGCCGCCATCTCATCAACGTTCTTCGAGCTGATGCCCATCTCTTCCGCATTCAGCATGGCGAACAGCGACCATTTCACGATGGTGAACCAGTCATCATCACCGCGACGCACGACCGGGCCCAGCGGCTCTTTTGAAATCACTTCTGGCAGTACGATAAAGTCATCCGGCTTGCCCAGCTTGATGCGCAGCGCATACAGCTGTGACTGGTCAGAAGAGAGGGTATCGCAGCGGCCGCTATCCAGCGCTTTAGCGGACTCATCAGAGCGGTCGAAGGTGACCGGCGTGTACTGCATTTTGTTGGCTTTAAAGTAGTCGGCCACGTTCAGCTCGGTATCGGTACCGGCCTGGATACACACGGTGGCACCATCCAGCTCTTTGGCGCTTTTCAGACCGGCTTTCTTGTGGGTCAGGAAGCCGATGCCGTCATAATAGTTTACGCCGGCGAACAGGAAGCCCATGCCGCCATCACGTGATGAGGTCCAGGTGGTGTTACGCGACAGGATATCCACCTCGCCTGACTGCAGCGCAGTGAAGCGCTCTTTGGCGGTCAGCGGGGTGTATTTTACTTTGCTGGCATCGCCGAAGACCGCAGCAGCAGCAGCGCGACACACGTCAACATCGATACCGGTGAATTTGCCGCTGGCGTCAGCGTAGGAGAACCCGGGCAGACCATCGCTGATACCGCACTGTATAAACCCTTTCTTCTTAATGGCGTCCAGCGTGGTGCCTGCGTGCGCCTGCTGGGTCACGGCGAACAGCGAGGCGGCAGCAATCAGGGTGGAAAGCATCATCTTTTTCATAAAGCATCCTGTGTGGCGAGATCGTGTGTTGTTATGTTTGCGCGCACTTTACTGTGCGCTTATTTCTTTCTGTGGCGTTTAGCCATCCACGACACTGCAAAGCTGATGCCAGGTTTGCAGAATCCTGAATTCACTGGAAAGATCTTTTAATAAACGGACGTATCCGGAAAGTTGTCGCTACTATCGCGCACCAAAAGGCAGCATGACGAGTCGCCACGATCACAAATAGTGCAAAAAGTTTCACTATATGGAAGCAGTGTGAGCTAACGCTCATGAACAGGTGTACGGCAAAGTGGAATTACCGCTGAAGCGGTTCAGGATCACAAACAAAGCGGGCTGAGGGGCGATCAGAAGGATCTTTTCTGCGCAAAAACAGGGCAGGGCAGCGGCCCTGAGAGAGATGAGCTATCACGCCGGCGATTGCAACTATCGTTACCATTTTGACGATAATCGTTTCACGCGGTGTTAACGCACAAACAGCAGCAACAAAAACGCCAGCCCAAAGGCTGGCGTTATCGCAGCAAGGAACCAGAACGCTTAGTTCATGCCGTATTTTTTCAGCTTCTTACGCAGCGTACCGCGGTTGATGCCCATCATCAGGGCAGCGCGGGTCTGGTTGCCACGGGTATACTGCATCACCATGTCCAACAGAGGCTGCTCGACTTCAGCCAGTACCAGCTCATACAGGTCACTTACATCCTGACCGTTCAGTTGAGCAAAATAGTTCTTCAGTGCCTGTTTAACCGAATCACGCAGAGGCTTTTGCGTCACCTGATCCTGTGAGTTAACGGTAGAAACGGTCAGTACGTCAGAATTTACGCGTTGTTCGAACATAGTTCTTTCAGCTCTTTATTTCGTTTACGCAAGATTTTCGAAGTATGCCTCCAACGCCTCCAGCTGTTCGCTGGCATCCTCTATGGCGTTGAATGTGCGCCGAAACTGGTCGTCAGGGGCACTTTCCTGCAAATACCAGGAAACGTGTTTTCGGGCAATACGGTATCCCTTGCGCTGACCGTAAAAGTCGTGCAGCTCCCGTATGTGTCCAATCAGCATATGCTTCACTTCAGCCAGCGGCTTCGGTGCCAGCAGCTCCCCTGTGTCCAGATAATGCTGGATTTCCCGGAAGATCCACGGTCTTCCCTGAGCAGCGCGTCCCACCATCAGAGCATCGGCTCCGGTGTAGTCGAGCACTGCCCTGGCTTTGTGCGGGTCAGTAATGTCACCATTCGCGATAATCGGAATAGCGACGCTCTGCTTAACTGTCCGAATGCTGTCGTATTCAGCTTGCCCTTCAAACAAACAGGCGCGCGTGCGGCCATGAATGGTCAGGGCCTGAATACCACAGCGTTCAGCCAATTGGGCAATCTCTACACAATTACGATTTTCTTTGTCCCAGCCGGTGCGAATCTTCAGCGTAACCGGTACATCGACTGCGTTCACCACCGCACGGAGGATTGATTCCACCAGTTGCGGATGCTGCAGCAGCGCTGAACCTGCCATCTTACGATTCACTTTTTTAGCCGGGCAGCCCATGTTGATGTCGATAACCTGTGCACCGGACGCAACATTAATGCGCGCGGCGGCGGCCATCTCATCGGGATCGCAACCTGCAATTTGCACGGCGCGAATACCGGGCTCGTCACTATGCACCATACGCAAACGCGATTTGTCACTGGCCCAGACTTCCGGGTTCGATGACAGCATCTCGGAGACAGTCATACCGGCGCCGTTGTCATAACACAGGGTGCGAAATGGCTTGTCGGATACTCCGGCCATAGGCGCAGCGATGAGTCGATTACGTAGCTGGTGATGTCCAATGCGCATGAAAAAGAAGTGACCCTAACTGTTCGCAAGGCGGCGTATATTACGCATTTTTTCCGGAAGATGAAAGGCCAAACTTTGAACAATTCGCCGTTTAAGATCAGGGAAATGGGGCTTAGCAGCGGGGTATTCATCATTACTTGTTTAAATTCAGTGCATTACAAAAATACGCTGAAATTGTGAGCAAAAGTTTTTCCAAAAATATGCGCTGAATCACAACATAAAAACCGCCACTTCCGCGAATCGGCAAGAGAAATGGCGGTGATTTGATTGAAAAGTGAACGCTTTATTTACGTTTGGTGAGTATTTCGTTACTCAACCACCAGCCGGCCATTGAGCGGCTGCACCGGGCGGCTGTTACCGTGTTCACCCAGCACCGCGCTGAAGGCCTGCAGCTGCTGTGCGGAAGCCGTTACCGGTTGCTTCATCACCAGCCAGCGCACGCCTTCACTGCACGGTGGCGTGGTGAGTGAACCGCTGAAGCGGTAGTAACGGCGATCGGCGGGCAGCAGTGGCGTAATATCGACATCCTGCTGCAGCGTAGCTGGCTGATTGACCTGCGCCGGCAGCGTATCCAGCAGCGTCGTCAGTACCGGATTTGCCGCACCGGCTTCGAACATCACCCCGATCACCGCCAGCTGCTGCTGCTCGTCACTGAATACAAAGTGGCCCTCAAGCGGATAGCGTTTGCCGTCGATCAGGTTTTCGCTCGGGGTATGGAAGTGGAACTGCTTCAGTGTGAAGGTCTCGCCGTCCAGCGTCAGCGTATCACCCTGCTGCAGGTTGATCTGCACGGTATGGCCGTTGTTAACAATGGCGGCCTGGCGCGCCTGCAGTTCCAGCGTCAGCGCCGGCAGACTGGCATGCAGCGCCTGGCGAATATCAATCGGCGACTGATTCACGCCCTGCTTGCAGACGTGAAAATCAGGGGACAGGTCGCCCCACTGCTGTGGCTGAGCATAATCCCAGGCGGCAGCCTGAACGTGAGCAAAAGGCGCTGCTGCCAGCAGCAGAGCGATCAGTGTGTGTTTGCTTTTCATCATCATTTATTCACTAAGCGATATATCAATGTTATGTGCCGCGCACGGCACGGTTAACAGGGATAGCGCTATCGCCTGGTGCAGCAGTCTACTGATTTCAATGTAAAGAAACGGCAGGAAAACGGGGCTGGCGGGGATTTGAGACAGGTCTCAGGCGGGCGAAATCGGGCCAGCAGTTGCTGGCCCATGCGTCGGTTAGCGGCGCACGCCAGTGATGCGACACCACTCTTCTTTTTCCGCCACGGCGTCCAGCGCAAAGCGCTCCGCATAGGCTTCACACACGCTTTCCGCCTGGCTGGCCAGCACGCCGGACAGACCGAGATGGCCGCCGGCTTTCGGCAGCACGCCAATCAGCGGCGCCAGTTCGCGCAGCGGACCGGCGAGGATATTGGCGACCACCACATCCGCCTGCAGGTTTTCCGGCTGCTGGTGCGGCAGATACAGCGACAGGCGGTCGGCCACGCCGTTGCGCTCCGCGTTATCGCGGCTGGCCTGGATCGCCTGCGGATCGATATCAATGCCGATCGCCTGAGCTGCACCGAGTTTCAGCGCGGCGATAGCCAGAATGCCGGAGCCACAGCCAAAATCGATCACCGTTTTGCCCTGCAGATCGAGACCATCCAGCCAGCTCAGGCACAGCGACGTGGTGGGATGGGTGCCGGTACCAAAGGCCAGACCGGGATCAAGCATCACGTTGACTGCATCCGGATCCGGCACGTCGCGCCAGCTGGGGCAGATCCACAGGCGTTCACCGAAGCGCATCGGATGGAAGTTATCCATCCATTCGCGCTCCCAGTCTTTATCCTCGATCTGTTCGATCTTATGGCGGAAACCCGATCCCAGCAGCGGATGCTGGCTCAGTTCAGCCACTACGTCGTCCATGGCGGTTTCCGCGTCGAACAGGCCAGTCACATCGGTATCGCCCCACAGGCGGGTTTCACCGGGCAGCGGCTCATACACCGGGTTGTCGTGCGTGTCCTGAAAGGTGACTGACACCGCACCGGCATCCATCAGCGCGTCGCTGAGGGTTTCGGCGTGCTCGCCGGTGCTGTTAATTTTGATTTGAATCCATGGCATAGCGTTTCTCTTTTATTCCAGGGCAGCATCGCGAGTGTCAGGCGCGCTGCCGAACAGATTACCCACCAGGAAGGCCAGCAGGCTTAATGTCAACGATGGCACGATAGGGTGAAAGCCCCACAGTTCGATTTTCAGGCTGGCAAGCAGCGTATAGCATCCGGCTCCCACCACCATGCCACTGATGGCGCCCGCCGCATTGGCGCGCTCCCAGTACAGTCCCAGCACCAGCGGCCACAGAAAGACCGCTTCAAGGCCACCGAACGCCAGCAGGTTGAGCCAGATAATCATATCTGGCGGATTCCAGGCCGCCAGCAGCAGCAGCAGGCCGAGCACAAAGGTGATGGTGCCGGAGAGCAGCCGCAGACGCGCCTCGTTCTCGCTGTGCTGCGGCGCGATACGCAGATAAAGATCTTTGATCAGCGTAGCGGACGATTGCAGCAGCTGCGCGTTAATCGTCGACATGATCGCCGCCATTGGCGCCGCGAGGAACACGCCAGCCGCCATCGGTGGCAGCACGGTGATCATCAGTGTCGGGATCACGCGATCCGGAATCGCCAGATCCGGCAGTACCGCGCGACCGAGTGCGCCGGCCAGATGCATACCGAGCATCAGTATCACCACCACGATGGTGCCGAGGATGATACCGCGATGCATCGCTTTGCTGTCTTTGTAGGAGATGCAGCGCACGGCGGTATGCGGCAGCCCAATCACGCCAAAGCACACCAGTACGGCAAACGAACTGAGGAAGGTTGGATTGATGACGTTGCCGACGCCTTCCGGTGACACCAGCTGCGGATCGATGCTACGCAGTTTGGTGACCGCCGTTGCCAGACCGCCCGCCTGGTGGATGACGGCAAACAGCAGCAGGAAGGTGCCAATCAGCATCACCAGCCCTTGCATGGCATCGTTAAGCACGCTGGCGCGAAAGCCGCCGAACGCGGTATACAGCGCGATGGTGCCGCCAAAAATCAGCAGCCCGGTGTCATAAGGAATACCGGCTGCCGTCTCCAGCAGGCGCGCGCCGCCGATGAACTGTACCGTCATGGCACCAATAAACGCCACCAGCAGGCTGATACTGGCCAGCCAGATAAGCAGCGGGCTGCGGTAGCGGCCATACAGCATGTCATTGAGCGTCACCGCGTTGTAGCGTCGTGCCAGAATCGCGAATTTTTTGCCCAGCACGCCGAGCGACAGCCAGACCGCCGGCACCTGGATCATCGCCAGCAGTACCCAGCCCAGCCCGTATTTATACGCCGCGCCTGGCCCGCCAATAAATGAGCTGGCGCTGATGTAAGTGGTGGTGATGGTCATCGCCAGCACAAAACCGCCCATCGAGCGACTGCCGAGGAAATACTCACTCAGGAAGTTGCCGTGGCGCTGTTTGCGCATGGCAAACACCGACAGCCCGGCAATCAGCACCAGATAGGCCAGCAGTGGCAGAATGATTTCAGTTTCCATCGTGGTCCTCCAGAGACATATCGCGGAACACCACGCGCACCATCAGCCAGCACAGGCCAATGAACAGCACGGGCGCGAACACGCAGGAGAACTCAAACCAGCGCGGTAAACCGGTGAAACCGCTTTGTGTGCCGCCGAGCCATGCGGACACGCCCCAGACGGCGAGGTACGCCAGCGTCAGGTACAGCGACCAGCGCGCCTCTTTGTTAGCTTGCAAAAAACGCCCATCCATCATGCAACCTCAAAGGCAACAAAAATGAAAAAGGCCGGTTTAACCGGCCTCTGCATTGCTCTGCGCTGCGCTTACTTCTCGTGCAGGCCGAGTTTTTTCTCCAGATAGTGGATGTTAGTACCACCCTGCTGGAAGTTTTCGTCGGTCATGATGCGCATCTGCAGCTCGACGTTAGTCTTGATGCCATCGATGATCAGTTCCGCCAGCGCATTTTTCATGCGCGCGATAGCCACGTCACGGTTTTCGCCGTAGGTGATCAGCTTACCAATCATTGAGTCGTAGTACGGCGGCACGCTGTAGCCGGCATAGATGTGCGATTCCCAGCGCACGCCAAAACCGCCTGGCGCGTGGAAACGGGTGATCTTGCCCGGGCTCGGCAGGAAGGTGTTCGGGTCTTCGGCGTTGATACGGCACTCGACCGCATGACCGCGCACCACCACATCTTCCTGTTTGATTGACAGCGGCTGACCGGCAGCAATACGCAGCTGCTCTTTGATCAGGTCGACGCCGGTGATCATCTCGGTGACCGGATGTTCCACCTGAATACGGGTGTTCATCTCGATGAAGTAGAACTCACCGTTTTCATACAGGAACTCGAACGTACCGGCCCCGCGATAGCCGATCTCCACGCAGGCGTTAGAGCAGCGCTCGCCGATGTAGCGACGCAGTTCCGGCGTGATGCCGGGTGCTGGTGCTTCTTCGACCACTTTCTGGTGGCGGCGCTGCATGGAGCAGTCACGTTCGGCCAGATAGATGGCGTTGCCCTGACCGTCGGCCAGAACCTGAATCTCGATGTGGCGTGGATTCTCGAGGAATTTCTCCATGTACACCATGTCGTTGTTGAAAGCCGCTTTGGCTTCCGCTTTCGTCATGTTGATGGACTGCTCAAGATCCTTGTCGCTGCGCACAACGCGCATACCGCGACCGCCGCCGCCGCCAGAGGCTTTGATGATGACCGGATAGCCGATGCGCTTAGCGATGGCACGGTTTTTCTCCATGTCGTCGGTCAGCGAACCGTCAGAGCCTGGTACGGTCGGTACGCCGGCTTTTTTCATCGCGTTGATCGCTGACACTTTGTCGCCCATCAGGCGAATGGTGTCGGCTTTCGGACCGATGAAGATAAAGCCAGAGCGCTCAACCTGCTCGGCGAAATCGGCGTTCTCAGAAAGGAAGCCGTAGCCCGGGTGGATCGCAACCGCGCCGGTGATTTCGGCGGCGGAGATCAGCGCCGGGATATTAAGATAACTTTTGACCGACTGCGCCGGGCCGATGCAGACGGTTTCGTCCGCCAGCAGCACGTGCTTCAGATCGCGGTCTGCCGTGGAGTGTACCGCCACAGTCTTGATGCCCAGTTCTTTACAGGCACGCAGAATGCGCAGCGCAATCTCACCACGGTTAGCAATGACAATTTTATCCAGCATGCTTCGCCTCGTTATTCGATGACGACCAGCGGCTCGTCGAATTCTACCGGCTGGCCGCTTTCCACCAGGATCGCCTTCACAACGCCGGATTTATCGGCTTCGATCTGGTTCATCATTTTCATCGCTTCAACGATGCACAGGGTGTCGCCAGCGTTCACTTTCTGACCCACTTCCACAAACGCTTTGGCGTCCGGGCTTGGGGTGCGATAGAAGGTACCGACCATCGGCGAACGCACGATGTGGCCGCTGACTTCAGGTTTAGCCGCTTCTGCAGCGACAGGCGCAGCAGCAGGTGCAACCGCAGCAGCCAGCGCAGGCTGTGGAGCCGGAACAGCATAAGCCTGCTGCATCATAGGGTAACCGACATTGGCAGGTGAACGGCTGATGCGAACCGACTCTTCGCCTTCAGAGATTTCCAGCTCAGCGATGCCGGACTCTTCAACCAGTTCGATCAGTTTCTTAATTTTACGAATATCCATGAGTGTGGTTCCGTACTCTGTTTAATTGGAATGTGACAGGCGTTTTACGGCCGTTTGTAAAGCCCACGAGTAGCCGTCGGCGCCCAGTCCGCAAATGACGCCGGCAGATACATCGGAAAGATAGGAGTGATGTCGGAACGGTTCGCGTGCATGCACATTTGAGAGATGCACCTCAATAAAAGGAATGCTAACCGCCAACAGCGCATCGCGCAGGGCAACGCTGGTGTGCGTAAACGCAGCCGGGTTGATGATGATGTAATCGACGTTGCCGCGGGCTTCGTGAATACGATCAATCAGCTGGTATTCCGCATTCGATTGCAAATGACTCAATTTCACATGGTGCTGGTCGGCCTGTTGCGTCAGATCGCTGACAATCTGCGCCAGCGTCGTGTGACCATACTTGTCAGGCTCGCGCGTTCCCAACAGGTTCAGGTTGGGTCCGTTTAACAGCAGTATGTGAAATTTATGCGCCATCTTGCGGCTATCTCCTGCAATCAGTGAGGCATCGCGTAAAATACCGCGACATCCTTCATTTGTCACTCTTCAGAGTGAAAAAGAAGACTTCGCTTGCAATAAAGCCGGGCATTATATCCGTTTCGAGGCAATTCGCAGCAAAATACTGGTCTTATCTGCGAAGTTGATCCGGCGAGGCCCGAAGGCCACACCTTTTAACAGATCTCGCAGCAGGAAAACAACCTTGCGGGGATTATCGGTGCAGAAGTTTACGCAACTTATTGTAACGCCAGCCTAACAGCGCCAGCGCCAGTAGTGCATAAATCCACGGCTGCGGTGACAGCACTTTCACAGACCAAAGATAGTGGACAGGCGCGAGGATCGCGACCAGATAGATGCCGTTGTGCAGCGTTTGCCAGCGGCGTCCCAGTTTGCGCTGGGCGCGCTGAAAAGAGGTGACGGCGAGAGCAAACAGAATAATCCAGCTGATCATGCCCAGTAACAAATAGGGGCGCGAAACAATCTCACTGCCGAGTAATCGCAGATGATCGTAACCCAGTTCCAGCAGATAGTAGCTGGTGAGATGCAGACAGGCCCAGGCAAAGCACCACAGGCCGAGCAGCCGGCGGGTACGAATCAGCAGCGGCTGCTTCAGATAACGCGTCAGCGGGCTCACCAGCAGCGTCGCCAGCAGCAGCTTCAGCGCCATGCGGCCGGTAAAATGCTGGATATCTTTCGCCGGATCGGCGCTCAGCCAGCCCTGATTTGCCGCCAGAAACAGGTACACCAGCGGCAGAAACGCCGCCAGATGCAGCACCACTTTCAGCAGCGTAACGTGGCGTAATGTCAGGCGCACTCAGTAGTTCTCCCGTAAATCGAGACCGCGATACAGCGAGGCCACCTCTTTAGCATAACCGTTGAACAGCAGCGTCGGCTGGCGTTCCACCTTGAGAATGCCGCCCGCACCGATAAAGCGCTCAGTCGCCTGCGACCAGCGCGGGTGGTTGACGTGCGGATTCACGTTAGCGTAGAAGCCATACTCGTTAGCGGCGATCTGGCTCCAGGTGGTGGGCGGACGATCGTGCGTCAGGGTAATTTTGACGATCGACTTAATCCCTTTGAAGCCATATTTCCACGGCACCGTCAGGCGAATCGGCGCGCCGTTTTGCGGCGGCAGCGCTTTGCCGTAAACGCCGGTGCTGAGCAGCGTCAGCGGATGCATCGCTTCGTCCAGCCGCAAGCCTTCAACATAGGGATAATCCAGCCCGCCGCCGATAAAGCGGTCCTTTTGTCCCGGCATCTGATCGGGCGCGTATAGCGTCTGGAAGGCGACATAGCGGGCATTGCTGGTGGGTTCAGCCAGCTTCAGCAGCTTGTTGAGTTCAAAGCCTACCCAGGGAATCACCATCGACCAGGCTTCAACGCAGCGCATGCGATAGATACGCTGCTCCATGGCGAAGCGTTTGAAGATGTCGTCCATATCCAGCGTCATCGGCTTCGCCACTTCGCCCTCAATGCGCAATTGCCACGGGTCGGTTTTCAGCGTGCCGGCATTGGCGGCGGGATCGGCTTTGTCGAGACCAAATTCGTAGAAGTTGTTGTAGCCAGCGACTTTATCAAACGGCGTCAGCGGCAGGTCCGCCTGCCACTGGGCCGGTTTACTGAACTGCAGATCGCGTCCGGCAGGCGCCGGCGGCCTGTCATTGCCCTTAAACCAGCTCAGCACATCGGCCTTTGCGCCGCCGGGCAGACTGGCCGCGGCAGCGCCTAGCCCCAGCGCTTTCAGCACCTGGCGGCGGCGCAGATTAAAAATGCTTTCCGGCGTAACATCGGCTTCGGTAAGGATGTGCGTGCGCTTCATGGCGTTCTCCGGCAAATCGATTAACTGCAGCTAGCATGATCAAACGCTGCCCGGCGCGCCACTTTCGCTGGCAAAATGTGAAATTTCCTGGCCGGTGCGTTCTGTTGAGAATAGGACGAAAAAGCCGCCCCGGAAGCCAGCGCTTCACACTTTGACGTTATACTCGCGCCGCAGGGTGGCGAAACCCGGCGCCGGGCGGGCGCTGATTTGGATCGGTAATTGTGATAATTTGCTCAGGTTTGCACCAGCGCGGCTGGCGCGAACCGTGGGCTGGCGTTCATAAACCGCAGTGATACAGGCACAGGGATGCGATTAACAACCAAGTTTTCTGCGTTTATTACCTTATTAAGCTTACTGGCGATGTTACTGATGCTGGTAGGCTGCGCTTTTAGTTTTATCTGGCTGTCGCAGCAGCGCGTAGAGAACCGCGTGGAGACGCTGGCGACGGAAGTCGATAAAGCGCTGGCCAGCCAGTCACCGCAGGAACTGACGCAGTGGCTGACGCGCCTGATGCCCGTCATCAATGCCGAACAGCTGGAACTGCATCACGATGATACCGTGCTGTTCCGCCTCGCGCGCCATGAAAATCCGATGCTGGAAGACGAGCCCAACCGTTTCATTCAACTGGATGTGCCGCTGGTGCACGCGCCGGGCATGGCGCTGCGCGTGGTGGTGCTCGATCCCGCCAAAACCTGGTTCCGCTCGTTCACCGGTGCCTACACGCTGATTATCCTGCTGACGGTGGTGGCGATCATGTCGGCGCTGCTGGTGATGACGCACCGCTGGCTTAACCGCCGCTGGCAGCATATGGAGCGGCTGGAGGCGCGCGCGGAGCGCATTCTGGCTGGCGAGCGCGCGCCGCGCAGCGATACCATCGCCGAATGGCCGCCGAAAGCCAGCCGCGCTATCGATCTGCTGCTGGGGGATTTACAGGAAGCCGGCGAGCAGCGTCTGCGTATCGACACCTTAATCCGCACCTTTGCCGCGCAGGATTCGCGTACCGGCCTGAATAATCGCCTGTTTTTCGATAACCAGCTGGCCACGTTGCTGGAAGACCAGGAAGACGTTGGCACGCACGGTGTGGTGATGATGGTGCGGCTGCCGGACCTCGACACCCTGCATGAAACCCTCGGGCCGACGCTGGTCGATGAATACCTGTTCGACCTGGTGAATATGCTCTCCACCTTCGTGCTGCGCTATCCGGGTGCGCTGCTGGCGCGCTATTTCCGCAGCGACTTTGCCGTACTGCTGCCGCACCGCACTTTGAAAGAGGCCAACAGCATTGCCGACCAGCTAATCAACGCGGTGGATTCGCTGCCGCCGATGCGCATGGTGGATCGCGATGATCTGATCCACATTGGCATCAGCGCCTGGCGCAGTGGCGAGTCGGTGTCGCAGGTGATGGAGAATGTCGAACTGGCCACGCGCCGGGCGGCGCTGCAGGGCGGCAACAACTGGTCGGTGGGCGAGGGCAATACGCTGGAGATGGGGCGCGGCAGCGTGCGCTGGCGCACCCTGCTGGAAAACACCGTGAACCGCGGCGGCCCGCGTCTGTACCAGAAACCGGCGGTGCTGCTGGACGGCAAAGTGCATCACCGTGAAATGCTGGCGCGCGTGTTCGACGGCGATAAAGAGGTAGTGTCGGCAGAGTTCATGCCGCTGGTGCTGCAGCTCGGCATGGCCGACAGCTGGGATCGCCAGCTGGTCATGCGTATTGCGGCGCTGTCGGAGGTCTGGCCGGATGAAACGCTGGCGCTGCCGGTGAATATCGATTCGCTGCTGCAACGGCCGTTCCAGCGCTGGCTGCAAAAATTGCTGCTGCAGTGCAGTAAATCGCAAAGAAAACGATTTTTATTTGAACTTGCTGAGGCGGATGTTTGTCAACACATCAATCGTTTAGTGCCGGTTTTCCGTATGCTGACCGCATTTGGCTGTCGGATTGCGGTAGATCAGGCCGGATTAACGGTGGTGAGTAGCGCTTACATCAAGCAGTTCCCGATTGAGCTGATCAAGCTCGACCCGGGTCTGATTCGCAACATTGAGCGCCGTACAGAAAATCAGCTGTTCGTGCAAAGTTTGCTGGAAGTGTGTAAATCCACGCCCACCAAAGTCTTTGCCGCCGGTGTACGCACGCGCGCGGAGTGGCAAACGCTGGCCGGGCTGGGCGTCGCGGGCGGCCAGGGCGACTTTTTTGCTCCTTCGCTGCCGGTGAACAGTAACGTGAAGAAACACTCGCAACGTTACCGGATTTAGCGCGTCAGCCACAGATACGGCAGCAGGCGGCTATTTTTCGCCTTTATGCCGTGCGCAGCCGGCGCGATCGGCGGCGGGAAATGTTAGATTTTATGTCGGAATTCACCCGCGACCGGCGGGTGAATTTGCGTTTAGAGCGGCAGCTTAGCGCCGTTTAACGCCGGTGTCGGACGGCAGCACCGCCGCGAAAAATTATTCAGCCTGGTTTTTCACCGAAGCAGAACGTTTTTGCGCCTTGTAGCGGCTTCGCGTGGTTGGTAAAGTAGGCGGATTTTATTTTCCGCCCCCAGCTTGCAGGATTATCCCTTAGTATGTTTAAAAAATTTCGTGGCATGTTTTCCAATGACTTGTCCATTGACCTGGGTACCGCGAATACCCTGATTTACGTAAAAGGACAAGGCATCGTGCTGAACGAGCCTTCTGTGGTTGCCATTCGTCAGGATCGCGCCGGCTCCCCAAAGAGCGTAGCGGCTGTTGGTCATGATGCAAAGCAGATGCTTGGCCGTACGCCGGGTAACATCGCAGCTATCCGTCCGATGAAAGATGGCGTTATCGCCGACTTCTTCGTGACTGAAAAAATGCTCCAGCACTTCATCAAGCAAGTGCACAGCAACAGCTTTATGCGCCCCAGCCCACGCGTGCTGGTGTGCGTGCCGGTCGGCGCAACCCAGGTTGAGCGCCGTGCCATCCGCGAATCGGCGCAGGGCGCCGGTGCCCGTGAAGTGTTCCTGATTGAAGAACCCATGGCCGCGGCAATCGGCGCGGGTCTGCCAGTGTCAGAAGCGACCGGCTCGATGGTGGTTGATATCGGTGGCGGTACGACCGAAGTCGCGGTTATCTCCCTGAACGGCGTGGTTTACTCTTCTTCTGTGCGTATTGGTGGCGATCGCTTCGATGAAGCTATCATTAACTACGTGCGCCGTAATTACGGCTCGCTGATTGGTGAAGCCACCGCTGAGCGTATCAAGCATGAGATCGGTTCTGCTTATCCGGGTGACGAAGTGCGCGAGATCGAAGTGCGCGGCCGTAACCTGGCTGAGGGCGTGCCGCGTGGCTTTACGCTGAACTCGAATGAAATCCTGGAAGCGCTGCAGGAGCCACTGACCGGTATCGTCAGTGCCGTGATGGTCGCGCTGGAGCAGTGCCCGCCGGAGCTGGCGTCTGACATCTCCGAGCGCGGTATGGTGCTGACCGGTGGCGGCGCGCTGCTGCGTAACCTGGATCGTCTGCTGATGGAAGAGACCGGTATTCCGGTGGTAGTCGCAGAAGATCCGCTGACCTGCGTAGCGCGCGGCGGCGGTAAAGCACTGGAAATGATCGACATGCATGGCGGCGATTTGTTCAGCGAGGAGTAATTCCTCTCCGGCTGAGACCGTGGTCAAATTGCGCAGGGAATAGCGACGATACCCAAAATCAGCACAACGGCAGGACGATGGCCATCGCATGCCGCACGGCAGCCTCAGCAGCAGGCACCGGGCAGCAGCGGCACAACGTCGTCACTGCGGTTTGCAGGATGCGGGGTAACTGGCGACGCTGCGCACGACGGCGTATAGCGTCCAGCCCTGGAGGCGTGAGTGCTGACACTCACGCTTCTTCCCTGATGTCGAGGAATTCGCAGAATTTATGAAGCCGATTTTTAGCAGGGGACCTTCCCTGCAGTTGCGCCTGTTTCTGGCCGTGATTGTGGCTATCGCGATTATTGTCGCCGACAGCCGGATCAGCACGTTCTCCCAGATCCGCAACTACCTGGACACGTCGGTCAGTCCATTTTACTTCCTGGCCAACGGGCCACGACAGCTTCTTGACGGCGTTTCCGAAACGCTGGCCTCGCGCCAGCAGCTGGAGCTGGAAAACAAAGCGCTGCGCCGTGAGCTCTTCCTGAAAAACAGTGACCTGCTGATGCTGGGGCAATACAAGCAGGAAAACGCGCGTCTGCGCGAGCTGCTCGGCTCGCCGCTGCGTCAGGATGAGCACAAAATGGTGACCCAGGTGATCTCCACCGGCACCGATCCTTACACCGATCAGGTGATCATCGATAAAGGCAGCGTCAACGGCGTGTATGAAGGCCAGCCGGTGATCAGCGATAAAGGCGTGGTCGGCCAGGTGGTGGCGGTAGGGCAGATGACCAGCCGCGTGCTGCTGATCTGCGATGCCTCGCACGCCCTGCCGATTCAGGTGCTGCGTAACGATATTCGCGTCATCGCCGCCGGTAACGGCTGCAGCGAAGATCTGCAGCTGGAGCATCTGCCGGGCAATACGGATATTCGCGTCGGTGATGTGCTGGTGACGTCGGGCCTGGGCGGACGCTTCCCGGAAGGGTATCCGGTCGGCGTGGTGTCGTCAGTGAAAGTGGATACGCAGCGTGCCTATACCGTGATTCAGGCGCGTCCGACCGCCGGTCTGCAGCGTCTGCGCTACCTGCTGCTGCTGTGGGGTGCGGATAAGAACGGCGACATGCCGATGGCACCGGACGAAGTGCATCGCGTGGCCAACGAACGCCTGATGCAGATGATGCCGCAGGTGCTGCCGCCTGCGGGCGAAATGGGGCCGCCGGCACCCGCCATGATGCAACAAAATCAGCAGATGGGGCCGCCACAGCCCGCCGCCAGCAGCCGTTCGCAGGGTAATCCGGCGAACTCGCGCGGAGGCCAGCCTTGAGTCGATATCGCAGCCAGGGGCGTTGGGTGATCTGGCTGTCCTTCCTTGTTGCGCTTATCCTGCAAATCATGCCGTGGCCGGATCAGATTTACATGTTCCGGCCATCGTGGCTATTGCTGATCCTGATCTACTGGGTGCTGGCGCTGCCGCACCGGGTCAACGTAGGCACCGGCTTTTTCCTCGGCGCCATTATGGATCTGGTCGCCGGCTCAACGCTGGGCGTGCGTGCGCTGGCGTTCAGCATTATCGCCTATCTGGTGGCCTTTAAATTTCAGCTATTCCGCAATCTGGCGTTGTGGCAGCAGGCATTAATGGTTATGGTGCTGTCGCTGGCGGTTGATGTGATTGTTTTCTGGGCAGAATTTCTGGTCATCAACGTCTCCTTCCGCCCGGAAATCTTCTGGAGTAGCGTGGTCGACGGTATCCTGTGGCCCTGGCTATTCTTACTGATGAGAAAGATTCGCCGTCAGTTTGCTGTGCAATAAGGAATACAATGATAACCCTCTACCTGGCTTCCGGCTCACCGCGTCGGCGCGAGCTGTTAACGCAGCTTGGCCTGCAGTTTGAGCGCCTGATTACCGATGTTGAAGAACAGCGTCAGCCGGGCGAAGCGGCGGAGTCTTATGTGCGGCGTCTGGCCAGCGATAAGGCGCGAGCCGGCGTGCGGATAGCGCCGCAGAACCTGCCGGTGCTGGGCGCTGATACCATTGTGGTGCTGAATGGCGAAGTGCTGGAGAAACCGCGCGATGCGGCGCATGCCGCGCAGATGCTGGGTAAACTGGCCGGGCAAACCCATCAGGTCATGACGGCCGTGGCGCTGGCCGATGCGCAGGGTGAACTGGATTGCCTGGTGACCACAGACGTGACATTCCGCACTATCACGGCAGAGGAAATTTCGCACTATATCGCCAGCGGCGAGCCGATGGATAAAGCCGGCGCGTACGGTATTCAGGGCCTGGGCGGCAACTTTGTGCGCCGCATCAATGGAAGTTATCACGCCGTAGTGGGATTGCCGCTGGTGGAAACCAGCGAACTGCTGAGCCATTTTCAGTCGCTGCGTGCGTTAAGGGGACAAGATGACGGCTGAACTGCTGGTAAATGTGACACCTTCTGAAACCCGTGTTGCCTATATTGACGGCGGCATTCTGCAGGAAATCCATATTGAGCGCGAAGCGCGGCGCGGTATTGTCGGCAATATCTACAAAGGGCGCGTCAGTCGGGTACTGCCGGGCATGCAGGCGGCATTTGTCGATATCGGGATGGACAAAGCGGCCTTTCTGCACGCCTCGGACATCATGCCGCACACCGAATGCGTGGCGGGTGATGAGAAGAAGAACTTTATCGTGCGCGATATCGCCGAGCTGGTGCGGCAGGGACAGGATTTAATGGTGCAGGTGGTGAAAGATCCGCTCGGCACCAAAGGCGCCCGCCTCACCACCGATATTACGCTGCCGTCGCGCTACCTGGTCTTTATGCCGGGGGCTTCACACGTGGGCGTCTCACAGCGCATTGAAAGCGAGGCCGAACGTGAGCGGCTGAAAGCGGTGGTTGCCGCTTACTGTGACGATCTCGGCGGCTTTATTATTCGTACCGCCGCAGAAGGCATTGGCGCAGAAGAGCTGGCGCAGGACGCGGCATTTTTAAAGCGCCTGTGGACCAAAGTCAGCGAGCGTAAGAAGCGCAACCAGACGCGCTGCCTGCTGTACGGCGAGCTGGCGCTGGCGCAGCGCGTGCTGCGCGATTTCGCCGGCGCAGCGCTGGATCGCATTCGCGTCGATTCGCGCCTGACCTGCGATCTGCTGGTGGAATTTACCAGCGAATATATTCCGGAGATGGCCAGCAAGCTGGAGCTGTACAACGGCAAGCAGCCGATTTTCGATCTCTATGATGTGGAGAACGAGATTCAGCGCTCGCTGGAGCGCAAGGTGGAACTGAAATCTGGCGGTTACCTGATTATCGACCAGACCGAAGCCATGACCACGGTGGACATTAACACCGGTGCGTTTGTCGGCCACCGCAACCTCGACGAAACCATTTTTAATACTAATATCGAAGCCACGCAGGCGATTGCGCGCCAGCTGCGGCTGCGTAATCTCGGCGGCATTATCATCATCGACTTTATCGACATGAATAATGACGATCATCGCCGGCGCGTGCTGCACTCGCTGGAGAGCGCGCTGAGCAAAGATCGCGTCAAGACCAGCATCAACGGCTTCTCTGCGCTGGGGCTGGTCGAGATGACGCGCAAACGCACGCGCGAAAGCATTGAGCACGTGCTGTGTGCCGATTGCCCGGTCTGCCAGGGACGCGGTTCGCTGAAGACGGTAGAAACCGTGTGCTATGAAATCATGCGTGAAATCGTCCGCGTCCATCACGCTTACGACTCCGACAGCTTCCTGGTGTACGTGTCACCCGCAGTGGGTGAAGCGCTGAAAAGCGATGAGTCGCACGCGCTGGCCGAAGTGGAAATTTTTGTCGGCAAGCAGGTCAAAGTACAGGTTGAACCGCTCTACACGCAGGAGCAGTTTGACGTCGTCATGATGTAAGTCGTGAGGTTGAACGCCGTAACCCAACGGAAAGCAAGGAGAGGTGTGTGAGGCGGTTGCCGGGGATTTTGTTACTGCTGCTCGCCGCAATCATCGTCATTGTGGCGCTGCTGGTCAGCGGGCTGCGCCTTGTGATGCCGCATCTCAACAGCTATCGCGGCGAGGTGCTGCACACACTTTCGCGCGTCAGCGGCGTCACCATCGATGCCAGTGAAATTCAGGGAAAATGGGAGAATTTTGGCCCGACCCTGCAGGTGCGCGATCTGCGTATCGACATGGATAAAGATGGCGAGCTGCAGATTGGCCGCGTTACGCTGGCGCTCAATGTGTGGCAGTCGCTGCTGCACTGGCGCTGGCAGTTTCGCGATCTCACCTTCTGGCAGCTGCGGCTGGCAACCAACCGTCCGTTGCTCACCAGCGACGAGCAAAAAAACAGCTTCAAACCGGCCCAAATCAACGATCTGTTCTTACGCCAGTTTGACCATTTCGATCTGCGCGACAGCAGCATCCGTTTTCTCACGCCTTCCGGCCAGCATGCCGAACTGGCGATTCCCCGCCTTACCTGGCTGAACGAGGACAACCGCCATCGCGCCGAAGGCGAAGTGAGCCTGTCCAGCTTCACCGGCCAGCATGGCGTGGTGCAGGTACGGCTCGATCTTAACGATACCAACGGGTTACTTAACGACGGCCGCATCTGGATGCAGGCCGATGACGTGGACGTGCGCCCGTGGATTGGCCGCTGGCTGCGAGATAATACCAGCCTGCAAAGCGCGCGTTTCAGCCTGGCCGCGTGGGTCAACCTGCGCGACGGTGAGGTGTACGCGGGCGATCTGCTGCTGAGCAAAGGCGGCGCACGCTGGCGCGGCGAGCAGGGTGATCATCAGCTGCAGGTAGATGGCCTGACCGCGCATCTGGCGCGCTACCAGAATGGCTGGAGCCTGACGGTGCCGCAAACCCGGCTGATGACTGACGGCGTGGCCTGGGATGCCGGCCATATCGCCCTGCTGTGGAAGCCGGAAGATAAACAGATGATCGGCGCGAACAGTGCAGCGGAAGTGCGGGTGCGCGCCACCCGGCTCGATCTGCAGCGTCTGGCACCGCTGGTGCCGCTGTTTGCGCCGCTCTCGCCCACGCTGCTGGACAACTGGCGGGCGCTGCAGCCGCGCGGCTATATCGACGCGCTGGCGCTGGATATTCCGCTGGCGCAGCCGGAGCAGACGCGTTTGCAGGCGCGCTGGCGCGATCTGGCGTGGCAGCACTGGCAGCTTTTGCCGGGCATCAGCAATCTGAGCGGCAGCGCCAGCGGCAGTCTTAACCACGGCCAGCTGGATGTGCAGATGGGCCAGGCCGAAGTGCCGTACGGCGATATGTTCCAGGCGCCGTTACAGATTCAGCAGGTCACCGGCAGGATTAACTGGCTGCGCGATGCTAACGGCCTGACGCTGGATGGCCAGCAGCTGGACGTGCAGGCACGTTCGCTATGGGCGCGCGGCGATTTTCGCTATCAGCAAAATGTCGGTAAAGCGCCGCGCCTCGACATTCTTGCCGGGATTCGCGTCACAGACGCCGGTGATGCGTGGCGCTACTTCCCCGAGCCGCTGATGGGCCACGATCTGACGCAGTATCTCAGCGAAGCGGTCAAAGGCGGCCAGGTGGAGAATGCCACGCTGCTGTTTGCCGGCGATCCGCGTCTGTTCCCGTTCAAGCACCACGACGGCATGTTTGAAGTGGCCGTGCCGGTGCGCAATGCTACCTTCCAGTTCCAGCCAGGCTGGCCGGCGCTGCAAAACCTCGATATTGACCTCGATTTTATCAACGATGGTCTGTGGATGAAGGCGGCGCAAACCCGGCTGGGCGCGGTGGACGCGCGCAACGTCAGTGCGGTAATCCCGGATTACCTGAAAGAGAAGCTGATCATTGACGGTGATTTGAGCGGCGAAGGTAAAGATATCGCCGACTATTTCGCCCGCACGCCGCTCAAATCCACGCTGGGTGCGGCGCTGGAGCAGCTGCAGATTGGCGGCAACGTGCGTGGTTCGCTCAACCTGGATATTCCGCTGGATGGGGAACTGGTGCACGCCAGCGGTAACGTGGTGCTGAATAACAACAGCCTGCACATTAAGCCGCTCAACACCACGCTGAAAAACCTGACCGGACGTTTCCGCTACAACAACGGGAACCTGGAGAGTGAAGAGCTGCAGGCCAACTGGTTCGGTCAGCCCACCGGCGTGCGTTTCAGCACCACGGAAAATCCCGATGATTTTGGCGTTAACGTCAAACTGCTGGGCGACTGGCAGCCGGCAAAACTGGCCATGCTGCCTGCCAGCGTAAGCAGTAAGCTGGGCGGCAGTCTGGCGTGGCAGGGCAATGTCGACATCACGCTGCCGCATCAGGGTGGGGCGCGCTACAAGGTTGATATCAACGGTGACGGCAAGACAGTGAGCAGTCACTTACCTCCACCACTGGATAAAGAGGCCGGTGAGGCACTGCCCATCGCCATTAATGCCAGCGGCGATTTGCACAGTTTTAACCTCAGCGGCAGCGTGCGTGAGCACCATCGCTTTAACAGCCGCTGGCTGCTGGAGCCGCAGCTGCGCGTCGATCGCGGTATCTGGCTGAATGATGCCAAAAGCACGCCGGCGCTACCGGATCGGCGCGGGATGGTGCTTAATCTGCCGGCGCTGGACGGCGAAGCCTGGCTGGGGCTGATGACCGGCACGACGGGTTCACGCAATGCGCAGGGCGAGACGGACATCGGCGGCGCACTGCTGCCGGGCGATGTGACGTTGCGCACTCCGGCCCTGACGCTCGGCGGCCAGCAGTGGCACGATGTTACTGCCACGGTGACCCAGGGCGCGGGCGGCAGTACGCAGCTGCAACTGGAGAGCCGCGAAGCGCGCGGCAGCCTGCGAACCGCACAACACGCGCCGTGGCAAATCGACCTGAGCTATCTTTATTACAATCCGCAATGGAGTGACGGTGAAGCGGGCAAGGCCTCCTCGCCGTTCAGCGGGGACAGTGGCATTGATTTCCGCAGCTGGCCAGCGCTGCAGCTCAACTGCGCTGAGTGCTGGCTGCGCGGCCAGAAGTTCGGCCACATTCAGGCCAGGCTCCAGCCGCAGGGAGAGACGTTAGCACTCACTAACGGCAGCGTCGACACCGGCAGCTCGAAGCTCAATGTCGCGGGTGAATGGGTGAACAAAGCGGGCGAGCAGCGCACCTCGCTAAAAGGCAGCCTGAGCGGCAAAAATATCAATGATGCCACCAACTGGTTTGGCATGAACACGCCGCTGCGCGATGCGCCGTTCAAAATTGATTATGACCTGCACTGGCGCTCCGCACCGTGGCAGCCTTCAGAAAAGACGCTGAGCGGCACGCTGAAAACCCATTTCGGCAAAGGGCAGATTGCGGATGTGAACACCGGTCGTGCCGGACAGTTGTTGCGGCTGGTGAGCTTCGATGCCCTGCTGCGTAAGCTGCGCTTCGATTTTAGCGATACCTTTAATGAAGGTTTCTGGTTTGATTCGATTAACGGCACGGCGTGGATTGAAAACGGCGTGATGCGCACCGATAACCTGCTGGTGGATGGCCTCGAAGCGGATATCGCCATGCAGGGCAAAATAGATCTGGTGCAGCGGCAAATCGACATGGAAGCGGTGGTGGCACCGGAGATCGGCGCCTCGGTTGGCGTGGCCACCGCGTTTGTGATTAACCCGGTGGTCGGCGCGGCGGTATTTGCCGCCAGCAAGGTGCTGGCACCGTTATGGAATAAGATTTCGCTGCTGCGCTATCACATTAGCGGACCGCTGGATAAGCCGGAAATCAATGAAGTGCTGCGCAAACCGCGCGAAGCCGATAAGAAGTGAATTTGACGCCGTCGGGGAATTGCCGCAGGCTATGACTATCCGAGCACATAATGAGTGAGAAACGATGACTCTGAATCTGGTAAGTGAGCAGTTACTAGCTGCGAACAGCATTAATCAGCAGGACCTTTTTTCCCTGTTAGGGCAGCTTTCAGAACGTCGTCTGGACTATGCCGATCTCTATTTTCAGTCCAGCTTCCATGAATCCTGGGTGCTGGAAGACAAAATCATTAAAGATGGCTCTTATCACATCGACCAGGGCGTGGGCGTCCGCGCGGTAAGCGGGGAGAAAACCGGTTTTGCCTACGCCGATCAAATCAGCCTCAATGCCCTGCGCCAGTCGTCCGAAGCGGCGCGCAGTATTGTGCGCGAGCAGGGCAACGGCAAAGCGCACGCGCTCTCCGCGGTGCTTAACCGTTCGCTGTACGCGCCGGTCAATCCGCTGGACAGCCTGACGCGCGAAGACAAAATCGCGCTGCTGCACCGGGTTGATAAAGTGGCACGCGCCGCCGATCCGCGTGTGCAGGAAGTGAATGCCAGCCTGAGCGGCGTCTACGAGCAGGTGCTGGTCGCCGCCACTGACGGTACGCTGGCGGCGGATATTCGTCCGCTGGTGCGCCTGTCCATTAGCGTTCAGGTGGAAGATCAGGGTAAACGCGAGCGCGGCGCCAGCGGCGGCGGTGCGCGTACCGGCTACGAATTTTTCCTCGCCGATGAGAGCGGCGACGTACGGGCCGATGTCTGGGCGCGCGAAGCGGTGCGCATGGCGCTGGTTAACCTGTCTGCCGTCGCGGCGCCAGCCGGTACGCTGCCGGTGGTGCTGGGTGCGGGCTGGCCAGGCGTGCTGCTGCACGAAGCGGTGGGCCACGGTCTGGAAGGGGATTTCAACCGCCGCGAGACCTCCGTCTTCAGCGGTAAGATGGGCCAGCTGGTGGCGTCCGAACTCTGCACCGTGGTTGACGACGGTACCCTGCAAGGGCTGCGCGGTTCGCTGGCGGTGGATGATGAAGGCGTGCCGGGACAGTACAACGTGCTGATCGAAAACGGCGTGCTGAAAGGCTATATGCAGGACAAGCTCAATGCGCGTCTGATGGGCGTGCCGCCTACCGGTAACGGTCGTCGTGAATCCTATGCGCACCTGCCGATGCCGCGCATGACCAACACCTATATGCTGGCGGGCAAATCGACGCCGCAGGAGATCATTGAGAGTGTGGAGTATGGTCTGTATGCCCCTAACTTTGGCGGCGGCCAGGTCGATATCACCTCCGGCAAGTTTGTGTTTTCGACTTCCGAGGCTTATCTGATCGAGAACGGCAAAGTCACCAAACCGGTGAAAGGCGCGACGCTGATCGGCTCCGGCATTGAGGCGATGCAGCAGATTTCCATGGTCGGTAACGATCTGGCGCTGGATAAGGGCGTTGGCGTGTGCGGTAAAGAGGGCCAGAGCGTGCCGGTCGGCGTAGGTCAGCCCACGCTGAAGCTGGATAAAATTACCGTGGGCGGAACGGCTTAATGATCATGCTGGTGCGCATCAGTGCGCACCCTGTCAAAACCGCGCAATGGGTTTGTACAATGCTTGTTAGTTATGAGTAAACAGCACGCACACTTTGGTAGCGGCGCAATTTATTGCGCGAAGCATGGATGGGAACGGTGCTGCCAGTAGTACGCGCGATTAATCGCGCCGCTACGAAATATGCGGTAATTGAATTTGGTACTTAACTGATCGGCATTACGCAATTGTTTTGCAAGGTCACCTTTCAGGGTGACCTTGCATGCATAACTGCCCCGCATTTTCCCGTATGCGCCCTTCAGGCCGGCCACACCAGCGCCAGACGGCGGCTAACTTTTGCGGTGCTGCTGATACTGCCTTGCCACCTGCCTGAAATACTCGGTCAGATAATTGATACACACTTGCACCTTGAGCGGCAGCTTATCCTTCTCGGTATAGACGGCATACACCGGGCGCGGCTCCGAGTGATACTGCGGAAACAAAATATCGATCTCACCGGCGTTAATCTCATCAATCACCCACATCAGCGGCACATAGGCGATACCGCAGCCGGCTTTCAGCCAGCGAATCAGCGTCTGAGAATCATTGGTGACAAAACGTCCCTGCGGCGTCAGGCGCGTCACCAGACCTTCCGGCGCCACCAGCTCGAAGGTGTTATCCGGGCGCACGCTGTACTCCAGCCAGGAAAAGTTGTCGATTTCAGCCGGCTTTTCCGGCGTGCCGTGCTGGGCCAGGTAGCTCTTCGCCGCGCATACCACCATCGGCATGGCGCCCAGCCGGCGCGAGAACAGGTTGGAATCCTGCAGCTCACCGACGCGTATCACCACATCCAGCCCGTTAGCAATCAGGTCCGGCGCCGGTATGCCGGTCATCAGGTTGACGCTCAGTCCCGGGTATTCGTGCAGCATCTCGCTGGTCATGGCGGAGAGGACATTTTGCGCCATGGTGGTTGAGCAGCCGATGCGTAAAATCCCGATCGGCGTGTTGTTGAAGGCGTACAGCTGTTCGTGCACCTGCGAGGCCTCTGCCAGCATGCGGCGGCAGCCCTGATAATAAATCTTACCGGCTTCGGTCAGGCCCAGACTGCGGGTGCTGCGGTTAAGCAGTTTCACCTGCAGCTCATCTTCCAGTCTGGCAACAATCTGGCTGATTGACGAGACGCTGAGCTGCAGCTGGCGTGCGGCGGCGGTAAATGAGCCCAATTCAACCACTTTGGCGAAAATGGACATGCCTTTGAGTCGTTCCATTGTTTACTCTGGCTAAAAAGTGATTTAGCTCACAATATGTAGAAAACGTATAGTCAAGCGCGTTACTATACGCACGCTGGGTCTCTTCACCGCACCTGAACACGGCAGTGTTTACCCGATGATACGCTATGATTAGCTCAACGCGGCCTGAATGTTGTCATCAGATTATCCGTCACCCCACTATCATCAACCCGACGTGCCAGAGGGCATGAGGGCAGGTATCGGTGCAATCCGGCAAGGTCGAACTAAGGAACCGAAATGAGTGTGCTTCCGGTATTTGTCGTATTCGGGCTGTCTTTTCCGCCCATCTTCATTGAACTACTGGTTTCGCTGGCGCTGTTCTGGCTGGTGAAACGCGTGCTGACGCCCAGCGGGATTTACGATCTGGTGTGGCATCCGGCACTTTTTAACACAGCGCTGTATTGCTGTGTGTTTTACCTTGTATCCCGTCTATTCGTCTGAGGTTTTAAGTGAAAGCGCTTATAAGAAAAATCGCGCGTTACGCCATTACGCTCCTGCTGGTTATCATCGCTGTTGTCATCATCTTCCGCGCCTGGGTGTTCTATACCGAGTCGCCGTGGACGCGTGACGCCAAATTCTCCGCCGACGTGGTGGCGATCTCCCCGGACGTGACCGGACTGATCACCGACGTCCCGGTACACGACAACCAGCTGGTGAAAAAAGGCGATACGCTGTTTATCGTCGACCGTCCGCGCTACCAGAAAGCGCTGGATGAGGCGCAGGCGGATGTCGAATATTACCAGGCGCTGGTTAGTGAAAAACGCCGTGAAGCGGCGCGCCGTAACCAGCTCGGTACCAGCGCGATGTCGCGTGAAGCCATTGAGCAGTCGAACAGCGACCTGCAGACCAGCGAACATCAGCTGGCCAAAGCGGTGGCGACGCGCGATCTGGCGGTGATCGACCTCGATCGCACCACCATCAAAGCGCCGTCCGACGGCTGGGTCACCAACCTCAACGTCTATCAGGGTGAATTCATCACGCGCGGCTCGGTGGCCGTGGCGCTGGTGCAGCAGCACTCGTTCTACGTGCTGGCCTACATGGAAGAGACCAAGCTGGATGGCGTGCGTCCCGGCTTCCGCGCGGAAATTACCCCGCTGGGCAGCAACACGGTGCTGCGCGGCACGGTTGACAGCATCGCGGCTGGCGTGACCAACAGCAGCAGCAGCGTCGACAGCAAAGGCATGGCCACCGTGGACTCCAACCTCGAGTGGGTGCGTCTGGCGCAGCGCGTGCCGGTGCGTATTCGCCTTGACGATCAGCCCGGCAACCGCTTCCCGGCGGGGACCACCGCCACCGTGGTGATCACCGGTGACAAAGACCGCCAGACCAAAGTGTCGCCGATGGCGCAGCTGTTCAACCGCCTGCGTGAGTTTGGTTAAGCGGGGGCGATATGATTGAGTTTTTGCGTTTCCCGGTAAAGCTGACCTTCGCGCTGGTGGCGGCGCTGATGATTGGCTTTCACTTCAATCTGGAAACGCCGCGCTGGGCGGTGATGACCGCCGGCATCGTGGCTGGCGGCACCGCCTTTGCCGCGGGCGGCGATCCTTACTCTGGCGCGCTGCGCTACCGTGGCGTTCTGCGTATTATCGGCACCTTTATCGGCTGTATCGCGGCACTCACCATCATGATTGCGACGGTGCGCGCGCCGGTGGTGATGCTGCTGCTGTGCTGCCTGTGGGCCGGTATGTGCGTCTGGCTCTCATCGCTGATTAAAGTCGAAAACTCCTACGCGCTGGGCCTCGCTGGCTACACCGCGCTGATCATCGTGGTGACCGCGGATGCCAGCGGCGGCCTGACGCTGGCGCCGCAGTTCGCCGTGGAGCGCTGCAGCGAAATTGTGCTCGGTATCCTGTGCGCCATTCTCGCCGACATGCTGTTCTCTCCGCGCTCGATCAAGAAAGTGATTGATGCGGAAGTGGATGCGCTGCTGGTGGCGCACTACCGCCTGCTGCAGCTGTGCGTGGCGCACGAGGATAAAGAGGAAGTCGACAAAGCCTGGAGCGCGCTGGTGCGCCGCACGACCGCGCTCAACGGCATGCGTAGCCAGCTGCTGATGGAGTCGTCGCGCTGGAGCAACACCAGCCGCCGGCTGCAAATGCTCAACACGCTATCGCTGACGCTGATTACTCAGGCCGCTGAGACCTTCCTGATTCAGAATTCGCGCCCGGATTACATCCCGCCGCAGTATCGCCTGCTGATTGAAAAAGAGGTAACCAGCGTCGGTGACGTACATAAGCGCATGAAGCTGATGCGCCGCGTTATTGGCGTCAGCAGTAAAAGCGTGCCGTTTACCCTGGCCAGCTGGGTCGGCGCAGCGACCGAATATCTGCTGCTGATCAATGGCGTCAAAAGTAACAGCCGTATCACCACGCTGGAGGAGAGCATTCTGCAGCGTGAGGTGGTGATCCAGGCGCGCTCAGCGGAAACGCATCATGCGATGATCAATGGTGTGCGCACCTTTGTCGCCACCGCGCTCGGTTCGCTGTTCTGGCTGTATACCGGCTGGACCTCCGGCAGCGGCTGCATGGTGATGCTGGCGGTGATTACCGCGCTGGCGATGCGTATGCCGAATCCGCTGATGATGGCGAAAGACTTCTTCTACGGCATGGCCTTTGCGGTGCCGCTGGGCATGCTCTACTTCATCTGGGTATTGCCGGGCACCCAGCAAAGTGCCTTGCTGTTGTGTATCGCGATTGGCGCACTCGGCTTTATCGGCGGCATCTTTGTACAGCGGCGGCAGATTGGTACGCTGGGCGCGCTGATCGGCACCATCAACGTGCTGGTGCTGGATAACCCGATGAAGTTTGAGTTCAACGTGTTTCTCGACAACGCGCTCGGCCAGTGGATTGGCAGCTTTGTAGCGATGATGGTGATTTTGCTGATTCGTGACAAATCCAAAGCCCGCACCGGACGCAAGCTGCTGAATCGCTTTATGTATGCTGCGGTGGCAGCGCTGACCACCAATCAGGCGCGCCGGCGTGAAAACCATTTACCGGCGCTTTATCAGCAGCTGTTCCTGCTGCTTAACCTGTTCCCAGGCGATATAGACAAATACCGGATTGCGCTCACGCTGATTATTGGTCATCAGCGCCTGCGCAACGCGGAGGTACCGGTCAATGCCGATCTGTCGGCGTATCACCGCCAGCTGCGCGCCACCGCCGACCGCATTATTGCGGCCAGCAGCGATGATAAACGGCGCTACTACTTTGAGCGCCTGCTGCAGGAGCTGGACGTTTATCAGCAGAAGCTGCAGCACTATGCCGCCCCGGCCAGCGTGACGGAACCGGTGAAACGGCTGTCGATGATGCTGGATAAGTACCAGAACACCCTCATCCAAATCTGAAACTGGCCGCTGCCTGGCGCAGCGGCTGGCCTGATGCCACGCTGACCCTCATTGCCCGATTATTGCCATCTATACTTTCCTGACAGGATGCTCACTGACAGGAGAATAACGATGTCCACTTCCCTGCAACAACACGAACTGTTCAACACTGGCTACTTCGCGGACGGCCAGTGGCACACCGCCAGCAGCACCTTTGATGTCACCAATCCGGCCACCGGCGAGGTACTGGCGCAGGTGGCGAAAGCCGGCAAGGCTGAAACCGAACAGGCGATTGCCGCCGCACAGCGCGCTTTTCCGGCGTGGCGCGACAAAACCGCCAAACAGCGCAGCGAAATCCTTTATCGCTGGTACCAGCTGATCATTGAGCACAAAAGCTGGCTGGGCCAGCTGATGACCGCCGAGCAGGGCAAACCGCTGCAGGAAGCCGAGGGTGAAGTAGAATACGCCGCCAGCTTTATTCAATGGTTTGCCGAGCAGGCGAAGCGCGCCAACGGCGAAATTATCCCGCCGGCCAAAGCCGGTTCACGCATTCTGGCGACGCGCGAGCCGATTGGCGTGGTCGCGGCCATCACGCCGTGGAATTTCCCGATGGCGATGCTGACGCGCAAACTCGGCCCGGCGCTGGCGGCCGGCTGCACCGGCATCATCAAGCCGGCCAATAACACCCCGCTCAGCGCCTTTGCGCTGGTGGCGCTGGCACAAAAAGCGGGCGTGCCGGACGGCGTGCTGAACGCGGTAGCCGGCGACACGCACGCCATCAGCGACGCCATTATGGCTTCCCGCGCGGTGCGTAAAATCTCTTTTACCGGTTCCACCGCAGTGGGGAAAACGCTGATGCGGAACGCGGCCGAAACCATGAAGAAAGTCTCGATGGAGCTGGGCGGCAACGCGCCCTATATCGTATTTGACGATGCCAATATCGACGCGGCGGTGCAGGGGGCTATCGCCAATAAATTCCGCAACGCCGGCCAGGTGTGCGTCAGCGTTAACCGCTTCTATATCCACAACGCAATATACGACCGCTTTGTGCATCAGCTGGCTGAGGCGGTGGGCAAACTGAAAGTGGGCAACGGCGTGGAGCCGGGCGTAGTGGTCGGGCCGCTGATTGAGCCGTCTGCGGTGGAGAAAGTGGCGGAGCATGTCAAAGATGCGCTGAGCAAAGGCGGGAAACTGCTGGTGGGCGGCGAGCGCCATCCGCTGGGCGGCAACTTCTGGCAGCCGACGGTGATTGCCGATGCGCATGAAGAGATGCAGCTGGCGCAGGAAGAGACCTTCGGTCCGGTGGCCGCCTGCTTCCGCTTTGACGATGAAGCTGAGGTGATCGCGCGCGCCAACAACACCGAATACGGTCTGGCGGCTTACTTCTATACGCAGAATCTGCAGCGCGTGTTCCGCGTTTCGGCGGCGCTGGAAGCCGGCATGATTGGGATCAACGAGTGTGCGGTCTCGACCGAGCTGGCGCCGTTTGGCGGCGTGAAAGAGTCCGGACTGGGACGCGAAGGATCGGTGCTGGGCATGGAAGAGTATCTGGAAGTCAAAGCGCTGCACCTCGGCGGTCTGGCGTAGCGAGAGGATGTCACCATGAGAACCGAGCGTTTCGACTTCAATGAAATCGTCGATCAGGCTCATTTCTACCGTCAGTTTTGCGAACGTTTCGCGCTGGCGGATCGCACCATTCACGATCTGGACGATCTGTGGGAAATGATCATCGGCGAGCAGATCCCGCTGCCGCTGGAAATTGCGTTCATCAATCTGGGGAAAGGGCAGAAACGCCGCTATGGTGCGCTGATATTGCTATTCGATGAGGCAGAAGAGGAGCTGGAAGGCCAGCTCCGCTTTAATGTTCAGTAGCACAACCAAAAAGGGCCCCGGCAGGCGGGGCCAAAGGGTTCGTCAGAATTGACGAGGAATTATTTGTACAGCTCTGCAGTCAGGTGATAGCTGTCACCGGTGCGCGCTTCAATCACTTTATACGCGCTGGCACCCTGCTCATCGGCTTTCTGAGAAAGCTGAGCGCGGTAATCCATAGGTGAGCCGCCTGTTCCGCTAACGGTAATAGTCTGGCCGGTAGATTGCAGATTCTGCGCGGATTCATCCGTTACCAGTTGGGCAGCCGAAGCGCCAAAAGCGAACAGAGAAAGCAGCGTAGCGGTTGCGATGGTTGTTTTGATTTTCATAATTCGTCTCCTCATTAGAATCAACAACCTGCGGCACGAAGAGGGTAAGCGGGTCGTCGATCTTCTCCCGGCGACTGCATAACGCCGGATCGATAGTTAAAGTTTATTTGTACAGTTCAGCCGTCACGTGGAAGGTGTTGTCCTGATTGTTCTCAATGATGCGGTAATGGCTGGCACCCTGAGCATCGGCTTTCTGGGACAGTTCCTGACGGATATTGGTCTGGTCGCCATCGACGCCGCTCACGCTAATGGTCTGATTCAGCGGCTGCAGATTTTCTGCCTGGGTGTTGGTTACCAGGGTGGCAGCACTGGCGCCAAAAGACAGAACGGAAGCCAGACTCAGTACAGCAATAGATAATTTGGTTTTCATGATTCACTCTCCTGAAATGGGGTGGGCAACCTGAGAGGCAAACGCCTCTCAAACGGGTCGCCGTTCACACTGCATCTTGTTCCGGCAAACTTATTTATAAAGTTCCGCGGTTGCGTGGTAGCTGTTGTCGTTATAAGCCTCAACAACGCGATAGGCTTTAGCACCTTGCGCTTCAGCTTTGGCGTTCAGCTGCTGATGGATATCCATCGGTGAGCCGCCAATGCCGCTGACGCTGATGGTGCCGACCGGCTGCAGGTTCGCTGCCTGTTCGGCGTTAATAGAATCTGCGGCGAAAGCACCAAATGACAGGGCAGATAGAACACTCAGGGTGGCGATAGTAGTTTTAACGTTCATGGTATTTTTCCTCGTCTTCTGTTTTTCTCTTTTTGATTTCGTGTGATTTGCATCACGAAAAGAAGTATAGATCTAATCACCCATGAAATTAATATCCCGCTAATAATGATTGGTTGTAATTCTTTATCCTTATGGCACATTTTTATAACGCAAAGTTATTAAAACCGCCTGGATCTTAACCAGGAGGGTGTATTTTCATGCAAAAACAATGATCTGCATCAAATTATCTTTTTGTGCGAAACAATGTGGTTGATCAAGCTGGCTGCGCGCTAAAAGCAAGAGATAACCGCTAAGCACTAATTGTAAAGCAGCGTAAAATAGCGCAAAGGGTTAAGCAGGCGAAAAGGTCGTACCAATAGTTCCCCGCATTGAGAACCCGGCGGAATATGGCTAAGCGGTTATTTTGTAAGGTGTTGGCGATAAAACAGCGGGAGAAACACGGGCGGGCAGGCAAGGTTACCGGCAGGTGAACCGCCGGTAACAGACAGGGTTTTATAGTTCCTGTTCGAATAACACCAGCACGGCGTCATACAGCTGCTTCACCGTAAAGGCGCGCGCTGGCGTAATAAAGATGGTGTCGTCACCGGCGATGGTGCCGAGAATGCCTTCGGCTTTGCCGAGGGAGTCGAGCAGGCGGGCGATCAGCTGGGCCGCGCCCGGGCTGGTATGAATCACTACCAGCGCATCGTTATAGTCGATATCTAGCACCAGATTCTTCAGCGGACTGGTGGTGGTAGGCACGCCCAGTTCGGCTGGCAGGCAGTACACCATCTCCATTTTGGCGTTACGCGTGCGCACCGCGCCAAACTTGGTCAGCATACGAGAAACTTTTGACTGGTTGATGTTGCCGAAGCCGTCTTCCTGCAGCGCCTGGACAATTTCGCCCTGAGAGCTGAACTTTTCTTCTTTCAGTAAGGCTTTGAACGCCTTTATCAGATCGTCTTGTTTAGATGGGTTTCGCATAAGCTACCAATAAAAGAGGGTTGCAGCAGGCAACAGGCCCGTCGCAGATAAATTATTATGCATTTAGATGAATTTTTATGCAATAAGCGGATGCGTGAATTCACGGCATGCGCGTGTGGGGCGGGCATGATAACAGAGTTTTATCCTGCACCAAAATCGCGCGCTGGCGCGCAAAGCGAAGGTTGCAAAGTTGTTATATTATTGAAGTGGTAACAACAAAACGATGATCATTGCCGTCCATAGTCTTCTGGCTGCGACTGGATCATTCAGGCGACTTCTGAAGTGGAGATGTCTCGGGAGCCGATTGCGGCGTAATGTTATTGCGCGACAGGTGTGTCGCTATCGCCTGAGAAGTTGATTAAACTCGTAACCTGATGGATTTCCGGCATATCTCTGCCCCACCTTAATAAGGAGTTCAGGATGAAAGTTGCCGTTCTCGGTGCAGCTGGTGGTATTGGCCAGGCACTCGCTCTGCTGCTCAAGACCCAATTACCCGCAGGTTCAGCCCTCTCACTGTATGACATTGCCCCGGTGACACCAGGCGTCGCGGTTGATCTCAGTCACATTCCTACCGCCGTGAAAGTTGAAGGGTTCAGTGGCGAAGATGCGACGCCGGCTCTGCACGGCGCCGATGTGGTGCTGATCTCGGCCGGTGTGGCACGCAAACCTGGCATGGACCGCGCCGATCTGTTTAACGTCAACGCCGGTATCGTGCGTAACCTGATTGAACAGGTGGCGACCACCGCGCCAAAAGCGCTGATTGGCGTCATCACTAACCCGGTAAATACCACGGTGGCGATTGCCGCCGAAGTGCTGAAAAAAGCCGGTGTGTACGATAAAAACCGGCTGTTTGGCGTCTCGACGCTGGATGTGATTCGCGCCAATACCTTTGTCGCTGCCCTGAAGGGCAAACAGCCTACGGAGATTGAAGTGCCGGTGGTCGGCGGGCATTCAGGCGTGACCATTCTGCCGCTGCTGTCGCAGGTTAAAGGCGTCAGCTTCAGCGAGCAGGAGATCGCCGACCTGACGAAACGTATTCAGAATGCCGGTACCGAAGTGGTGGAAGCCAAAGCCGGTGGCGGCTCGGCGACGCTGTCGATGGGCCAGGCGGCGGCGCGCTTTGGTCTGTCGCTGATTCGTGCACTGCAGGGCGAAGCCAATGTCGTAGAGTGCGCCTATGTGGAAGGCGACGGCGAGTACGCGCGCTTCTTCTCGCAGCCGCTGCTGCTGGGCAAAAACGGTATCGCCGAACGCCGTCCGCTCGGGCCGCTCAGTGATTTCGAACAGCAGGCGCTCAACGGCATGCTGGAGACGCTGAAAAAAGATATCGCGCAGGGCGAAGAGTTTGTGAAGTAACCCGCGCGTAAAGAAAAAACGCCCGGCGCATACCGGGCGTTTTGTTTTACAGGCCACCGGATTTGAAGGTCCGGCTGGCAGCCGAACCGTTGCTGGCCGGCGTTTTGCGCCCCAGCGTTTCCATGCGAACCTGGAACGGCGGGAACGGCATCTCAATGCCATGCTCTTCAAAGCCGCGCAGAATAAGCTGATGCAGCTCATGACGCAGCGGCATACGATGGCCCATCTCCGCCGCGTGCACGCGCAGCTCAAACAGCTGAATGCCCTGCTGCAGGTCCACCAGGAACACATCCGGCGCTGGCATATCCAGCACATAGGTGCAGCGATCGGCCGCCTGCTTCAGGATGGTCGTCACCTCTTCGCTGTTAACGTGGGCCGGTGCCGGAATGGTCAGCACCACGCGCGTCACCGAATCCGACAGCGACCAGTTGACGAACTGCTCGGTGATAAAGGCCTTGTTCGGCACGATAATCTCTTTGCGGTCCCAGTCGGTAATGGTGGTGGCGCGCGTATTGATGCGGGTGATGCTGCCGGTCAAATCGCGAATGGTCACGGTATCGCCGATACGAATGGGTTTCTCAAACAGGATGATCAGACCGGAGATAAAGTTGGCAAAGATCTCCTGCATCCCGAAGCCCAGCCCCAGACCCAGCGCCGCTACCAGCCACTGCAGTTTTGACCACTCCACGCCAATAATCGAAAAGCCAATCAGACCGCCGACCAGCATCAGCGCGTATTTGGTCAGGGTGGTAATGGCGTAACCGGTACCGGGCGACAGGCTGAGGTGTTGCAGCAGCGCCAGCTCCAGCAGCGCCGGCATATTGCGCACCAGCTGGGTGGTAATGATAAAGATCAGGATGGCGATCAGCACGGCACCCAGCGTAATGGGCTGTACGCTCTCGACGCCCTGCACCGTGGTGCTGGCATCCCACAGCGGAATGTTGTCGAGGAAGCTGAACGCGGAGTGAATCTCAGACCACAGCACAATCACTGACACCAGTGCAATCAGCGTCAGAATCGAGCGGACCAGCCGCAGCGACTGCGCGCTGATCGCATCCAGATCGATAATCGGCTCTTCGACTTCCACGGTATCGGTGCTGACGGCAGACTGCTGCTCTTTTTCCTCTTCGCTGCGCGCGCGGTTGGCCAGCATATCGGCACGACGCTGGCGCGCGCGGTCAAAAGCGATGCGGCGGCGCTGAATCAGCATCCAGCGGCGAATGATGTGGTAAATCACCAGCAGGAAGAACCAGATGCCGACCGAGGTTTCCAGACGCGCCAGCAGCGCCTGCGCGGTGGCCAGATAGCCAATGCAGGAGGCCAGCGCCGCCACCAGCGGAATGGCGATCATCAGGTTCCACAGAATCCGGTTAACGAAGTTGTCGCCGTTGCCCTCTTTATCCAAATAGAGCGGGATACCGGCGCGTTTCAGACTGACGGTGACAATGCTCAGCGCCCCGCAGATCAGAATAAAGCACAGGCGCCCCAGCGTGGCGGAGAACTGCGGATCGTCGAGATTGGCGAAAGCAATCAGCAGCATAATCAGCGGTACGATCAGGCCGACCGTCAGCGAGTAATAACGCATGGCGCGCGCGACCCGCGCCTGCGGCCAGCGGAAGTGCACGACAAACAGGCCGTCAGGACGGGCAAACGCCGCGCTGATCATGAACGCCCACAGCAGCGGCAGGGTGGCAGTGATGCCATCGCCAATCGCTACGGCAAACGGGTAAGGCCAGGCGTGCTGCAGGCCAAAGCCGAGCGCGGCCCACAGTACCGGCAGCGGCACCGCGACCAGAATCGACCAGAAGACGGTGCGCAGCGTCAGGCTGAAGCGGTCCTGCGTTACTTTCCCCACGCGGCTGGCCGCGCGCGCCATAAAGGCGTTGTAGTGACGACGCGTGCTGATGCTAAAGCCCACCAGCAGAATGGCACCAATAATCGGCAACACCGTTTCGCGGTTAGTGAACATCATCGCCAGCGCTTTGCCCAGCTGGCCCAGCGTGTCCAGCGACAGCAGGCGCGTCAGGTCGGTGGCCACATCCAGCGGATATTTCAGGCCAACCGGGCTGACGTCGGCGGTCCAGAACAGATAGCGGTGCGTCGCCTCTTTGACTTCACTCAGCGCGTCCTGCAGCTGCGTATTGGAAACCTTCAGCTTGGTAATTTCCAGAATCAGCGTGTCGCAGCCGGAAATCAGTGAGTTCAGCAGTTCACGCTGGGTTTTCAGCTGGGCATCCAGAATGCGCGTCTGTTCACTGGTGAACGGCGTGCCGTCCGCCTGTTTCTCTTTGCGCAGCGCCTGCTGGCGCTCCAGCAGGTCTTCATAATGCAGCCGCTGCACGCGCAGCTGGCCCATTTCACTGTCGATCTGCTGGGATTTCGGCATCTCCGGCAGGCGCGCCACCTGCGCGCGCAGCGCTTCACCCAGCAGGTTCGACACGCCCAGCCACTGTGACTGCTCGCGCAGCGTGCTCAGCGCCTGGCGCACCTGCAATGTCTGATTGGTGGCGAGACGCTGCTGCGAGGCCACCAGATCCATACGCTGCGCCTGCTGATTCAGATCGGCGGAGAGCTCGCGGTTAACGCGGAACTGATCGCTGATGGAGGCCGGCAGATCGCCGCTGTTTTCCGCCAGCTGTTCGGTGCGCTCCAGCGCCAGTTCGGCTTCGCGCTGACGCTGGTTGTTGAGCTGATTGCGCAGCGCCTGCAGATAGTTATCCAGCTGGGTCGCTTTGCGCTGATGCACTTCCGCGCGCATGCGCGCCAGCTCCTGACGGTTATTGGCCGACAGCTGCGCCAGCTCCAGTTCATCTACCCGCGCTTTACTGGCTGCGCTCTCGGTCTGACGCGCATAAATCTGCGCCTGTGCCAGCGGGGTAGCGGCAGCCGCCACGCCCTGTGCGCGCCGTTCACTTTCGGTCATGGCGCGCCGCGCGTCGGTCTGCTGCTGCGGCAGCTGCGACAGAGAATCGCTGATTTCGCGGGCGCGATCCTGCTCCTGCTGCGCCTGGCGGCTCTCCTCCAGCAGCTGGCTGCTAACCTGCAGGATCTCCTGATCCAGCTCGGCATTGCTCATGTTGCTGCGCACTGGCTTGCTGCTATCGGTCAGCGTGGCGATTTGCTGACGCAGTTCGCGCGCCAGCCGCGGGAAATCATCGATTACCTGCTGATACTGTTTCGCCCGTTCCAGCGAGTCGTCGCGTTCGGACAGGAAATTAATTGCTGCTTCCAGCGCCTGCACCTGTTCGGCCTGGCTGGGCGAGCTTTTCGCGGATTTCGCCGTTTCCAGATCCTGTTTCAGCTGGCTGGCGGGTGGAACGGTGGCGGCAAAGACGGTGCTGCTGAGCACCAGGCTCAGCAGCAGAAAAAGAGAGGCGCGCACGGCGGTGTTTCCCGGAATTAGTCGATGAGCGGAGCGCTGTCGCCGGGCTGCGGCAGGGCGATAGCCAGCGGCTGACCCAGGCGGGTTTTGCTTTCGGCTTCAAGGCTTTCAGCCAGCTTGACGCGGTTCGGCGCGAACAGGTTGATCACCGTCGAGCCCAGCTTAAAGCGGCCCATCTCCTGACCTTTCAGCAGCACGACCGCGCCATCATGATCGGCCGATGGGTAGCGCCAGCGTTTGATCACCCCTTCGCGCGGCGGCGTCACGGTGCCGGCCCAGACGGTTTCGATGCTGCCGACGATGGTGGCACCCACGAGGATCTGCACCATCGGGCCGTGATCGGTATCAAATACGCAGATCACGCGTTCGTTACGGGCAAACAGGTTCGGGATGTTGCGCGCGGTCAGCGGGTTAACCGAGTAGAGATCGCCCGGCACGTAGATCATTTCGCGCAGGATGCCGTTACACGGCATGTGCACGCGGTGGTAGTCACGCGGCGCGAGGTAAATGGTAACGAACTCACCGTCGACAAATTTTTCCGCCAGATCGTCATTGCCGGCCAGCAGCGCCTGCAGCGAGTAGGTGTGGCCTTTGGCCTGGAAGATCTGATCGCCAGCAATACGGCCCAGCTGGCTGATGGCGCCATCCGCTGGCAAGGCCAGCAGCGAAGCGTCCGGATCGATAGGGCGCGCACCCTCTTTTAACGGGCGTACAAAGAAGTCATTAAAGGTGCGGTAGCTGCCGGTGTGCGGCTTGCTGGCTTCCGCCATGTCCACTTTGTAGAACCAGACAAAAATGTCGATGACCGCTTTGGTCAGCCAGCCAGCGCGGCGGCTGGCGCCCCAACCGGCGAGTTCGGTCAGCGCTTTTTTAGGCAGAATGTGATTCAGGCCGAGTTTAAAACGATCAAACACCGTTGCCTCCTGGCTTAATAACGTTTGGTTTACACAAAAGGGGGCGGATTGTAGCAGCGCCCCGGTCAGTTGGCGAATGTGCCGTTGTACCCGTTAATCTTCGCTGGCGGAAAAGTTTTTACGCGTTTTTACCTGCGCCATGCTCTCCAGAATACGGTGGTAGTTATCGAAGCGTGAAATGTCGATGATCCCGTTCTCCACCGCTTCGCGGATGGCGCAGCCAGGGTCGTTGTCGTGCTTGCAGTCACGGAACTTGCAACCGCCGAGAAATTCACGAAATTCGACAAATCCCTGGGTAATTTGTTCCGGCTCCAGATGCCACAAACCGAACTCGCGCACGCCAGGCGAATCGATGACATCGCCGCCGTGCGGGAAGTGATACAGCCGTGAGGCGGTGGTGGTGTGCTGGCCGAGGCCGGACACGTCCGACACATCATTGGTCAGGATCTCATCGCCTGCCAGGTCGAGGCCGAGCAGGTTGTTCAGCAGGCTGGATTTACCCACGCCAGACTGGCCGGCAAAAATGCTGACCCGGCCGGTGAGCGCCGCTTCCAGATCCTTCAGTCCATCTTTGGCGCGGCTCGACACCATCAGTACGCGATAGCCAATGTGGCGATAGATATCCATCTGCTCATCGACAAACGCCCGCGCGTCGTCATCCAGCAGATCGGTTTTATTCAGTACCAGCAGCGGCTCCACGCCGAGCGTTTCGCTGGCCACCAGATAGCGATCGATAATGTTCAGCGACAGCTCTGGCAGGATCGCCGACACAATTATGATCTGATCAATGTTGGCGGCGATCGGTTTCACGCCGTCATAGAAGTCCGGGCGCGTCAGCACCGTCTGGCGCGGGTGCACGGCTTCAACAATTCCTTTGCCACCGTTTTCGCCGGCGGCGCGCCACACCACGCGGTCACCGGTGACCAGCGAGCGAATGGTGCGGCGGATATTACAGCGATGCACCTCGCCGGCGCTATCTTCCACATCCGCGTGCATGCCAAAGCGGCTGATCACTACGCCCTCAGAGGCTTCACCAAACAGGCTGTCGTCCGGTTCCGGCTTTTCGTTCCGTTGCTGCAGACGACGCTGATGGTTGGCGCTGACGCGACGTTGTTGACCCTTCGACAATTTATTTTTGCTCACGCATCCTCTCACGCTTTCGCCAGGCTTCGCCCCGCTGGGCAAAACGTCTATGATACACCTTAATTCAGGCTAATGACGACTTTGGCAACAGGCGGGAAATGCATGACAGCGGGAAATGAAAACAATCTGATTTGGATCGACCTGGAAATGACCGGACTGGATCCGGAGCGCGATCGCATTATTGAGATCGCCACCATTGTAACGGACGCCAACCTCAACATTCTGGCCGAAGGTCCGGTACTGGCGGTGCATCAGTCCGATGCGCAGCTGGCGCTGATGGATGACTGGAATGTACGCACCCACACCAATAGCGGGCTGGTTGCGCGCGTGAAGGCCAGCCAGCATGACGATCGTGCAGCGGAGCAGGCGACGATTGCGTTTCTGCAGCAGTGGGTTCCGGCCAACACCTCACCGATTTGCGGCAACAGCATTGGCCAGGATCGCCGCTTCCTGTTTAAGTACATGCCGGAGCTGGAAGCCTATTTCCACTACCGCTATCTGGATGTCAGCACGCTGAAAGAGCTGGCGCGCCGCTGGAAGCCAGAGATTCTGCCAGGCTTTAAAAAGGCCGGTACGCATCAGGCGCTGGACGACATTCGCGAGTCCATTGCCGAGCTGGCCTACTACCGCGAGCACTTCCTGCAGCTGTAAATCAACGCGGGTGCGCAGGAAAGCAGCAGTTTGCCGATTAAAACAGCAAACGCGCGCAAAGCGCAAAATTTTGCTTTGCAACGCTTGCGGCGGGAAGGATTTCTCGTATAATGCGCACCCCGTACCGGTGAAGAATTTACAACAGGTACGGAGCAGTAAAAGTAACAAATGTTCTGAATCAGGTAGTTCAGTTGCGCTAAGGCGGTCAACGCCGCAGCAGATTGAAAGACAATGATGCGGGAATAGCTCAGTTGGTAGAGCACGACCTTGCCAAGGTCGGGGTCGCGAGTTCGAGTCTCGTTTCCCGCTCCAGAACGTGCAGTAAAAAGTAATGCATCAGAATCAAGGATTTCAGCCGCGTCCAGGCCGTTAACGCCGCAGCGCAATGAAAGACGACGATTATGCGGGAATAGCTCAGTTGGTAGAGCACGACCTTGCCAAGGTCGGGGTCGCGAGTTCGAGTCTCGTTTCCCGCTCCAAAATGTGCAGTAGATAGCCATACATCAGAATCAAGGATTTCAGTTTGCAACAAGGCGGCAACTGAGCGAATCCCTGGGAGCTTACACGAGTAAGTGACCTGGGTGAGCGAAAGCAGCCAACGCAGTAGCAAATTGAAAGACGACGATTATGCGGGAATAGCTCAGTTGGTAGAGCACGACCTTGCCAAGGTCGGGGTCGCGAGTTCGAGTCTCGTTTCCCGCTCCAGATTTTCATATTCACTAAAGTTATTTGCCCCCGGGCACAATCAGACATACAACTGCTGCAGTCGTTTTACCTGTGCGGTTCCGTTTGTTATCTGGAAATTTTGCACGCCGCGTGAGTGCCCAGGATGTCTGCGTCTGTTGCAGTAATCTTACAGGTTATCCACAATGCGCCCGCAACGTGCTGACGGCGTTTTACCCTATCTGCAAAACCGTTTTGAACAGAGTTATCCACAAGCTCTGGACAAGCCCCTGCGCGCAAAACCCGACGTAAATGTTTACAGTAATTATCTAACTCTATGTTTTTTATTGGGTAAATGATATTTCAGACTGTGAATGCCCCTTTTAGACGAAATAACGATCCACGTCACTATTCGGGGAAATAATTTTATTCACAGCATGTGGAAAAGCATAATATCCTGCGCGATTGCTCAATCATGCATCACGCGGTAACCCTTTCTCGACGGCGCGCACCAGCCGCTGCTGCTGTGCTGATTGCACCTCTACCGCCTGCGCCGCGCGCTTTTGCCGCTGCTGCGCTATCGCCCAGTCAATGTGCTCATCCAGCAGCGGATGTTGACCGCGCCGCTGTTCTAATGCCGTGAGATTCTCGGGTGCCCAGGGCGCATTACCCAGCGCCACCGCTACGTTACGCAGCCAGCGCAGATGGCCGATGCGGCGAATGGCAGAGCCTTCCGTGACGCGCAGAAAACGGGCTTCATCCCAGCCGAACAGTTCGACCAGCTGCGGCGCGTGCAGCACCGCGCGCGGCGAAAAATCCTCTTCATCGGTCAGCTGACCATAGCGGTTCCACGGGCAGATCAGCTGGCAGTCGTCACAGCCGTAAATGCGGTTGCCGATCAGCGGGCGCAGCGCTTCGGGAATGGCGCCTTCCAGTTCAATGGTGAGATAGGAGATGCAGCGGCGCGCATCGACGACATAAGGTTCGACGATGGCGCCGGTCGGGCAGATGGTCATGCAGGCGACGCAGCGGCCGCACTGCTCTTGCTGCGGCTCATCCACCGGCAGCGGGAGATCAATCAGCAGTTCGCCGAGGAAAAACCACGAGCCGGCTTCGCGATTCAGCACCAGCGAATGTTTGCCGGTCCAGCCAAGTCCGGCTTTGACGGCAATCGGCCGCTCCAGAATCGGCGCGGAGTCGACAAACGGACGAAAATTGAGTTCGCCGCAGTGGGCCTGGATTTTTTCTCCGAGCTTTTTCAGTCGATTGCGCAATACTTTGTGGTAATCGCGGCCCAGCGCGTAGCGGCTGACATAACCCAGCTGCGGGTTTTTTAGCGTGCTGGCAAACGCGGCTTTGGCCGGAAGATAGTTCATGCGTACGCTGATCACGCGCAGCGTGCCGGGCAGCAGTTCATGCGGACGGGCGCGCATCATGCCGTGACGCGCCATCCAGTCCATCTCGCCGTGATACTGTTTCTCCAGCCACTGCTGCAGTTTCGGCTCTTCGGCGCTCAGGTCGGTATCGCAAATACCCACCTGCTGAAAGCCGAGTTCGCGCCCCCACTGTTTAATCTGTTGAGCGAGCTGTTGAAGATCGAGAGGGTATGACATGAGAGACCAGGCAATTGAAGCAAACGCACGCAGTTTACCACACTCTGTCTGGCCTGCGCAGGCCATGCCGCAACTGGAGTGCGACGCCGCCGATAGCCTGGGCCTGACGCTGTATGAACTGATGCAGCGCGCCGGGCAGGCCAGTTATGAACGGATTCGCCAGCAGTGGCCGCAGGCGCAGCACTGGCTGATTTTATGCGGCCACGGTAATAACGGCGGCGATGGCTACGTGGTGGCGCGGCTGGCGCAGGCCGCCGGGCTAAGCGTGACGCTGCTGGCCTGTGACAGCGAACGTCCGCTGCCGGAAGAAGCACAGCAGGCGCGCGACGGCTGGCTGGCGGCGGGCGGCGTGATTCATGCCGCCGACGCTGCCTGGCCGGAACACATCGACGTGATTGTTGATGCGCTGCTGGGCACCGGGCTGAATCGCGCGCCTGCCGCGCCTTATCAGTCGCTGATCGAACAGATCAACGCGCACGCCGCGCCGGTGTTTGCCGTCGATATCCCTTCCGGGCTGGTGGCGGCGACCGGCACCACGCCAGGGGCGGCGGTCGTGGCGGACTGCACGTTAAGTATGATTGCGCTGAAGCCCGGTCAGCTCACCGGCAAAGCGCGTGACCACGTCGGCGTGCTGCATTGCGCGACGCTTGGCCTGGACGCGTTTCTGGCTGGCGAGCCGGCGCCGATTCATCGCTACGCTGCAGCGGATTTACCGCGCTGGCTGAAGCCGCGCAAAGCCACCTCGCATAAGGGCGATCACGGCCGTTTGCTGGTGGTCGGTGGCGACAGCGGCACGGCCGGCGCGATCCGCATGACCGGCGAAGCGGCGCTGCGCAGCGGTGCCGGGCTTGTGCGGGTGTTAACGCATGAAGATAATATTGGTCCGATTCTCAGCGCACGACCGGAGCTGATGGTGGATGCCCTGAGCGACGCGCGGCTGGACGACGCGCTGGCGTGGGCGGATGTCATCGCCATCGGCCCCGGTCTTGGCCAGCGGGAATGGGCTCAGAAGGCACTGAAAAAGGTGGCACTGAGTGAAAAGCCGATGCTTTGGGATGCTGATGCGCTTAACCTGCTGGCAATCAATGCAGATAACCGTCAGAATCGCATCATTACGCCGCATCCCGGCGAGGCAGCACGCCTGCTCGGGGTGAAAACCGCAGAGATTGAGAGTGACCGCTTACACGCCGCGCAGACCCTGGCAAACCGCTACGGCGGCGTGGTGGTGCTGAAAGGTGCCGGTACGGTAATTGCCAGCGCGACGGGCGACATGGCGATTGCGGATGTCGGCAATGCGGGCATGGCGTCCGGCGGTATGGGCGATGTGCTGAGCGGTATGATCGCCGCCCTGCTGGGCCAGCAGGCCACCCTGTTTGACGCCGCCTGTGCGGGCTGTGTCGCGCACGGTGCCGCGGCGGATGCGGTAGCGCGACAGCGCGGGACGCGCGGCATGTTAGCCACTGATTTGTTCGCACTGCTGTGGCAGTTTGTTAATCCAGAGATGATCCAACAATAAAGCATGAAGACCTGTGTTATTCCTTTGCCCGATGAGGCGGCAACCCTGAATCTGGGTGCGCAACTGGCCCGCGTTTGCAGCAGCGCGGTGGTGATCTATCTGTATGGCGATCTGGGTGCCGGTAAAACCACCTTCAGCCGCGGCTTTTTGCAGGCGCTTGGCCATCAGGGCAACGTCAAAAGTCCAACCTATACGCTGGTTGAGCCCTATCAGCTGGGCGACCGCAGCCTGTACCATTTCGATCTCTATCGCCTCGCCGACCCGGAAGAGCTGGAGTTTATGGGCATCCGTGACTACTTCAGCGGCGACGCGCTGTGCCTGGTTGAGTGGCCGCAGCAGGGCGCGGGTGTGCTGCCAGAGCCGGATCTGGCACTGACGCTAAGCTACGTCGCCAGCGCGCGCGCAGCGGAAATCAGCGCACATTCGCCGCTCGGCAACACGCTGCTGCAGCAGTTTCAGCAGGGCAGGGAACCGGCATGATGTCACGCGTTACCGGGATGATGCTCGCCCTGCTGTGTCTGTTCTCCTCGTCGGCGCTGGCCGCGACACTATCGGATATCAAAGTCGATAACGGCGACAGCCAGGCGACGGTGACCCTGAGCTTCAACGGCCAGCCGGTGTATGGCTTCTTTCCGCTACACAACCCGAACCGGGTGGTGCTGGATATTCGCCAGAGCGGCAATATTCAGGGGCTGCCGCTCAACTTTAGCGGCGAAAACATCGTTAAACGGATTCGTAATAGCCAGCCGAAGGATAAGCAGAGCATCCGGCTGGTGTTTGAGCTGACCCAGGCGGCAAAAACGCGCGCCAGTACGCAGCGCGACGGCAATCAGTATCGCGTGGTCTTCACCATCAGTGGCACTCAGCCGGCCAGACGCAGCACCGCGGCGGCACCGGTGACGCGTGCGCGCCAGAGCGACAGCGCTACGACCAGCCAGGGCAATCCGTTCAACGCCAATCCGGTGACGGCGGTGACCAGCAGCAACACCACGGTGCGTCCGGGCGGTGCTGTCAGCCGTAATGATGCGGTGATCGTGGCGATTGATGCCGGACACGGCGGTCAGGATCCTGGCGCGTCGGGCCAGCACGGCTTACATGAAAAGAATGTCACCATCGCCATCGCGCGGAAGCTCAAAGCGCTGATGGATCAGGACCCAATGTTTAAACCGGTGCTGACGCGTAACGGCGACTACTTTATTTCGGTAATGGGCCGTTCCGAGGTGGCGCGTAAAGAGAACGCTAACCTGCTGGTATCGATTCACGCCGACGCCGCACCGAATCACTCTGCCACCGGGGCTTCGGTTTGGGTGCTGTCCAACCGTCGTGCCAACAGCGAAATGGCTAACTGGCTGGAGCAGAAAGAGAAACAGTCTGAGCTGCTGGGCGGCGCGGGCGATCTGCTGGCGAACAGCCAGGCCGATCCCTACCTGAGCCAGGCGGTGCTGGATCTGCAGTTTGGCCATTCACAGCGCGTCGGCTATGACGTGGCGGTCAAAGTGCTGCAGCAGCTGCGCGGCGTGACGCCGTTGCACAAGCGTCTGCCGGAACATGCCAGCCTCGGCGTGCTGCGTTCGCCGGACATCCCTTCTTTACTGGTTGAAACCGGCTTTATCAGTAACGCCGGGGAGGAGCGGCTGCTAGGCAGCAGCGCGTATCAGGAAAAGATTGCCCAGTCGATTTACAAAGGACTGCGTAACTATTTCCTTGCGCATCCGCTGCAATCGGTCCCAAAGGAGGAAAACCGGCCGCTGGATCGCGCACCAGCGGTTAGCGTCGCCAGCAACCCGGCCACTGGCACCGTGCAGTACACCGGTGCTACCCAGCGCCATACCGTGACGCGCGGCGAGACGCTGTCCGGCATTGCCGCGCGATACGGGGTCAGCATGGCGACGCTGCGCGAGCTGAATAACCTGAAGCGCGATGTGGTGTGGGTCGGCCAGCGGCTGAAAGTGCCGGCCGGTTCCGGCGTCAGCAGCGCGGCCAGCCGTCCGGCGCGGCACAAAGTGGTGCGCGGTGATTCGCTGACGGCGATTGCCGCGAAGTACGGCGTCAGCCCGAAAGCCATCATGCAGGCGAATAACATGAAGTCGAGCAACGTGATGCTGGGGCAAAATTTAAAGATTCCACAATCCTGATGAGGGGCTGCGCGCAGCCCATACCTGATAAGGATCACCACCATGCCAATACAGATTTTACCGCCTCAGCTGGCGAACCAGATTGCCGCTGGCGAAGTGGTTGAGCGCCCGGCCTCGGTCGTAAAAGAGCTGGTGGAAAACAGCCTTGATGCCGGAGCGACGCGCATTGAGGTGGATATTGAGAAGGGCGGGGCAAAGCTAATCCGCATCCGCGACAACGGCTGCGGCATTGCCAGAGATGAACTGGCGATGGCGCTGGCCCGCCACGCCACCAGCAAAATCGCCTCGCTGGATGATCTGGAGGCGATTGTCAGCCTCGGCTTTCGCGGCGAAGCGCTGGCGAGTATCAGCTCGGTGTCGCGCCTGACGCTAACGTCGCGCACTGCCGATCAGCAGGAAGCCTGGCAGGCCTATGCCGAAGGGCGCGATATGGCGGTGACGGTCAAACCCGCCGCCCACCCGGTGGGAACCTCGCTGGAAGTGCTCGATCTGTTCTACAACACGCCTGCCCGCCGAAAATTCATGCGCACCGAAAAGACCGAGTTCACCCATATTGATGAGGTGATTCGCCGCATCGCGCTGGCGCGTTTCGACGTCGCCATTTCGCTGACGCACAACGGCAAGCTGGTGCGTCAGTATCGCGGCGTGACGCAGGAGGCGCAGCGCGAGCGGCGTCTGGGCGCCATCTGCGGGACACCTTTCATGCAGCACGCGCTGCGCATTGACTGGCAGCACGACGATCTGGCGCTGCGCGGCTGGGTGGCCGATCCGGCGGGGTCGCGTCAGGTTACCGACCTGCAATACTGCTACGTTAACGGTCGCATGATGCGCGACAAGCTGATTAATCACGCCATCCGCCAGGCCTATCAAACCCAGCTCGGTGAAGATCAGCAGCCAGCCTATGTGCTGTATCTGGAAATTGACCCGCACCAGGTGGATGTCAACGTGCATCCCGCGAAGCATGAGGTGCGTTTTCATCAGTCGCGTCTGGTGCATGACTTTATCTGGCAGGGCGTGATGAGCGTGCTGCAGGCCAGTCGCAGCGCCGAGTTGCCGCTGGCCCATGCCGAAGAGCCGCCGCCGCAGTGGCAGCCAGAGAACCGCCAGGCCGCCGGGGCGAATCACTTTGCCCAGCCGGCAACCGGCGCGCGCAGCGGTGGCAGCGCGGCATCCGGCGGCACGGGCGGCCAGTGGCAGCACAAAGAGCCGGGCTATCGTGCGCGTGAAGGGGCGGTTTATCAGCAGCTGATAAAAACACCGGCGGCGGAGACGCCACGCGTACCGGCCGCTGAACCCGCGCCCGCGCCACGCCCGGCACCCGCGCGTGAAGCGCCGCTGGCCGCCCATACGCAAAGTTTTGGCCGGGTGCTCAGCGTGGTACGCGAGCGCTATGCGCTGCTGGAGCGCGGGGAGACGTTGCAGCTGCTGTCATTAAGCGTAGCGGCGCGCTGGCTCAAACAGGCCCAGCTGCAACCCGGCGATGAGGGGCTCAAACCGCAGCCGCTGCTGATCCCGGTACGGCTGAAAATCGCTCACGAAGAGTTAAGCGTGATTGATGCCCAGGCGGCGCTGTTAAGCCAGATGGGCATTGATTTACAACGGGAAGGACAGCATGTGACGCTGCGCGCTGTCCCTTTACCGTTACGAACACAAAATTTACAAATCTTGATTCCAGACCTGTTAGGCTATCTCGCCCGGCAGCAAGAGGTTTCTGCTTCCGCACTGGCCCAGTGGCTGGCGCGACGCGACGATGCGGCAGAACCTCACTGGAATCACTCGCAGGCGATCACGCTGCTGGCAGAGCTCGAACGGCTCTGTCCGCATCTGCTGAAATCGCCGCCTTCAGGTCTGTTACAGACCCTTGAGATTGAGAGCGCGCTAAACGCGTTGAAGCATGAGTGAACTGAACCAGGCTAGCCGGCCAAAGGCAATTTTTTTGATGGGGCCGACCGCCTCCGGTAAGACGGCATTAGCCATTGCGCTGCGTCAGCAACTTCCGGTGGAACTTATTAGCGTTGACTCTGCCTTAATCTATCGCGGGATGGATATTGGCACGGCGAAACCGTCGGCACAGGAGTTGGCGCAGGCACCCCATCGCTTGCTGGACATTCGCGACCCGGCGGAGAGCTATTCCGCTGCTGAGTTTCGTCGCGATGCGCTGGCAGAAATGGCGGAGATTACCCAAAAAGGTAAGATTCCGCTGCTTGTTGGTGGAACCATGCTTTACTTCAAAGCGTTGCTGGAAGGATTGTCTCCGCTGCCCTCGGCCGATCCGGAAGTGCGTCAGCGAATAGAGCAAATGGCGGCGGAAAAAGGCTGGGAAGCCCTGCACCGCCAGCTGTGTGAAATCGATCCGGTCGCCGGTAGTCGTATTCATCCGAATGATCCGCAGAGACTTTCGCGAGCACTGGAAGTTTTTTTTATTTCGGGTAAAACTTTAACGGAACTGACAAAAACGGCCGGTGAAGCGTTACCCTACGATGTGTACCAGTTTGCTATCGCTCCGGCGAGCCGTGAATTGTTACACCAGCGCATCGCGTTGCGTTACGACCAGATGTTAGCGTCAGGTTTTGAAGCGGAGGCTCGGGCACTGTTTGCACGAGGTGATTTGCATACGGACATGCCTTCCATTCGCTGTGTTGGTTACCGTCAGATGTGGTCTTATCTGTCTGGCGAAATCGATTACGACGAAATGGTTTATCGGGGAATTTGCGCCACCCGGCAGCTCGCTAAACGCCAGATGACCTGGTTACGTGGCTGGCCCGACGTCCACTGGTTAGACAGTGACGCGCCAGAATTAGCGCGTAATGCGGTGCTTCAGGTTGTTAGTGCGTAGCAGGGATGATTGTGTACAATTGGTCCGTTATCGTGCGCAAATTTTTACGCAGTTTTTCTGAACCACGGTTCACAAAGTAACAAACAACAAGCATATAAGGAAAAGATAGAATGGCTAAGGGGCAATCATTACAAGACCCGTTTTTGAACGCATTGCGTCGTGAACGTGTACCGGTTTCGATCTATTTGGTGAATGGTATTAAGCTGCAGGGACAAATTGAATCCTTTGATCAGTTCGTCATTCTGTTGAAAAACACGGTAAGCCAGATGGTGTATAAGCACGCCATCTCTACAGTGGTTCCTTCTCGTCCGGTTTCGCACCATAGCAACAACGCGGGCGGCAGCGGTGGCAGTAACTACCACCATGGCGGAAGCAACCAGGGCGCTCAGTCGCAGCCACAACAAGACGGCGATAACGCAGAGTAATTCTGCACGGCCGTAAAGCCAGGGCTGGGGAGCGAGTGCGTTTTCCCGTCCTGGTTATTTTATTTTAGCGAGGTTATAGCTTGTTTGACCGTTATGATGCCGGTGAGCAGGCCGTACTGGTACACATCTGGTTCTCCCAAGACAAAGAGCTGGAAGATTTGCAGGAGTTTGAAACTCTTGTCTCTTCTGCGGGCGTCGATGCGCTGCAAGTGATTACCGGCAGCCGTAAAGCGCCACATCCCAAATATTTTGTCGGTGAAGGAAAGGCAGTTGAAATTGCCGATGCGGTGAAAGCGAGTGGAGCATCGGTCGTTTTATTCGATCATGCCTTATCCCCTGCTCAGGAACGTAATCTTGAGCGGCTGTGCGAATGTCGCGTAATCGATCGCACCGGCTTAATTCTCGATATTTTTGCCCAGCGCGCCCGCACCCATGAAGGGAAATTGCAGGTCGAGCTGGCACAGTTACGCCATCTTGCCACCCGTCTGGTGCGCGGATGGACTCACCTTGAGCGGCAGAAAGGCGGTATCGGCCTGCGTGGACCGGGTGAAACCCAGCTGGAAACCGACCGTCGTTTACTGCGCGGCCGCATCAGCCAGATTCTGTCCCGCCTTGAACGCGTGGAAAAACAGCGTGAGCAGGGACGTCAGGCGCGCGCGAAAGCCGATGTGCCGACCGTCTCCCTGGTGGGCTACACCAACGCCGGCAAATCCACCCTGTTCAACGCCATCACTTCAGCCAACGTGTATGCTGCCGACCAGCTGTTCGCCACGCTGGACCCGACGCTGCGCCGCCTGAATGTGGCCGATGTCGGCGAAGTGGTGCTGGCGGATACGGTAGGCTTTATCCGACATCTGCCGCATGACTTAGTGGCGGCGTTTAAAGCCACCCTGCAGGAAACCCGTCAGGCGTCGCTGCTGCTGCACGTGATTGATGCCGCGGATTTGCGCGTCAATGACAACATCGACGCCGTAAACGAAGTGCTGGCAGAGATTGAAGCCGATGAGATTCCGGTGCTGCTGGTGATGAACAAGATCGATATGCTGGATGGCTTTGAGCCGCGTATCGATCGCGACGAAGAGAACCGGCCGACGCGCGTATGGCTGTCGGCGCAGAGCGGTGCCGGTTTGCCGCTGCTGTGGCAGGCGCTGTCCGAGCGCTTAGCCGGTGAAGTGGCGCAGTATGATTTACGTCTGCCGCCGGAAGCGGGCCGCCTGCGCAGCCGCTTCTATCAGCTGCAGGCGATTGAAAAAGAGTGGAATGAAGAAGATGGCTGCGTAGGTTTGCAGGTGCGAATGCCGATTGTTGACTGGCGCCGCTTGTGCAAGCAGGAACCGCAGCTCGCCAGTTATATTGTTTGACCGTTGCCCAACTCATTTACCCCAAGACGTGCCCGGCACGTGGCAGGGTAAACTTATATACAATAAATGGAGTAGAGACATGGCGTGGAATCAGCCCGGAAATAACGGACAGGACCGCGACCCGTGGGGAAGCAGCAATAACCAAGGCGGCAACTCTGGGGGAAATAAAGGAGGTCGCGATCAGGGACCTCCTGATCTGGATGATATCTTCCGTAAGCTGAGTAAAAAACTCGGCGGACTGGGCGGTGGCAAACAGAGCGATAACGGCCAGCGCAGCGGCGGCAGCGGTGGCAAACTGGTTGGCATTGTCGCCGTGGCGGCAGTGGTCATCTGGGCAGCCAGTGGTTTCTACACCATTAAAGAAGCGGAGCGCGGGGTCGTGACGCGTTTCGGCAAATTCAGCCATCTGGTTGAGCCTGGCCTCAACTGGAAACCGACCTTTATCGATCAGGTACGTGCCGTCAACGTCGAAGCGGTGCGTGAGCTGGCGGCATCTGGCGTGATGCTGACTTCAGACGAGAACGTGGTGCGCGTGGAGATGAACGTGCAGTACCGCGTGACCGATCCGGAGCGCTACCTGTATGCGGTGACCAGTGCCGATGACAGCCTGCGTCAGGCCACTGACAGCGCGCTGCGCGGCGTGATTGGCCGCTCGACCATGGACCGTATCCTCACCGAAGGCCGTACCGTCGTGCGTAGCGATACCCAGCGTGAAATCGACGAAACCATTCGTCCTTACAACATGGGTATTACGCTGCTTGACGTCAACTTCCAGGCGGCGCGTCCACCGGAAGAGGTCAAAGCCGCGTTTGACGATGCGATTGCCGCCCGCGAAAACCGCGAGCAGTACGTGCGTGAAGCTGAAGCGTACGCCAACGAAGTGCAGCCGCGTGCTAACGGCCAGGCGCAGCGTATTCTTGAAGAGGCGCGCGCCTATAAAGAGCGTACTGTGCTGGAAGCGCAGGGTGAAGTGGCGCGGTTCGCGCGTCTGCTGCCGGAGTACAAAGCCGCACCGCAGATCACCAAAGAACGTCTCTACATTGAAAGCATGGAGCGCGTGCTCAGCCATACCCGCAAAGTGCTGGTTAACGACCGTGGCAACAGCCTGATGGTGCTGCCGCTGGATCAGCTGATGCGTGGCGGCCAGGCAGGCGGCCAGAGCGGTCAGAACAATGCCAATCTGATGAAGTTACCGTCGTCACCGGGCAGCAATGCCGGCCGCGGCGACACTTCATCCTATAGTCCGGACAGCATCATGGATCAGCGTCGCGCCAATGCGCTGCGTAACGATACCCAGCGCGAAGGGAGGGAGTAATCGATGCGTAAGCCAATCATCGCCGTAATTATTGTTGTTCTGGTGGTGCTGTACGCCTCACTGTTCGTGGTGCAGGAAGGCCAGCGCGGTATCGTGCTGCGCTTTGGTAAAGTACTGCGTGATGATGAGAACAAGCCGCAGGTGTACGCACCGGGTCTGCACTTCAAGATTCCGTTTATCGAAACCGTGAAGTCGCTGGATGCGCGCATCCAGACCATGGATAACCAGGCCGATCGTTTCGTCACCAAAGAGAAGAAAGACCTGATTGTGGACTCTTACATCAAGTGGCGCATCAGCGATTTCAGCCGTTACTACCTCGCGACCGGCGGTGGCGATGTATCTCAGGCGGAAGTACTGCTGAAACGTAAGTTCAGCGACCGTCTGCGTTCAGAAATGGGCCGTCTTGATGTGAAAGATATCGTCACCGACTCGCGTGGCCGTCTGACTACCGACGTACGCGATGCGCTGAACACCGGCAGTGCCGGCAATGACGACGAAGTGCAGACGCCAGCCGCTGACGATGCGATTGCCAGCGCGGCTGCCCGCGTTGAGCGCGAGACCAACAGCAATGAGCCGGCGCCAAACCCGAACAGTATGGCGGCGCTGGGTATTCAGGTGGTCGACGTGCGCATCAAGCAGATCAACCTGCCGACCGAAGTTTCGGACGCGATCTACAACCGTATGCGCGCCGAGCGTGAAGCAGTAGCACGTAGCCAGCGTTCACAGGGTCAGGAAGAGGCGGAAAAACTGCGCGCTCAGGCCGATTATCAGGTAACCCGTACGCTGGCAGAAGCGCAGCGTCAGGCGTTGATCAGCCGTGGTGAAGGGGATGGTGAAGCGGCCAAGCTGTTCGCTGACGCCTTCAGCCAGGATCCTGATTTCTACGCCTTTATCCGCAGCCTGCGTGCCTATGAGAACAGCTTCGCGGACAATCAGGACGTGATGGTGCTGAGCCCGGATAGCGATTTCTTCCGCTATATGAAGGCGCCAACTAACGTCTCGCGTTAATAACTGTTATAACCTTGAGGCCGACACTGATGTCGGCCTTTTTTTTGGGAAAACAGAATGAACACAACCGTCTGGATGGCGCTGGCTTTGGTGCTGGTGCTGGAGGGGTTAGGACCGATGCTGCTGCCGCGCCTGTGGCGTCGCATGATTCTGGCGATGACGCAGTTACCGGACCGTATACTGCACCGTTTTGGCGGCGGGCTGGTGGTGGCGGGCGTGGTGATTTACGCCATGCTGAGCACGCACGCGAATGGCTGAGCAAAAATCTGCGCGCTGCCGCACGGCTAAATTGTGTCTGCTGCAGAGCATTGCCCCCAACATGTTGTAGTGATCAAAACTCAGGCAAAAAACAGCGCAATCGTATGCTAAAAGTGCTGAAAGAGTGAAAATCCGATGGTAGAATCCATTTTTAAGCAATCGGTGATTTTAGAAAATGGGTAAGAACGTCGTCGTACTGGGCACCCAATGGGGTGATGAAGGTAAAGGTAAGATCGTAGACCTTCTGACTGAACGCGCGAAATATGTTGTGCGTTACCAGGGTGGCCACAATGCAGGCCATACACTTGTCATCAACGGTGAGAAAACCGTCCTCCACTTAATTCCCTCTGGCATCCTGCGTGAAAACGTCACCAGCATCATTGGTAATGGTGTTGTGCTGTCGCCTGAAGCCCTGATGAAAGAGATGAACGGTCTGGAAGCGCGCGGTGTGCCGGTACGTGAACGTCTGCTGATCTCTGAAGCTTGTCCGCTGATTCTGCAATACCATGTAGCGATGGACCTGGCGCGTGAAAAAGCGCGCGGTGCCAAAGCTATCGGTACCACCGGTCGTGGTATCGGCCCAGCCTACGAAGATAAAGTTGCCCGTCGCGGTCTGCGCGTCAGCGACCTGTTCAACAAAGAAACCTTCGCCGTGAAGCTGAAAGAGATCGTTGATTTCTACAACTTCCAGCTGGTGAATTACTACAAAGAAGATGCAGTAGACTACGATAAAGTGCTGAGCGATGTGCTGGCGGTGGCCGACATCCTGACTGGCATGGTCGTTGACGTGTCTGAACTGCTGGACGGCGCGCGTAAGCGTGGCGACCTGATCATGTTCGAAGGCGCACAGGGTACGCTGCTGGATATTGACCACGGTACATATCCGTACGTGACTTCGTCCAACACCACTGCCGGTGGCGTGGCGACTGGTTCAGGTATCGGTCCACGTTACGTGGATTACGTGCTGGGCATCGTCAAAGCTTACTCCACCCGCGTTGGTGCCGGTCCATTCCCGACCGAACTGTTTGATGAAACCGGCGAGTTCCTGTGTGAGAAAGGTAATGAGTTCGGTGCCACCACAGGCCGTCGTCGTCGTACCGGCTGGCTGGATGCGGTAGCTGTGCGCCGCGCGGTGCAGATCAACTCCCTGTCCGGCTTCTGCATGACCAAACTGGACGTGCTGGATGGCCTGAAAGAGGTGAAAATCTGCGTTGGTTACCGTATGCCGGATGGCCGCGAGATGACCACCACGCCGCTGGCGGCAGAAGGCTGGGAAGGCATCGAGCCGATTTATGAAACTCTGCCGGGCTGGAGTGAAAACACCTTTGGTGTTAAAACACTGGAAGGCCTGCCGCAGGCAGCACGTGATTACATCAAACGTGTTGAAGAAGTGACTGGCGTGCCGATTGATATTATTTCAACCGGTCCCGACCGTAGTGAGACCATGATTCTGCGCGATCCGTTCGACGCTTAATCACGTTTTGCAGGCCGGACACTGTCCGGCCTTCGTTTATCTGCTCTTTGACTCCGCTCACTTCATTTTTTCCTGCTGGTTTCGGGAGTTGCAGGAAAAAAGCGCTCCGGGTTTTCCACACTGGTTTATCATCAATGTTAATCGAAGCGCTCACGGGCGTTATAACAACAATATCGATGATTCACTGAGGTACATGTGCAGCTAACAAGTTTTACCGATTTCGGTCTGCGCGCCCTGATTTACATGGCGACATTGCCGCAAGGTCAGCAGACCAACATTACCGAAGTCACCGATACCTACGGGGTATCGCGTAACCATATGGTTAAAATCATCAATCAACTGAGCCGGGCCGGCTTTGTTGCCGCGACACGCGGTAAAAACGGCGGAATTCGTTTAGGCATGGACCCGGAAAAAATCGTCATTGGCGATGTCGTGAGAAAAATGGAGCCTTTGCAGCTGGTAAACTGTAAAGAGTGTGCGATAAATCCCGCCTGTCGCCTGCGTAGCGCGCTGAATAATGCGGTCCAGCTGTTCCTGCAGGAGCTGGATAAATATACGCTCGCCGACCTGGTGCAAAACAACGATTCGCTTTACCACATCTTATTGTCCGAACCGCCGGTGGCAATTCCACATAAATGACATCGGAGGAACCGTAATGTCAAAAGATCCCTTTCAGGATAGAGAAGCTGAAAAGTACGAAAATCCTATTCCCAGTCGGGAATTTATCCTCGCGCTATTAGAAAAGCGTGAAAAGCCGGCGAGCCGCGAAGAGATCGCCGAAGAGTTAAACATCACCAGCGAAGATCAGCTTGAAGCGCTGCGTCGCCGCCTGCGCGCCATGGAGCGTGACGGCCAGCTGGTGTTCACCCGTCGCCAGTGCTACGCCCTGCCGGAGCGTCTGGATTTACTGCGCGGCAAAGTGATTGGCCATCGCGATGGCTACGGCTTCCTGCGCGTTGATGGTCAGAAAGATGACTTCTACCTCTCGGCGGAGCAGATGAAGTTCTGCCTGCACGGTGATGTCATCCTCGCCCAGCCGGGCGGCTCCGACCGCAAAGGGCGGCGTGAAGCGCGCGTGGTCCGCGTGCTGGAACCGCGCAACAGCCAGATTGTTGGCCGCTACTTCACCGATGCCGGCACCGGCTTTGTGGTACCGGACGACAGCCGTCTGAGCTTTGACATTCTGATCCCGGCGGAAGAGACGCTGAATGCGCGCATGGGATCGGTGGTTGTGGTGGAAATCGTGCAGCGCGCGACGCGCCGCAGCAAAGCTATCGGCAAAATTACAGAAATTCTCGGCGACAACATGGGCACCGGTCTGGCCGTGGATATGGCGCTGCGCACCCATGAAATTCCCCACTCATGGCCGGAAGAAGTTGAGAAAGAGATTTCCAGACTGAAAGAGCAGGTACCGGAATCGGCGAAAAAAGGCCGCGTCGACCTGCGTGAACTGCCGCTGGTGACCATCGACGGTGAAGACGCGCGTGACTTCGATGACGCCGTTTACTGCGAGAAAAAACGCGGCGGCGGCTGGCGCCTGTGGGTGGCAATTGCCGACGTCAGCTATTACGTGCGTCCCGGCACCGCGCTGGATAACGAAGCGCAGCAGCGTGGCACCTCGGTCTACTTCCCGTCGCAGGTGATACCGATGCTGCCGGAGATCCTCTCGAACGGCCTGTGCTCGCTCAATCCGCAGGTGGATCGCCTGTGCATGGTGTGCGAGATGACCATCTCGGCCAGCGGTAAACTCACCGGCTTCAAACATTACGAAGCGGTGATGAACTCACATGCGCGTCTGACCTACAACAAAGTGTGGAGCATTCTGCAGGGCAACCCGGAGCTGCGTGAACAGTATGCGGCGCAGGTGAAGCACCTCGAAGAGCTGCACCGCATGTATGAGGTGCTGGAAACCGCCCGTGAACAGCGCGGTGGCATCTCGTTTGAAACCGACGAAGCCAAATTCATCTTCAACGCTGAGCGTCGCATTGAGCGCGTGGAGCGCACCGTACGTAACGATGCGCACAAGCTGATTGAAGAGTGCATGATTCTGGCCAACATCGCCTCCGCGCGTTTCGTTGAGAAACATCAGGAGCCGGCGCTGTTCCGCGATCACGATCGCCCGAGCGAAGACAGCATCACCAGCTTCCGTACCGTGCTGGGCGAGCTGGGTCTCAGCCTGCCGGGTGGGTCGAAACCGCAGCCGATCGATTATGCCGATCTGCTGACGCAGATTGCCGACCGTCCGGATGCTGAAATGCTGCAAACCATGCTGCTGCGTTCGATGAAGCAGGCGGTGTACGATCCGGAAAACCGCGGTCACTTTGGCCTGGCGCTGGCGTCGTATGCGCACTTTACCTCGCCGATCCGTCGCTATCCGGATCTGCTGCTGCACCGTGCCATCAAGTATCTGCTGGCCAAAGAGCAGGGCACGGTAAAAGGCAACACCACGCCAACCGGTGGTTATCACTACGATATGCAGCAGATGCTGCAGCTGGGTCAGCACTGTTCGATGACCGAACGCCGTGCCGATGAAGCGACGCGCGATGTGGCCGACTGGCTGAAGTGCGACTTTATGCAGGATCAGGTGGGTAACGTATTCAACGGCGTGATCTCCAGCGTGACCGGCTTTGGCTTCTTTGTTCGCCTCAACGATCTGTTCATTGATGGCCTGGTGCACGTCTCCACGCTGGACAATGATTACTACCGCTTCGATCCGGTGGGCCAGCGTCTGATTGGCGAATCCGGCGGTCGCACTTACCGTCTGGGTGATGCGGTGGAAGTGCGCGTTGACGCGGTGCACATGGATGAGCGCAAGATCGATTTCGCGCTGATCTCCAGCAAACGCGTACCGCGCGGTGAAGGGAAAACCGCGCGCGAGCGTGAGAAGCGTGGCGGCAAGCCACCGGCGAAGCGGCGTCGCGATGCGGGTCGTAAGGGCAACTTTGAGCCGGACGCCGCTTTCCGCGGTGAGAAGCAGCCACCTGCGGCGAATAAAAGCGAGAAAAAAAGCAAAAAAGTCTCCGAAAAAACCCGTAAAATCGCCGCCGCAACCAAGGCGAAGCGCGCAGTGAAGAAGAAGGCCAGCGAAGCCTGATGGCCTCTTCACCCGCCAGCGGCCAGGTGCGTCAGCGCTGACGCACCTTGCTCAGCCCTGTTTCGCAGGCTGCGCCCCAACGCGCAGCCTGATTAATGTTCTGTATTCAACGATATACATCCAACCTTGAGCAAAGTAATGAGTGAAATAATTTTTGGCATTCACGCCGTGCAGGCGCTGCTGGAGCGTGATCCCCAGCGTTTTCAGGAAGTCTTTATCCTTAAAGGCCGCGATGACCGCCGCCTGCAGCCGCTGATCGCCGCACTGGAAGCTCAGGGAATTGTGATTCAGCTGGCCAACCGCCAGTGGCTCGACGGCCAGGTCGAAGGCGGCGTGCACCAGGGCATCGTGGCGCGTGTTAAGCCGGGTAAAAACTATCAGGAAGGCGATCTGCCGGATCTGCTGGCTTCACTGGATCAGCCGTTCCTGCTGATTCTGGATGGCGTCACCGATCCGCATAACCTGGGTGCCTGCCTGCGCAGCGCCGATGCGGCCGGTGTGCATGCGGTGATCGTGCCGAAAGACCGTTCGGCACCGCTCAACGCCACGGCGAAAAAAGTCGCCAGCGGGGCGGCGGAAAACGTGCCGCTGATTCGCGTCACCAATCTGGCGCGCACCATGCGTCTGCTGCAGGAGTACAACGTCTGGATCGTCGGCACGGCCGGTGAAGCAGACCACACGCTGTATCAGAGCAAAATGACCGGCGCGATGGCGCTGGTGATGGGTGCGGAAGGGGAAGGCATGCGCCGCCTGACGCGCGAACACTGCGATGAGCTGATCAGCATCCCGATGGCCGGCAGCGTCTCTTCCCTCAACGTTTCGGTGGCCACCGGCGTTTGTCTGTTCGAAGCGGTGCGTCAGCGCCAGGCGTGATCGCCGCCGCAAAACCTCAGCTGTACCAGGCATAACTGCACATCCTCTCCATACTTATAGCCACATCAGTACGGGCAACAGGAGAGGAGAGTGCCATGGCCTGGACCACTCACAGCGTATTCAATCAACCATCTCCGCTCAGCAACAGCAATCTCTTCACCGGCGACAGCGCGCTGTGCGAGGCGGTGGTGCGTGAAGGGGCCGGCTGGGACCGCGAATGGCTGGCGTCCGTCGGCCTGCAGCTCGGCAGCGCGGAGTCACTGGAATTAGGTCGCCTGGCCAATGCACAGCCGCCGGAGCTGCTGCGTTACGACGCGCGCGGTGAGCGACTCGACGAGGTGCGCTTTCATCCTGCCTGGCATCTGCTGATGCAGGGCGTGTGCGCCAGCCGGTTGCATAACCTGAGCTGGCAGCCTGACGTGCAGGGCAGCGCCATGGTGGCGCGCGCGGCGCGTTTCATTCTGCATGCGCAGGTGGAAGCCGGTTCGCTCTGCCCGGTAACCATGACTCACGCCGCGATCCCCCTGCTGCAAACCCATCTGCCCGCTCCCTACGCCGACTGGCACGATCGACTGCTGAGCGATCGGTATGATGCGCATCATCTGCCCGGCAGCCAGAAGCGCGGCCTGCTGATTGGCATGGGCATGACGGAGAAGCAGGGCGGCACAGATGTGCTGAGCAACACCACGCGTGCCGAACCGCCTGGCACGCGTGCGCCGGGCGAACCCTGGCGCATCACCGGCCACAAATGGTTCTTCTCGGTGCCGCAAAGCGACGCGCACCTGATTCTGGCGCAGACCGCCGCCGGGCTGAGCTGCTTCTTTCTGCCGCGCCTGCTGCCGGACGGCACGCGCAACGCCATTCGTCTTGAACGCCTGAAAGACAAGCTGGGCAACCGCGCCAATGCCAGCGCCGAAGTAGAGTTTCAGGATGCCTTCGGCTGGTTGCTGGGTGAGGAGGGCGATGGCGTGCGGCTGATCCTGAAAATGGGCGGCATGACGCGCTTTGACTGCGCGCTCGGCAGCCATGGCCAGATGCGACGCGCACTGGCGATTGCGCTGCATCACGCCGGTCAGCGTCAGGTGATGGGCAAAAGCCTTAGCGATCAGCCGCTGATGCGTGCGGTGCTGGCGCAGCAGGCACTGCAGCTGGAGGGACAAACCGCACTGCTGCTGCGTCTGGCGCGCGCCTGGTCAACGCCGGCCAGCGCGCATGAACGGCTGTATGCACGCCTGTTCACCCCGGCGGCCAAGTTCGTGATCTGCAAAGCCGGTATGCCGTTTGTGGCTGAAGCCATGGAGGTGCTGGGCGGCATTGGCTACTGCGAAGAGAGTGAACTGCCGCGCCTGTATCGCGAGATGCCGGTGAACAGCATCTGGGAGGGCTCGGGTAACGTGATGTGCCTGGATGTGCTGCGTGTACTGGGACGGCATGCAGAGGTGCTTAGCATGCTGCAGGATGAGTTTGATGCGGTGAAGGGCAGCAATCGCCACTTCGATCGCTGCTGGCGTCAGCTGCGGCTGCAGCTCGGCAATCTGCGCGAAGAGCAGGGACGGCAGGTCAGCGATATGCTGATTCGGCTGGCGAGTGCCGCGGTGCTGCTGAAAGCGGCAGAACCGCCGCTGGCGGACAGCTGGTGCGCGCGTTATCTCTCCTCGCGCCCGGCACAGGCGCTGAGTGATGATCTGAGCGCACGCTTACTGCAGCGTGCTACTGCCGCCTGAGGGCGCGCCGTACAGAATGGCGGTGGCATACCAGAAGCCAGGCATGGTGGTCTCATCGACCATCAGGATCTGATAGTAAACCGCACCGCTCTGATTGGCGCGTGCAGCGATTGCACGCTGCACATCATCCGGCGAGCCGCGTGAATGGGCGCTGACGGTGCCAAGCTTCGGCAGGCCATAGCTTTGCGCGCGAGTGATCTCCTGCGCCTGAGTGGTGGGCGCTGGCGGGGGTTGTGGCGTGGTGTGCAGTGCGGCACAGCCGCTCAGCAGCAGGCCCAGCAGCAAAATAAGCGTACGCATGGTGGCTCCGGAAAACAGGCAGATGACTCAAGTGTAAGCCATCTGCCCCGGCTCATCAGTCGTTGAGGCGGAAAATACTCACCAGCTGGGTCAGATGGTGGCCTTTCTGACTCAGGTGCTGCGCCGTGTGCTCGGACTGGTTAATCATGTCGCTGCTCTGATGGGTCGCATGGCTGATGTGGTTCATCGCCAGATTGACCTGACCAATGCCAGCAGCCTGCTCCTGGGCAGCGATATTGATTTCCCCCATCAGGGTTTTCACCTGTTCGATATGGCTGACAATATGGCTCATGGCGTCACGCGTTTGTTCCGAGAGCGCATGGCCGGCGGCCACTTTGTCGATCGAACTGGCAATCAGCCCATCAATCTCCTTCGCCGCATTGGCGCTGCGCTGCGCCAGTGCACGCACTTCCGCAGCGACAACCGCGAAGCCTTTGCCGTGCTCACCGGCGCGCGCCGCCTCAACCGCAGCGTTGAGCGCAAGAATATTGGTCTGGAAGGCAATCGACTCGATCACATGGGTAATGTCGGCGATGCTCTGTGAGGCAATGCGAATCTCCGCCATGGTCTCTACCGAGCGCGCCACGGTGCTGCCGCCCTGGCTGACGGTGCTGGCGGCTTCACCGACCAGCGCCATCGCCTGACGCACGTTAGCGGCGGTTTGCGCCACGGTTGCGCCAAACTGCTCCATGCTGGCGGAGGTCTCTTCGACGCTGCTCGCCTGGCGGCCAATCTGCTCGCTGATGCTGGAACTGCTGGCCGCAATGGTGTCGGTGCCGTCGCTGATCTCACGCGCGGCGGCGCGTACCTGGCCTACCACTTTCTCCAGACCGTCGCCAATGCCGTTAATCGCGTTCACCAGCTGGCCGATCTCGTCGCGGCGCGCTGAGTCGAGGTGCGCCTGCAGATTACCCGCCGCGTACTGCTCGGCCAGATGGATCACCTGCTGCAGCGGCCGGGTAATGGCGCGCCGGCTATACAGCACAAAGCCAATGGCAAAGGCGAGCACCAGCGCCAGGCCAATCAGCATAAACAGATTGCGGCTGTGGGTGATCGGTGCCAGCAGGCTGGCGCGGCTGACTTCACCGGCGATAATCCAGTTCCAGCCCGGCAGTTGCTGCCATGCCAGCAGGCGGGTTTCGCCCTGATGCGCGATCTCCAGCAGGCCGTGCGGCTGCGTCAGGATCTGCTGCTGTACGCTGCGATCCCAGTCCGGCAGCTTGCCTTCTGACTGACGGGCAAACAGATACTGGCCCTGTGCGCTGCCCGGCGTGCCGTTCAGCACGAAGAAGCTGCCGCTGTCGCCGAGACGCCGCGCCAGCACTTTGTCCCGCATCAGCGCGTACTGTTTATCAATCTGCACGCCAACAAACAGAATGGCGATGACTGCGCCGCTGTCGTCCTGCACCGGCTGGTATTGAGTGATATAGCGATGGCCGAACAGCGTCGCCAGGCCGCGATACACTTCGCCCTTATTCACGCTGCGCCACGCCGCACTGCTGCGATCAAGCTGGGTGCCCACCGCGCGGCTGCCATCCTCTTTCTTCAGTGAGGTCGCGATGCGAATGTAATCCTCGCCGTCGCGCACAAAAATGGTGGAGACTGCACCGGTACGATCGAGAAAATCGTCCACGGCGATCTGATCGAGGTTGAGGGTTTTCAGCCCGGCACGCAGCGTCGGCGTGCTGAACGATCCCACCTGAATGCGTGAGCTGTCGTCACGGCTGAATCGCTTGGGTAAAAAGCTCTGAAACAGCCGGGTATAGTTCGCCACTTCTTCCGATAAGGTCGCGTTAAACATCGTGGCCATTTCATTAATGCCGAGCACCTGGTTTTGCATATCGTCGACTGCCAGCTGCTCCAGCTGGCGCGCGGCGTTATGGCTGAGCGTTAACGTCAGGGCAAACAGCACGATTGCCACACTGAAAGACGTCAATACAGACAGCTTAATTCCGAGACTCATGGCGCTGAGAGAGAGACGCTTCATAAAGTACCTTTAATAAATAACTGGAGGGGTACAGGATCAACGGCAAAATGCGGCAAATGTTTAGGGCAGAAATTAATCGAAATAAATGTGATGTGGCTCGCGTTTTGGCCGGCAGCACGTACACTGAGACCAGTGATAATCATTCTCAACGGAGACGGTATGATTGAGTTGGCAACGGAGAACCTGGCGGGCATTGAGTGTATTCACGCGGCACCGGCCGGACAGCGGCTGGCGCGCTTACCCACCATCCTGTTTTATCACGGATTTACCTCGTCGAAAGAGGTGTACAGCTACTTTGCCGTGGCGCTGGCGCAGGCCGGTTTCCGTGTGGTGATGCCGGATGCAGAGATGCACGGCGCGCGCTACAACGGTGATACCGACGCGCGCATGACGCACTTCTGGGAGATTTTGCGCCAGAACATCGATGAAGTGCCGCTGCTGGAAGCGGCGCTGCGCGACAACGATTGGGTGGCGGATGAGCGTTTCGCCATTGCCGGTGCCTCAATGGGCGGCATGACCGCGCTGGGCGCGATGGCGCGCTATCCACATCTGCACAGCGTTGCCTGTCTGATGGGCTCCGGCTACTTCATGCAGCTCAGTCAGACGCTGTTCCCGCCGCTGGTGGCGCACACGCCAGAGCAAAAAGCGGCGTTACAGGCGCGGCTGGCCCCGCTGGCAGCCTACGATCCCTGTCAGCAGCTGGCGCAGCTGGCTAACCGGCCGCTGCTGTTATGGCACGGTGAAGCGGATGAAGTCGTACCGTTTGCCGAAACGGTACGACTGGAGAAGGCGTTGCGCGAGGCGAAGCTCGACAGCCGGCTCACTTTTCTGGCGGAAAAGCAGATCGGGCACAAAATCACGCCGCCAGCGCTCACCGCGCTGGTCAGTTTCTTTAAACATCATTTGTAAAACGGAACGGGCTGGCGGCGCGGAGCACGCCAGCCCGGGATAACAGGCCGGACTACAGTTGTGACGACAAGCGGTCGGCGGCGCTGGTGTTCGCGCTGACCGGGTTACCGCCTGGCGCATCCAGCCGGTTAACGTAGACATAGCCTGAAGCCGCTTTGCTGCTGTTACTTCTCATCTGCAGCGCCTGGTCAGCGGAGCTGGCAAGAGCGGGGGTAGACAGGAAGAGACCCAGTAAAGTGGCGATAATGACAGCTTTCATAATCGACTCCTCACTCCAGGGATTTCACTCTCAGGCGCGCTGATTAAGCCAAACCGTTGCGCCTGTAGAGAGTTTAGTTCTTCACCAGTACGACGCCAGATCGTCGTGCTGAACGCCTCGTTCAGGGATTTTGAACAATCTCTGACTAACCTGCTGAATCTCAATCCTTAGCACAAAAGGTGTCGCCGCCTGGCACGACAGCGACAATTTGATGAATTGTGCGCTTGAGTTTCCCCGGCGAGGTCAGTATGATTACGCGTCAATTTTTCAGCTGCATTCAGAGGTGTGTTTCATCTTTTGGGTGATTCGCAACCTATAACGTTCCTTGCTTCCGTGGGCCGCAGCTGACCCTGACAGGAGGCTGAATAATCCGTAAGGAGCTATCGATGCGTCATTACGAAATCGTATTTATGGTCCATCCTGACCAGAGCGAGCAGGTTCCGGGCATGATCGAGCGTTACACTGGTGCTATCACTGGTGCACAGGGCACGATCCACCGTCTGGAAGACTGGGGTCGCCGTCAGCTGGCTTACCCGATCAACAAACTGCACAAAGCACACTACGTTCTGCTGAACGTAGAAGCACCGCAGGAAGTGATCGACGAGCTGGAAACTAACTTCCGCTTCAACGACGCCGTTATCCGCAGCATGGTTATGCGCGTTAAGCACGCGGTAACTGAAGCTTCTCCGATGGTTAAAGCGAAAGACGAGCGTCGTGAGCGCCGCGAAGACTTCGCTAACGAATCGGCAGAAGACTCAGATGCTGGGGATTCTGAAGAGTAATCCACGATGACGGCCAATCGGCTGCGCCTGTCTGGCACCGTGTGCAAGACGCCAGTTCGAAAAGTCAGTCCGTCAGGGATTCCTCACTGCCAGTTCGTGCTTGAGCATCGTTCTGTGCAGGAGGAAGCCGGGTTTCACCGGCAAGCCTGGTGTCAGATGCCGGTGATTATCAGCGGCAGCGCCCATCAGGCGATTACTCAACATATAACGGTCGGCACGCAACTCACACTCGAAGGTTTTATTAGCTGCCATCAGGCACGCAATGGCCAGAGCAAACTTGTGTTACATGCCGAGCAGATTGAATTGATAGATTCTGGAGACTAGCCAAATGGCACGTTATTTCCGTCGTCGCAAGTTCTGCCGTTTCACCGCGGAAGGCGTTCAAGAGATCGATTATAAAGATATCGCAACGCTGAAAAACTACATCACTGAAAGCGGCAAGATTGTTCCAAGCCGTATCACCGGTACTCGTGCAAAATACCAGCGTCAGCTGGCTCGTGCTATCAAGCGCGCGCGTTACCTGTCTCTGCTGCCGTACACTGATCGTCATCAGTAATCGGCAACTGTCCATTAACGACTTTAAGAGGATAAGGTAATGCAAGTTATTCTGCTTGATAAAGTAGCAAACCTGGGCAGCCTGGGTGATCAGGTTAACGTTAAAGCGGGCTACGCTCGTAACTTCCTGGTTCCACAGGGTAAAGCTGTTCCTGCTACAAAGAAAAACGTTGAGTTCTTCGAAGCGCGTCGCGCTGAACTGGAAGCCAAACTGGCTGACGTTCTGGCTGCTGCTAACGCACGTGCAGAGAAAATCAATGCACTGGGCACCGTTACTCTCGCGTCTAAAGCAGGCGACGAAGGTAAACTGTTCGGTTCCATCGGTACCCGCGACATCGCTGATGCAGTTACTGCAGCTGGCGTTGAAGTGGCGAAGAGCGAAGTTCGCCTGCCAAACGGCGTTCTGCGCACCACCGGTGAGCACGAAGTTGACTTCCAGGTTCACAGCGAAGTATTCGCGAAACTGGTTGTGAATGTAGTAGCTGAGTAATTTTTTACTTAGTTTGAAAGCGCCGGCCTTGTGCCGGCGTTTTTGTTTCTGTTGCTTACTGCGCGCGGATAAAGCTGCCGTCCGGCTGGCGGGTAAACAGCACCGGGCCGTTACTGCTCTCAACCGTTAAGCCGGTCACCACGCCCTGCGCGTTCTGACGAATCTTCACCTGCTGACCACTCTGCAGCGCGCTCAGCGGCTGCCCATCGCCTTCCACCCGCGCCATGGCAAACACATCATTGACCGGCAGATTGTTGTCACGGAACAGCTGTGCCAGCGTCTGGCCCGAGGCCACGGTATAGCTGTGCCATTCGCCCTGGGCATCACTCTTTGGCGTCGTATTCTGCGGCGGCTGCGCATTGTTATCGTAGATTTCCGCCTGCATCGGCACCTCTTTGCCACTGCTCTCCGCCGGACGTTCCACCGGATACTGCGGCGTACTGGCAGGCCAGAGAAACGCCAGCAGCATCACCAGCAGGGCAATAACGATACCGCGTCGGTGCAGCGGCGGCAGCGGATCCATCCAGCGTACGTTATCCAGCACATGCCAGATGCGCTGCAGCACAGCGGGTATACGCGACGGGGTTTCAGAAGCCATTCTTTCCTCCTCCTCGCTGGCGGTCGTGACGCGCCTGTCAGGCAGCCAGCGTTGCAACCGGGAAAATAAGGTACGCGGTGCGCGCGTCCTGCGACGTCGTGGGGCGATTTGGCCCATGGATGCTCTCTTGTTCTATAGTATGGGCAAAGCGGGCGCGAAGTGCCTGCCAGCATTGAAAAATTTGACCTGCATATTGTTTCTCTTTCCCCGGGAAATGTCATCCGCGGCGCGCGAGATTTTACGCCAGCCGCCTGCGCTGTTATGCTGCCGGTTCTATTTTCTCCGGGATTAAGGAAACAAGATGACGACCCCTTCATTTGACAGCGTCGAATCACAAGCAAGTTACGGTATCGGTTTACAGGTTGGTCAGCAGCTGCAAGAGTCTGGACTGCAGGGTCTGCAGCCAGAAGCGCTGCTTGCGGGCCTGCGCGACGCGCTGGAAGGGAACTCACCGGCAGTTCCGGTTGACGTGGTACACCGTGCGCTGCGTGAAGTCCACGAGCGTGCCGAAGGCGTACGTCGTGAGCGCGTCGAAGCCATGGCGGCCGAAGGTCAGCAGTTCCTCGAGCAGAATGCACAGCGTGAAGGCGTGAGCAGCACCGAATCCGGCCTGCAGTTCAGCGTCATCACCCAGGGCGATGGTCCGATCCCATCACGTCAGGATCGCGTACGCGTGCACTACACCGGTAAGCTGATTGACGGCACCGTGTTTGATAGCTCCGTTGCCCGTGGCGAACCGGCTGAATTCCCGGTCAGCGGCGTGATTGCCGGCTGGATTGAAGCGCTGACCCTGATGCCGGTAGGCTCGAAGTGGGAGCTGGCCATTCCGCACAATCTCGCTTACGGCGAGCGCGGCGCGGGTGCCTCCATCCCGCCATTCAGCACCCTGATTTTCGAAGTCGAGCTGCTGGAAATCCTGTAATAAACAGCGGGCGCCATATCTGGCGCCCGCGGTCACTACTTCTTCTCTGCCTGCTTCTGTAGATCCACCTGCCAGATTGCAAAGCCCGTTTCATCACTGCCAACGGCTTTCATCGGATAATCAGCATACTTCTTAATAAACTGCGTGGCTTTTGCGCCCGGCGCGGTCTCAAAGCGAATATCCAGCGGCGTTGCGCTGGCGATCGGTGCCAGCCGCCAGTTGTGATCGGCCTGTGGCTGCACCGCGCCGTGGGTGCGGGTTTCGCTGCTGATGTAGGCGGCCACCACCGAGCGGTTCTCATCCGGCGAGGCAAAGGCAACATACTGCTCGCCGGTGCCGGCAAATTTGCCGCCCCAGGCACGGTAATTATTGGTGGCAACGAGGAAGGTCGCTTTGGGATCGATCGGTTTGCCCTGCCAGCGCAGATCCTGAATACGAGATGCCGCCGGGTTAATCAGCTGGCACTCGGCGTCGTAGCGCGCCGGTTGCGTCACATCGATCTGATACTGCACGCCGTCGATCACATCAAAATTGTAGGTGCGGAAATCCCAGTTGATCAGCGACTGCGGCTGACGACGATGCACGTCGATCTGATTAAACTGCGCTGCCGAGCACTCCAGCCACTCTTTCACCTGCGCGCCGCTGACTTTCATCACCACCAGCGTATTCGGGTAGAGATAGAGATCGGCGGCATTACGGAAGGTGAGATCGCCTTTTTCCACTTCAACGTAGCTGGCCGGATCGTTCTTACGGCCGCCGGCTTTAAACGGTGCCGCTGCCGAGAGCACCGGTAAGCGGCCCAGATCGGGATCGCCCTGAATGAAGCGTTCGACGTAAGCACGCTGCGCATTATTGACGATCTGCACGGTGGGATCGTCCTGCACCAGCGACAGGTAGCTGTACATCACATCCGCCGACTTGCCGATCGGTTTTGCCACAAACTCACGCGTAGCGCGATGATCGTCGGCCAGCACTTTCACCAGATCGGCATCTTCCGCCGCCAGCGATTTCTTCGCCACCGCATCGTAAACGGGCCGCGCTTCGGCTTTACCCTGGGTCACCTGCCAGCCGCCGCCGTCATTTTTCAGCACCAGGTCAACCACGCCGAGATGATCGCCCCACATGCCGGGCATCACCGCCGGTACGCCGTTAAGCGTGCCCTGAGCGATATCCGCGCCTTTAAGCGCCGCAAACTCTTTGCCGGGAAACACCGCGTGCGCATGGCCGAACATGATGGCATTGATACCTGGCACCTGACTGAGGTAATACACCGAGTTTTCCGCCATGGCATGGTACGGCTCACTGCTCAGACCGGAGTGCGGAATAGCGATGATTATTTCAGCACCTTTTGCGCGCATTTCCGGCACATAGCGCTTCGCTGTCTCGGTGATGTCATCAACGCGCACTTTACCCTGCAGATTGTTGCGATCCCACACCATAATCTGCGGTGGTACGAAGCCGATATAGCCGATTTTCAGCGTATGCGGCTTGCCGTCGCGGTCTTTTACCGTGGTTTCTTTAATTAAATAGGGGGTAAACAGCGGCTTGCCACTGGTTTCATCGATAACGTTGGCGTTGATGTAGGGAAAACGTGCCCCGGCAATCGCCTGCTGCAGATAGGGCAGGCCGTAGTTAAATTCGTGGTTGCCCAGATTGCCCACCGCGTAATCCAGCGTGTTAAGGGCTTTATACACCGGATGGATTTCTCCCGGCTGCAGGCCTTTGGCCGCCATGTAATCACCCAGTGGGCTGCCCTGAATAATGTCGCCGTTATCCACCAGCACGCTGTTTGCTACTTCACCGCGCGCCTGCTGGATGAGCGTGGCGGTGCGCACCAGACCAAACTTTTCGGTCGGCGTGTCTTTGTAGTAATCGAAATCCATCATGTTGCTGTGCAGATCGGTGGTTTCCAGAATGCGTAAATCCACCGTGGCAGCCTGCACCGTGGCGGCTGCAACGCACAGTGCCAGTAACGACATGCTCGTTTTGAACATGGCTTGCTCCTTGTTCGCTTTAATGGGCCTCTCAAAATAATGTAAAACCATGACGAATTATCATTTCAATTTGTGATGGGGCTCGGGGTTTTGCCTCTTTCCTGCGTAAGCTGACGAAGTGCCTGCCATTAAGCATTGCGCCATAGCCGCCACGACCGAACTATGATATTGATAATCAAAGCGAATACGCTTAGCTGCGGCTGTCACAGCGCAGCTGCTAAAATATCTGGAGACGGGCTGCCGGGGTTTCAGCGGCAGCATCAGCCGAAATGAGGTGAACAATGTTAGATAAAATTTGCCAGCTGGCGCGCAGCGCGGGCGATGCCATTATGCAGGTCTACGATGGCGCACAACCGCTGGACGTGACGCGTAAATCGGATGATTCACCGGTCACGGCGGCCGATCTGGCGGCACATCAGGTTATCGTGCAGGGCTTAGCAGCGCTGACGCCTGACGTGCCGGTGCTGTCGGAAGAGGATCCACCCGGCTGGGATGTGCGTCAGCACTGGCAGCAATACTGGCTGGTCGATCCGCTCGACGGCACCAAAGAGTTCATCAAGCGTAACGGCGAGTTCACGGTCAATATCGCGCTGATTGAGCACGGCAAACCGGTGCTGGGCGTGGTGTACGCGCCGGCGCTGGGGGTGATGTATTCTGCGGCCGAAGGCAAAGCGTGGAAAGAAGAGGGCGGCCACACCACGCAGATCCACGTACGTGAAGCGCGACCGCTGCTGGTGGTGGTGAGCCGTTCGCACGCCGATAAAGACGAAGAGCTGAAAGAGTATCTGACTCAGCTGGGCGAGCACCAGACCACCGCTATCGGCTCCTCGCTCAAGTTCTGCCTGGTGGCAGAGGGCAAGGCGCAGCTCTATCCGCGCTTCGGGCCGACCAATATCTGGGATACCGGTGCCGGCCATGCGGTAGCCATTGCCGCTGGCGCGCATGTGCATGACTGGCAGGGCAAAACCCTCGACTACGCCCCGCGCGAGTCGTTCCTGAATCCGGGCTTCCGCGTCTCGCTGTTCTGATACGCTGTGCGCGCCGCCCGCTGTGGCGCGATCACGCCTGCAGCAGCTGATGGATTAGTTTCATCGCCTGCTGCACTTCATCCTGCGTCAGCGGACCGTCTTTGACGTAACGCACATGGCCGGTGTTATCCAGAATCACAATTGCCGAACCGCCTTTCTCCAGCTGCCACGCCTTGCGCGCGTTGCCATTGCTGTCGACAATGAACTGCGACCACGGATACTGCTGTTTATTGCTCTCAATGCTGCTGCGCACAAACATCCCGGTGCCGGGAATGGCATCATCGGTATTAACCACCGTGGTGGTCTGATAGCGGTCGTGCGGCAGCTGGGCGGCTTTGATGGCTTCAATCAGCGCGGCGTTCTGTTCTTTGGCTGACGAGCGTCCGGCAATATGCAGGATGACCCGCACTTTGCCACTCAGCTGGGCGCTGTTCCATGGCTGGTAGCGAAACTTCTCCTGCTGATACAGCAATTCTCCTTTGTCGTTAACGCCGACTGCCGGTACGCGCTCGCCAACCTTAAACGCGTGGGCTGAGGCAAGGCTGGGCAGCAGCAGCGCCAGGGCTATCACGGAATGTGCCAAACGCATGGTAATGCTCCTTAGTGATCCGACCAGTTATTCATGTTTTTGCAATATTAGGCGTGGATGATGCGCCTGTCGCGATGAGATAGCAGCTTTGTAACCCATGCCACAATTCCTTAACCAATGAAGGTTTATACTGGATTTTGTGATCGTTATGACAGAGTTCTCTGTAATGATGTGTCAATTCAGTAAAAAATCCATTTTTTCGGAACATCGGCAAGGAATCATGTTCTATAGTTATGCCTCATTTGCGCTTCAAGGGCTCGTACCGAATTTGGCAACGGCGAAGCGTATTACATCTGTTCAGGAGTTAAACAGCATGAAGATCTTCCAGCGCTATAATCCGCTGCAAATTGCGAAATACGTAAAGACGCTATTTAAAGGAAGGTTGTACATCAAGGACGTTGGCGCGTTTGAGTTCGATAAAGGCAAAGTCATGTTGCCGCGCGTCAAGGATAAACAGCACCTTAGCGTGATGTCAGAAATCAACCGCCAGGTGCTGCGGCTGCAAGCCGAGTACAACTAAGCAAAAGAAAGGGCGCCGCTGGCGCCCTGAATCTTTCTGTAACCGCACAATCACTGCTACGCGGCAGGCCCTTCAGACTCATCCAGCGTACTCTTCGACACATTCAGCACCGGCGGGCGATCGTCAATGCGCGTCACCAGCAGCTGGTCGATGCGGTAGCTGTCGATATCCACCACCTCAAATTTGTAGCCGGAGAATTTGACGAAATCGGTGCGTTTGGGGATCTTACGCAGCATATACATCATGAAGCCGCCGATGGTCTCGTAGTTGCCGGACTGCGGGAACTCGTCGATATCCAGCACGCGCATCACGTCATCAATCGGCGTACCGCCTTCCACCAGCCAGGAATTCTCGTCACGCGCTACAATCTGCTCTTCCAGCCCCTGACCGACTAGATCGCCCATCAGCGTGGTCATCACGTCGTTAAGCGTGATAATCCCGACCACCAGCGCATATTCGTTCATGATTACCGCGAAGTCTTCGCCGGCGGTTTTAAAGCTCTCCAGCGCCTCTGACAGCGTCAGCGTATCCGGCACAATCAGCGCCGAACGAATCTGCACGCCGCTGTTGAGCGTCATGCTCTGGTTGCCCAGCACGCGCAGCAGCAGCTCTTTGGAATCAACGTAACCGACGATATGGTCGATATCGCCGTCGCACACCAGAAACTTCGAATGCGGGTGTTGCGCGATTTTGGTTTTCAGGCTGGTTTCGTCTTCGTGCAGATCGAACCACACGATGTTTTCACGCGAGGTCATAGACGAAGGCACGGTGCGTGATTCCAGCTCAAACACGTTCTCGATCAGCTCGTGCTCCTGCTTGCGCAGCACGCCGGCCAGCGCACCCGCTTCTACCACCGCGTAAATGTCATCCGAGGTGATGTCATCTTTACGCACCATCGGCAGCTTAAAGATGCGAAAGAACACGTTGGCCAGGCCATTGAACAGCCAGACCAGCGGGCGGAAAACCAGCAGGCAGAAGCGCATCGGATTGATGATGCGCAGCGCGATGGCTTCCGGCGCGATCATGCCGACGCGTTTTGGCGTCAGGTCGGCAAACAGAATAAACAGGCTGGTGACGATGGTGAAGGAGCAGATAAAGCTGAGCTGATCCGCCAGTTCCGGCTCCATAAAGCGGTTGAACAGGCTGCTGAAGGCGGGCGAAAACGCCGCATCGCCGACGATACCGCCGAGAATCGCGACGGCGTTGAGGCCAATCTGTACCACGGTGAAGAACATGCCAGGCTGTTCCTGCATCTTCAGCACGCGCTGCGCGTTGATGTTGCCTTCATCGGCCAGCAGTTTCAGTTTGATCTTGCGGGCAGCCGCCAGCGAGATCTCCGACAGAGAAAAAAATGAACTGATTACGATCAGTAAAAGAATGACAAGCAGGCTATCAAGCATAAAAGATCCGTTGGGTTAATCACTTGTCATTTTTGGCCTGGGCAGCGCGAAGAGGCGTACATCCGGTACTTACCCGTCAAACAGGGCTATCCGTGCCAAAAATGTCTGCGCCAGTTCGACAAAGTCACGTTAACGTCGGGGCAGAAATGCGTGCAGGCGAGGCCTGCTGGTCGCTGATTATAGCAGCAGCGCTATTGCTGCCGCCAGCGGCGTGATTGGCCGGCTCGGATTAATCCGAGTGGCGGCTGGCGGTGCGCAGAAGCGCGGCTTCGTTGTTGTATCGGTACGCACATTTACCGACAATAGCAGTCGATTTGGCTTAGCGGCCGTTTTTACGCAGCCGCTCGCAAAAAAGAGCGGCTATGCTGATGGGTATGCAAGGTGTGGTGATACCCTTTCCACCAGAGTTAACGCCCCTGCGGAATAGGGGCAGGCATTATTAACAGGAGTACGCGTGCCGCGATTTCATGCTTATTGCTTGGCCAGCCTGCTGCTTGCCGCACCTGCTGTTGAGGCAGCCAAAGTGCGACTGCAGCTGGAAGGCCTGACCGGGGAGTTACAGAAAAACGTCAGGGCGCGCTTGTCCACTATCGGCAGTGACGAGGTGTCGAACGACGGCCGTTTCCAGGCGCGCGTGGCTGCCGCGATCAAAGAAGGTTTGCGTGCGCTGGGCTATTACGAGCCGCAGATCGACTTTGAATCACGCCCGGCACCGCCGCAGGGTGGCCGTCCGGTGCTGATTGCCCGCGTCACCGCCGGTGAGCCGGTGAAGATTGGCGGCAGCACCATCGTGGTGGAAGGCGCCGCAAAAGACGATCCTGATTATCAGGCGTGGGTGAAGCAGGGCAGGCCGAAAGTCGGCAGCCAGCTCAATCACGGCGACTACGATAAATTCAAAAACGGCTTCTCCAGCCTGGCGCTGCGTAATGGTTACTTCGACGGTGACTTTAAGCAGAGCCAGCTTGGTGTCTCGGTCGAACGGCGCTTAGCGTTCTGGGATATCGACTACGACAGCGGCCCGCGCTATCGCTTCGGCGATGTCAGCTTTGAGGGCTCGCAAATCAATGAAGCCTATCTGCGCAATCTGGTGCCGTTCAAAAAGGGCGATCCCTATAGCTCACGCGATTTGGCCGAACTCAATCGTCGCCTCTCCGCCACCGGCTGGTTTAATTCTGTCGTCGTGGCACCCGAGTTCGATAAAGGGCGCCAGACCAAAGTGCTGCCGCTCAGCGCCGCCGTGTCGCCGCGCGTGGAGAACACCATCGAAGCCGGTGTCGGTTACTCGACGGACGTCGGACCGCGGCTGAAAGGTACGTGGAAAAAGCCGTGGATCAACGACAGCGGCCACAGCCTGACCTCCAGCGCCTATATTTCCGCGCCGGAGCAGCAGCTTGATCTCAGCTATAAAGTGCCGCTGCTGAAAAGTCCGCTGGAGCAGTACTACACCTTCTCCGGCGGCCTGAAACGCACCGATCTCAACGACACCAAATCGGACACCACCACGCTGGCGATGTCGCGTAACTGGGACAGCAGCTCCGGCTGGCAGCGCGCGGTTAACCTGCGCTGGAGTCTCGACCACTTTACTCAGGGCAGCGTCACCAACACCACCATGCTGCTCTATCCGGGCGTCAGCCTGAACCGCACCCGTTCGCGCGGCGGCCTGATGCCGACCTGGGGCGATTCACAGCGCTACTCGGTAGACGTGTCGGACACCACCTGGGGCTCGGACGTCGACTTCCTGATCCTGCAGGCGCAGAACGTGTGGATCCGCACGCTGGGCGAGAAGCATCGCTTTGTGGCGCGCGGTAACCTTGGCTGGATTGAAACCAACGACTTTGAAAAAGTCCCGCCCGATTTGCGCTTCTTCGCCGGCGGTGACCGCAGTATTCGCGGCTACAAATACAAAGATATCTCGCCGCGCGATGACGAAGGCAAACTCACCGGTGCCTCAAAGCTGGCCACCGGCTCGCTTGAGTATCAGTACAATGTCTCCGGCAAATGGTGGGGCGCGGTATTCGTCGACTCCGGTGAAGCGGTCAACGACATCAAGCAGAGTAACGTTAAAACCGGCGCAGGCTTCGGCGTGCGCTGGTCTTCTCCGGTAGGGCCGATCAAGTTTGATATCGCGCGCCCAATTGGTGACGACAAGGAGCATGGATTGCAATTTTATGTAGGACTGGGGCCTGAACTATGAAGCTGTGGAAAAAGGTCCTGATCGGTATCGGTATTTTCCTGCTGGTGCTGCTGGCCAGCGTGGCGTTTCTGGTGGGTACCACGCCCGGATTGCATCTGTTGTTTAAAGGTGCCGATCGCTGGGTGCCGGGCCTGTCGATTAACAAGGTGGAAGGCGGCTGGCGCGATCTGACGCTGAGCGGCGTGAAGTACCAGATGCCGGGCGTCAGCGTGGATGCCGGGCGCTTCCATCTGGCGCTCAACCTCAACTGCCTGCTGCACTCCTCGGTGTGCGTGAACGATATCGCGCTGCAGGATGTCAGCGTGGTGGTCGACAGCAAAAAAATGACGCCCGCCAGTGCGCCGCCGCCGGAAGAGGAGAGCGGCAGCAGCAATCTCAGCACGCCATACCCGATTACCCTGAGCCGGGTCAGCCTGCATAACATCAACGTCAAAGTCGATGACACCGCCATTTCGCTGCTCGACTTCACCAGTGGCCTGCAGTGGCAGGATCGCGCGCTGACGCTCAACCCCACCCATATCCAGAGCCTGCTAATCGCGCTGCCGAAGGCGGCGAAAGTGGCGGACGAACAGGTGGTGCAGCCTAAAGTGCAGCAGCCGCAGCCGGATGAGAAACCGCTGGGCGAAACGCTGCAGGCGATGTTTGCCGAGCCGCTGCTGCCGGCACTGCCGGATTTCCAGCTGCCGCTCGACATCAACGTGCAGCAGCTGTTGGGTGAGCAGTTGCGCATCACCGGCGATACGGATGTGGCGATTACGCGTCTGCTGCTGAAGGCCAAAACTACCGACCGGCATGTGCAGTTGGAGACCTTTGACGTCGACTCGCCGCAGGGGCAGATCAACGCCAGCGGCGATGCCCGGCTGGCGGATAACTGGCCGGTCAATTTTGTGCTCAACGGCTCGCTGAATCTCGATCCGATTAAAGGCGAGAAGATCAAACTGAACCTCGCCGGGGCGATGCGCGACGAGCTGAAGCTGGGCCTGAATCTTTCGGGGCCGGTGCGTGCCCAGCTGGACGCCGCCGCGCAGCCAGCGGTCGCCGGTCTGCCGCTGTCGCTCAAACTCACCAGCCCGCAGCTGCGCTGGCCGCTGACCGGTCCGGTGCAGTATCAGGCGGATAATCTCGACTACCAGTTCAGCGGTAAAGCCACCGACTACGTGATGTCGCTGCGCACCGCAGTGAAGGGCGAAGCGGTGCCGCCGGCCACCATTACACTGGACGGTAAAGGCAACGTGCAGCAGTTCAGTCTGGATAAACTGCGCGTGGCGGCGCTGCAGGGCAACATTGACCTTAGCGCGCTGGTGGACTGGAGCAAAGCCATCAGCTGGCGCAGCGAACTGACGCTGGCGGGCATCAATACCGCTAAACAGTATCCTGACTGGCCGGCTAAGCTCGACGGTAAAATCACCACGCGCGGCAGCCTGTACGGCGGTAGCTGGCAGCTCAGCGTGCCGCAGCTGGCGCTGAAGGGCAATGTGAAACAGAACGCGGTGAGCGCCGAAGGCTCGCTGACCGGCAACAGTTACAATCAGTGGAAAATCCCCGGCATTGACATCGCGCTGGGGCGCAACCATCTCGACGTGAAAGGCGAACTGGGCGACGCGCTAAATCTGGACGCCAGTGTCGATGCGCCGCATCTGGATAATGCGCTGCCGGGCCTCGGCGGCGTAGCCAAAGGCACCATCAAAGCGCGCGGTACGCTGCAGGCGCCCCAGCTGCTGGCCGATCTTACCGCCAGCGGCCTGCGCTGGCAGCAGCTGCAGATCCGCCGTGTCACGCTGCAGAGCGATGTGAAATCCAGCGATCAGGTCGCCGGTAAACTGCAGCTGCGCGTGGAGCAGCTGCAGCAGGACGCGCTTAAGATCAACCTGCTGACGCTCAACGCCGACGGTAACGAGAAGCAGCACCAGCTGAAACTCAACGTGCAGGGCGAACCGGTCTCCGGCCAGCTGGCGCTTAACGGCAGCTTTGATCGCCAGACGCAGCGCTGGCAGGGCAATCTCAACAATACGCGTTTTGACACGCCGGTGGGCGAATGGCGCCTGACGCGCGCGATGACGATTGACTACCTGAACAGCAAACAGAGCGCCACCATCGGGCCGCACTGCTGGCAAAACCCCAACGCGCAGCTGTGCGTGCCGGAGCCGATCGAGGCCGGTGCCAGCGGCCATGCGCACGTGGTGCTGAACCGCTTTGATCTGGCGATGATCAAGCCGTTCCTCACCGATGCCACCCAATTGAGCGGCGTGTTCAGCGGTGATGCGCGCGTGAACTGGACCGCCGACGGCGCGCTGCCGACCGGCACGGTGTCGCTTAAAGGAAACGGCGTAAAAGTGGTGCAGGATGTGCAGGGGAATAACCTGCCGATCGCCTTCGACACGCTCAACCTGAATGCGGCGCTGCGTAATGGACGCGCGCAGCTCGACTGGCTGATTCACATTGTGAATAACGGTCATCTGAGCGGCAACGTGCAAATCGCCGATCCGGAGAATCGCCGCCAGCTGTCAGGCAACATCGGCATCAGCAACATTTCACTGGCGATGCTCAACCCGGCGCTGATGCAGGGCGAGAAGATCAAAGGCAACCTCAACAGCAATCTGCGTCTCGGCGGCACGCTGCAGCAGCCGCAGATCTTTGGTCAGCTGGGGCTGAGCGATGTTGATGTGGACGGCAGCTTTATGCCGGTTGATCTCACCTCGGCCAATCTCAACCTGGTGTTTAACGGCATGAGTTCCACGCTCAACGGCCTGATCCAGACGCAGCAGGGTAATCTCAATCTGGGTGGCAACGCGGACTGGAGCCAGCTGGATAACTGGCGCGCGCGCGTTACTGCGCAGGGCAGCCGCATTCGCGTTACCGTTCCGCCGATGGTGCGGATGGACGTTTCGCCGGACCTGGCGTTTGAAGCCACACCGGCGGCGTTCAACCTTGACGGCAAGGTTGATATTCCGTGGGCGCGCATCACGGTGCAGGAAGTGCCGGAGAGCGCTACCGGCGTGTCGTCGGATGAGGTGATGCTGGATGAGAACCTCAAGCCGATTCAGCCGAAAACCGCCGCGATCCCGATCAACAGCAATCTGGTGATCCACGTCGGCAACGATGTGCGCCTCTCGGCCTTTGGCCTGAAAGCGCGACTCAACGGCGATCTCAAACTGGTGCAGGATAAAACCGGCCTGGGCTTAAACGGACAAATCAATATTCCTTCCGGCCGTTTCCACGCGTATGGTCAGGATCTGATTGTGCGTAAAGGCGAGCTGCAGTTCGCCGGTCCGCCGGATCAGCCGTACGTCAACCTGGAGGCGATTCGTAACCCGGAAGCCACCGAGGATGATGTGACAGCCGGTCTGCGCGTCACCGGACTGGCCGACGAGCCGAAGGTGGAGGTCTTCTCCGACCCGGCAATGTCGCAGCAGGAGGCGCTGTCTTACCTGTTACGCGGTCAGGGACTCAGCAGCGATGGCGACAGCAACGCCCTAACCTCGGCGCTGGTTGGACTGGGGGTTGCACAAAGTGGTCAGGTTATGGGTAAAATCGGCGAGACCTTCGGCGTCAGTAACCTTGCGCTTGATACCACCGGTGTCGGCGACAGCCAGCAGGTGCAGGTGAGTGGTTATGTGCTGCCGGGTCTGCAGGTAAAATACGGTGTTGGCATATTTGATTCACTGGCGACGCTCACTTTGCGTTATCGCCTGATGCCCAAACTCTATTTGGAAGCCGTGTCGGGTCTCGATCAGGCACTGGATTTGCTCTATCAGTTTGAGTTTTAGCAATGCGAATAATTGTCTACGGCAGTTTACGGCGCAAACAGGGAAATAGTCATTGGATGACCAATGCGCAATGGCTCGGCGACCATCAGATTGAAGGGTTTGCGCTCTACAATCTCGGTCACTATCCGGGCGTGGTTGAGGGGGACGGCACGGTGTACTGCGAAGTGTATCGCATCGACGCCAGTACCCTCGGCGAGCTGGATGCCTTGCGCAGCAAGAACGGCGAGTATAAGCGCCAGCTGATCCAGACGCCCTACGGCAGCGCCTGGCTGTACGTGTATCAGCGTTCGATTGCCGGTCGCACCCGCATCGCGAGTGGCGACTGGTTACGGCGCGATGACGCCGCAGAAGCGTAAATAAAAACACCGCCCAGTGGGCGGTGTTTTTTTATCTGCCGATCGCCATACATAGCGATGCGGCAGCGCTAACAGAAAACTTATTTCTTCTGTGCGCGCTCGAAAGAGGAGATGATTTCAGCTTTAGCCGCTTCCGCGTTGTCCCAGCCGTCAACCTTCACCCATTTGCCTTTTTCCAGATCTTTGTAGTGCTCGAAGAAGTGGGTGATCTGCGCTTTCAGCAGTTCTGGCAGGTCGTTCACATCTTTAATGTGATCGTACTCTTTGCTCAGCTTGGTGTGCGGAACCGCTACCAGTTTGGCATCTTCACCTGATTCGTCGGTCATCTTCAGCACGCCCACCGGACGGCAGCGGATCACTGAACCTGGCTGCAGCGGATACGGGGTTGGCACCAGTACGTCAACCGGGTCACCATCCAGAGACAGCGTGTGGTTGATGTAACCGTAGTTGCACGGATAGAACATGGCGGTAGACATGAAACGGTCTACAAACAGGGCGCCAGACTCTTTGTCCACTTCATATTTGATCGGATCGGCGTTGGCCGGGATCTCGATGACGACATAGATATCTTCTGGCAGATCTTTACCTGCAGGCACCTGGTTCAAACTCATCTGGCTTTCCTTCATTAGTCGTAAGTTGAGTGACGGCTATTATAGCCAACTGACTCTGAAAGTATGCCCCCTTTTTGGCGTTTCGGAATGGTCCAGCAGGCTACTTCGTGGTGACAAACAGCGACACAATCCCTGCGGCGATTAGCGGCCCGACCGGCACGCCGCGAAAGAACGCCACACCAATCACCGTGCCAATCAGCAACCCGCCAATCACCGACGGCTGCACGCTCATTAAACTGACGCCGCGACCGCCGAGCCAGGCAACAAATACGCCAACGATAATCGCCACGATTGATTGCCAGTTAGCAAAGGATTTCAGCAGCGACGAGGCCGGCAGCGTGCCGCTTGCCAGCGGTGCCATGACGGCCACGGTGAGAATGATTATACCAATCTGGATGCCCTGCTTTTCGACGTAGGGAAAGAACTGTGCCAGCGGCGTGAGCTTAATCACCAGCAGGATGAGAATCGAAATGGTGACGGCGCTGTTGTGGACGAAGTAGCTCAGGATGGCGAGGCAGATAAGAATGAGGGTCGAGGCGTAGGCAGCCATGGTTTCTCCGTGAATAATGGGCGCGCTGACCGTGGTCAGCGCTAAGCGTGTTTAACGCCCCCATTTATCAACAATCATCGGGATTGGCGCAACTGCCTTTGTTGATTGATTGCAGCATCAGCGCCTGGTTGCGCACCAGACTGACGCCTTGCGCGCCCACTGACAGCGCCGCCATGGAGCCCTGACTGCTGAGGAAATAGCTGCGGCTGGCATCGGTCCAGCTATCACGGTAGGCCAGCCAGGCGCGCTGCGCATTGCGCAGTTTGTCTTTGGGCTCACCGGTTAATTTCTTCATCAGCTGGCTATATTGCGCATTCATCTCTTTGTCCCACGCCTTATTGGCCGAGCTGTAGCACTGCGACATGCCGGCGGTGCTGGACTCTTTATTCAGGCATTGATTGAGCTGCTGATCGATAGGGTTTTGCTGTGCCATTGCCACGCTGGACGCGAACAGACAGGCGAGCGGAAGCCATTTTTTCATCGTTACATTCCTTGCTTTTAGCGCTACGAACTTCAGGAAATCTGAAGCGTAGATGATCGTAATCAGGTTGACCATCAATGAAGGATAAAGTTTCCCCCGGTCACTGCCGATAATCTCTCCGTTTTAGGGCTACTGGATTCTCCCTTTTTTAAAGCGCACGGGAATTATCATGATCACACAGCTATCTATACGCACGGCTTTACTCTCTCTTCTGGCCTTTATGACGCTGCTGCTGCTGGCAGTGAGCGGTATGGGCATCTACGCCATCAATTCCGGCAACCAGTCACTTGACGCCATCAACCGTATTCAGGGCATTGAACTCAACAGCCTGTATCAGAGCAACGCCGATCTGATGCGTGCCCGCGCCAGCGCCGCGCTGGCGGTGCGCAAAATCGAAATCGGCCTGCTGGACGAGGGTGCGACCGTCACCAAACAGGCGCAGGCGGATGTCGCCAGCTCGCAACGCCATCTGACCGCGTTTATTGATGCCGGTACCGTTACCGCGCAGGGCAAAAGTCTCGCCGATGCGGTCGCGGCCGCGTTCAGCGCATATCAAAAAGGTGCCATGGCACCCATGATGGATGCGCTGCAAAAGCAGTATACCGATGAGTATTACCAGGTGCTGGAAGGCAACCTGTCGCAGCTGGCGGCTAACTATTCCAAGGCAGTGAACGACTTCAGCCTGTATGCCGACGAAGTCTCTGCCGCACGTCTGGCGGCAGCGGCGCACAATGAACTGCAGATGAAGATCATGATTGGCGTCGCCGTCGCGCTGACCCTGTTGCTGATTGCACTGGCCTGGCTGCTGCTGCGCCGCGCGCTATTGCGTCCGCTGGACGGGGCAATCCAGCATCTGGAGCAGATTGCAGCCGGCGATTTGTCGCAGCCGCTGCCGACAGCGGCCAATAACGAAATTGGCCGTCTGAACCAGGCGCTGACGGGAATGCAGCTGGCGCTGCGCAACTCGGTCAGCCAGGTGCGTGAAGCCAGCCTGCAGATTGACGTCGGCAGCCGCGAGCTGTCCGCGGGCACGGTGCATCTGTCGCAGCGCACGGAGGAGTCGGCGGCCTCGCTGGAGCAGACTGCCGCCAGCATGGAGCAGCTCACGGCCACCGTCCGGCTTAATGCCAGTAACGCGCAGCAGGCCAATCAGCTGGCCAGTAGCGTGTCGGATACTGCCGATCGCGGTGCAGAAGTGGTGTGCTACGTGATGGAGAAAATGCGTGAGATCACCCACAGCTCCGATCGGATCGCCGATATTCTCAGCGTGATCGACGGTATTGCGTTCCAGACCAACATCCTGGCGCTCAACGCCTCGGTGGAAGCGGCGCGTGCCGGTGAGCAGGGGCGCGGTTTTGCCGTGGTTGCCAACGAAGTGCGCACCCTGGCCGGGCGCAGCGCCAGCGCCGCCAAAGAGATTCGTGAGTTGATCAGCGAATCTCAGACGCGGGTCAAAGAGGGCAGCGACATGGCCACGCGCGCCGGCGAAACCATGGATGAGATCTCCAGCGAAGTGATGCGGGTCACCGCGCTGATGAAGGAGATCTCCATCGCCTCGGAAGAGCAGAGCCGCGGCATTGAACAGGTTAACCAGGCGGTGACGCAGATGGATGAAGCCGCGCAGCAAAACGCCGCGCTGGTGGAGCAGGCCAGCGCCGCTACGCAGTCGCTGGAAGCGCAGTCGCAGCAGTTGCAGGCATCCATGGCACAGTTCCGCGTGGCGACAGCATAATCAGGGTGGGGTCAGGGATGACCGGTAACGTTGCCTGCGTTCGCCCTGATGGATGGCGACGCGGGAGAAGATAACGCGGTACTTTATGCGGTGCGCCTTATGGTGCACCGCTGTTCAGACCGGCGGGAAATGCCAGAATCATCGCTGCCAGCCGATCATCTTCCGCCAGAAAATAGGCTGCCGGCACTTCCAGCACCTGCGCCAGTAATTGCAGCGTTAATAAATCCGGTTTATGCACGCCCAGTTCATAGCGATTAATACGCGCGCTGGCAGAAAACTCTTCAATCCCTGCGGCAATACCCAATCCTTTCTGCGACAAACCTTTCGCCAGACGCGCTTGTTTCAGGCGTCGACAAAAAGTGTCTTGCAGCGAGGAGGTCGGTTTCATGACTACGAGAATCGTAGATTTAGCGCTTGTCAGATACTACGAGTAACGTAGTATCGTTACGGGAATGGATAAGCGAACTAAGGAGAGTTGCGTGAATAATGCGAAGTCAGACTGGCATCCGGCCGATATCATTGCGGCGCTGCGTAAAAAGGGAACCTCAATGGCGGCGTTATCCCGACAGGCGGGATTATGTTCCACCACGTTAGCCAATGCGCTGGCGCGTCCGTGGCCGAAAGGGGAATTAATTATTGCCGAAGCAATTGGTATTTCGCCGGCTGAGATCTGGCCGAGTCGTTATTATGCGGAGAATGGTGAATTAATTAATCGACAGGCAAGAATCAGAAATAAAAAATAAGTAAGCCTGGGCAACGGCGTAGTGCCGATTAAATTGCAATTAATCTCTGTATGCCGGTGCGCATAAATGCGCACCCAACATAAACCGTGCCATCGACCTGTAAGGTCGCCATTAATGGCGACCGAAAATCATTGACTGGCAGGCATCACATGCAGGCATTTTAAATGCCCGCTTAATTACGCCTGATGTTCGTCCGGGAACTCACGCATGAAGCGTTCAACGTCGTCGACCATCGCATCATTACCGCAGAAGAACGGGCAGCGCTGGTGCAGCGTTTCCGGCTGAATATCGAGGATACGGTTTTTACCGTCGCTGGCTTTACCGCCCGCCTGTTCGGCGAGGAAGGCCATCGGGTTGCACTCATACAGCAGGCGCAGCTTGCCTTTCGGGTGGCTGGCGGTGCTGGGATAAAGATAAATGCCGCCTTTCAGCAGGTTGCGGTGGAAATCCGCCACCAGCGAACCGATGTAGCGTGAGGTGTAAGGGCGCTTCGTTGATACATCTTCTTCCTGGCAGAACTTCAGGTACTTTTTCACGCCCTGCGGGAAGCGGATGTAGTTCCCTTCGTTGATCGAGTAGGTGTAGCCTTTTTCCGGGAAGGTCATGCGTTCGTGGCTCAGGCAGAACACACCGAGCGACGGATCGTAAGTGAAGGCATGAACGCCCACGCCAGTGGTGTACACCATCATGGTTGAGGAACCGTACACCACGTAACCTGCGGCAACCTGCTTGTGGCCCGGTTGCATGAAATCGGCTTCAGTGATCGGCGTGCCTGGCTCACTAATACGATGATAAATCGAGAAAATGGTGCCGACGGAAACGTTAACGTCGATGTTCGAAGAACCATCCAGCGGGTCCATCAATACTACATACTTACCGTTCTCCGAACCTTCAAAGATGACAAACTCATCTTCTTCTTCGGAAGCAATCCCCGCGACCACACCGCGCGCCTTCAGTGCCGCTTTCAGCTTTTCGTTAGCGAACAGATCCAGCTTCATCTGCTGCTCACCCTGCACGTTCTCTACGCCGCTGGCCCCGAGAATATCCACCAGACCCGCTTTGTTGATGTCGCGGTGGATGATTTTTGCGCCCAGCTTGATGGAGGAAATCAGCGCCGTCAGTTCACCTGTGGCGTGAGGAAAGTCGTGTTGCTTCTCGACGATGAATTCGCCTAACGTTTTCATAACACATTCCCTGAATCTACGATGGAGTGGCAGCAGCTGTAACAAGCTACCAACGTATGCGTACGCAGTTTAGCCGATTGAACTTCAAAAACCATAGTCCTAATCCGTTTCTTCCCTCCGGACTCGGCGTTACACTGTGCGCCGAACTTTTGAGTAATGGATCTTTTTATGCGCATTCACATCCTCGGGATTTGTGGCACTTTTATGGGCGGACTGGCGATGCTGGCCCGCTCGCTCGGACATGAAGTGACCGGTTCAGATGCCAATGTCTATCCGCCGATGAGCACGCTGCTGCAACAGCAAGGCATTGAATTAACTGAAGGTTACGATGCCTCGCAGCTGGACCCGGCACCGGACCTGGTGATCATCGGCAACGCCATGACGCGCGGCAACCCGTGCGTGGAAGCGGTGCTGGAACGCAACATTCCTTACCTCTCCGGACCGCAATGGCTGCACGATTTCGTGCTGCGCGATCGCTGGGTGCTGGCGGTGGCCGGTACCCATGGCAAAACCACCACAGCCGGCATGGCAGCGTGGATTCTCGAGGCCTGCGGCCTGGAACCGGGCTTTATTATTGGTGGGGTGCCGGGTAACTTCGATGTATCGGCAAAATTAGGAAAAAGTCCATTCTTCGTCATCGAGGCGGATGAGTACGACTGCGCGTTTTTCGACAAGCGTTCCAAGTTTGTACATTACTGCCCGCGCACCCTGATCCTCAACAATCTTGAGTTCGATCATGCCGACATCTTCGACGATCTGCGGGCGATCCAGAAGCAGTTCCACCATCTGGTGCGCATCGTGCCGGGTCAGGGCAAGATCCTGCTGCCGGAACACGATCACAATATTAAGCAGGTGATGGCGATGGGCTGCTGGAGCGAGCAGGAGAGCGTGGGCGACAACGGCCGCTGGCAGGCGAAGAAGCTGGTGCCGGATGCCTCGCGCTGGGAAGCCTGGCTCGACGGCGAGAAAGTGGCGGAAGTGAACTGGGCGCTGGTCGGCGAACACAACATGCACAACGGCCTGATGGCGATTGCCGCCGCACGTCACGTTGGCGTGAAGCCGTGCGATGCCGGAGAGGCGCTGAACAGCTTCATTAACGCGCGTCGTCGCCTCGAGCTACGCGGCGAAGTGAACGCGATTAAGGTGTATGACGATTTTGCCCATCACCCAACGGCGATTCTCGCTACGCTGGCGGCGCTGCGCAGTAAAGTCGGCGGCACCGCACGCATTCTGGCGGTGCTTGAGCCGCGCTCTAATACCATGAAGATGGGCGTGAGTAAGAACGAACTGGCCCCTTCGTTAGGGCGTGCCGATGAGGTATTCCTGTTCCAGCCGCACCACATTCCGTGGCAGGTCGCCGACGTTGCGGACGCCTGCATTCAGCCGGCGCACTGGAGCGCGGACATTGATACGCTGGTGGAGATGGTGGCTAAAGCGGCGCAGCCGGGTGATTCGATTCTGGTGATGAGCAACGGCGGATTTGGCGGGATTCATCAGAAACTGCTGGAGCGATTAGGTAAGTAATGCGTGGCCGGCCCTGGGCCGAGAGGCGATCTGCCCTCATCCCAGCCTTCTCCCGCAAGCGGGAGAAGGGGCCGTCCGGTGCGGACGTCACATCCAGCGCTCGTCCTCAGCTACCTCAGCACTCTGCTTCAGCTACCTCAGCACTGTGCTATTCCCTCTCCCGCCTGCGGGAGAGGGTTAGGGTGAGGGCGGGGCAATCGTCCGCAGCGGACTTACGCTTCAGCCAGCTCGCGCAGGTACTGGAAAATCTGGCGGGCGGCTTTTGGCGGCTTACTGGCGGCTTTCTCTTTCTGTGCGTTGCGGATCATACTGCGCAGCTGCTGGCGGTCGGCGTGCGGATAGAGATTCAGCACTTCCGCCACCGCGTCATCACCCTGTTCAATCAGCCGATCGCGCAGCTGCTCCAGCTTGTGGAACAGCGCAACCTGCTGGTTGTGGCGATTCTTCAGCTTATCCAGCGCCAGGCGGATTGGCTCTTCGTCGCGCTGACGCAGCATTTTACCAATCAGCTGCAGCTGGCGGCGGCGGCCTTCCTTCTTAATGCGCTGCGCCAGTTCAATGGCGTCACGCAGCTGTTCATCAAGCGGGATCTTATCCAGGGAGTTCTTCCCTAAATCCACTAACTCGGCGCCCAGGCGTTTCAGCTCCTCGGCGTCGCGTTTAATTTCACTTTTACTGACCCAGATAATCTCTTCGTCTTCTTCTTCCTGATTATCCGGCACATCGTCGAGCCAGTCTTCGGGCTGCTTCGTCATCTGTTGGCTCCCTAAAAAAAGAGGCTAATCCTACCAGTTTATCGGGCGACTGCGAAATTGTTCTCTGAGTCTGATAGACTCAATAAATTCATACTTAAGATTAGACGGCAGGTCGATGAACGTATCTACTCAGGTTGCAGAACAACGTAAAGTGTTGGAACAGGCTGTCGCGCAGGCGCTGGAACTGGCGCAAGCCAGCACCGACGGAGCAGAAGTGGCGGTCACCAAAACCACCGGAATCGGTGTCAGTACCCGCTACGGCGAAGTGGAAAACGTCGAATTCAACAGCGATGGCGCGCTTGGCATCACCGTCTATCACCAAAACCGCAAAGGCAGTGCTTCCTCGACCGATCTCAGCCCGGACGCGATTAAACGCACCGTGCAGGCTGCGATCGATATCGCGCGCTACACCTCGCCCGATCCCTGTGCTGCGCCGGCCGACCGCGATCTGCTGGCGTTTGAGGCGCCGGATCTCGATCTCTATCACCCGTGGGAGATCGACGCCGATCGCGCCATTGAGCTGGCCGCGCAGGCCGAGCAGGCCGCGCTGCAGGCTGATAAACGCATCACCAATACCGAGGGTGGCAGCTTTAACAGCCACGTCGGCATCAAAGTCTTTGGTAACAGCCACGGCATGCTGCAGAGCTACTGCTCGAGCCGGCATTCGCTGTCGAGCTGCGTCATTGCCGAGCACAATGGTGACATGGAGCGCGACTACGCCTACACCATTGGCCGCGCGATGGGCGATCTGCAAAGCGCCGACTGGGTGGGCGCGGAGTGCGCGCGCCGCGTGCTGGCACGTCTTTCGCCACGTAAGCTGCCGACCATGAAAGCGCCGGTGCTGTTTGCGCCGGAAGTGGCCACCGGCCTGTTCGGCCATCTGGTGGGCATGATCAGCGGCAGCAGCGTTTACCGTAAATCCACCTTCCTGCTCGACGCGCTGGGCCAGCAGATTCTGCCGTCGTGGCTGACGATTGAAGAGAAGCCGCACCTGCTGAAAGGGCTGGCGTCGACGCCGTTCGACAGCGAAGGCGTACGCACCGAAGCGCGCGAAATCGTGAAAGATGGCGTGCTGCAGAACTGGCTGCTGACCAGCTATTCGGCGCGTAAGCTTGGCCTGCAAAGCACCGGCCACGCGGGCGGCATTCATAACTGGCGCATCGCCGGTCAGGGCCACAGCTTTGACGATCTGGTGAAGCAGATGGGGCGCGGTTTGATCGTTACCGAGATGATGGGTTCCAGCGTCAGCGCCATGACCGGCGACTACTCACGCGGTGCGGCTGGCTTCTGGGTTGAAAACGGTGAAATTCAATACCCTGTGAGCGAGATCACAATTGCGGGCAACCTCAAAGATATGTGGCTCAATATGGTAACGGTCGGTAACGACATTGAAACGCGCAGCAATATACAATGCGGATCGGTGCTGCTGCCGGAGATGAAAATCGCCGGACAATAAAGACATCGCTTGATGAAAGCAGCCCACAGCGGCTGCTTTTTTTTCGCCTGATAATAATTAAAGGAAAACGTTATGCGTAAGCATGTGATTGCTATGTTGTCTTTGTCGTTGCTGTTCTCCTCAGCCAGCCTGTTCGCGGCTGACCTGGAGCAGGATATGGATACTCTGAAAGACGGGCTGAGTGTCGTTAAGAAAACCTCTGACGCGCAGGAAATGCACGCTGCACTGGGCAAGATGCGTGCCGCTGCGCAGGATGCAAAAAAATCCACGCCGGAAAAACTGGGAGGTCAGGGCGCTGACAGCGCACAGATCAAGGATTACCACGCCGGTCTGGACTCACTGATTGCCCAGATCGACGTTGTCGACCAGCTGGCGCAGGCTAACAAGCTGGACGAGGCGAAAACCGAAGCGAAGAAACTGGAAGATATCCGTAACGCCAACCATAAGAAATTCCGCTGATAAACCGGGCCAGCCTGCAGGCTGGCCTTATTCCTGCCGCGGCTTCGCGTCATTCCACCGTTTTTATCCCGCTTTTTACCTCATTTCACGCATTTCGTGAGCGATCTCGCATAGTTCGTGCATCGTGCGATCTGGCGCACAGTCGCCCGTGGGATTTCCACTTTGAGGTGGAAATGTTGCGTCTCCACACCGCCAGGCGGACAGCGTAATTTCTTCTCAACGCGAATTATCTGACATTGTCCGCTGTAAACAGGAGTAACAAGGTGAGGAGTGATGCTGTCCCGCTGAAACCGAGCACGCCGGAGGCAATCCAGGCGCTGGCGGATAAGGTGATGAATCAAATCGCGGCGCTGTATGCCGCGCACCACATTGCAGCCAATGCGGTGCAACAGCAAATGCTGGCCTCACATGTCCGCGCCATGGCGGCACGTTCTCTCACCGGAGAGGCGCTGCCGGACGTCGAAGCCGAACTGTTTGAGGACATCTCGCCTGAGACCATGGCGCTGGCGCAGCAGGTGGTGGATCTGTTTGGCAATTTGCCTGTCGAAGAAGCCTGGCTGCTGTCGGTGCATATCGAAGTGGCGAAATCGAACGAAGCATGAATTGAGAGAGGAACAGAATATGGTAACGGTAGTGATTGGCGATCGTCTGGGTAAAGGGCAGAAAGTGGCAGCTGGCGTCGAAAAAGCCGGCGGTCGGGCTGTAGTGGTGCCGGGCGTGGCGGCGGATATGAAACTGGGCGACGTGATGAAAGCGGAAAACGCTGATTTCGGCATCTCCTTCTGCGGCAGCGGCGGCGCCGGTGCCATCACCGCGCAGAACAAGTACGGCTACAAAGCCAAACACGGTATGCGTTCGGTGGACGAAGGGGTAACCGCCATCAACGAAGGTGCCACCGTGCTCGGTTTTGGCTTCATGGATAAAGAAGAGCTGGGTGAGCGTCTGGTTCAGGCCTGGAATAAAAAACACGGCAGCTAAGCATGAAACAACAGTATGAGACGCAGGTCACGGTGCAGGGCAAAGGCGACAGCAAAGCAAAAGCCTTCGCCGATGCGCTCAGCAAGGTGCAGCAGCAGGTGCTGCGCACCAGCCAGAAAATTCTGTTGCGCATTGAACCGCTCGATGTGCGGGTGCTACGCGCGCAGGAGAGCGTGCGGAAGGAGAAATTTCTGTTCTTTTTCCTCGCGCGTGAACGGCGGAATTACAGCGTGGAGCTGGAAATTACCGTCAGCGTCACTGTGATCGACACCGAGAGCGTGACCTTCACAGCAACGTAAGAATAACGACAACAAGGGTAACAATATGTTTTTAATCATTTTGTTTAAGTCGTTGATCATAGGTGGATTAGTCGGCGTGGGCGTTGGAGCGGGCGCGGCGCGCATGTTCCACGCGCCTGTCACGCAGGGGATGGGTGCCTTCCGTACGCTGGGCGAGCTCAACTCCTGCGAGGGCGATCCGGCTTCGCACTTCTCCTTTGGTCTCGGCTTCTTCTTTAACGCCTGGGCATCCTCCGTTGCTGCGGGCTCCTTCACGCAGGATGTGGATCACCGCATTCTGCCGAACTGGGGCGCGGCCGCACTGATGGTAAAGAACCGCAACGTCGCGGAAACGCTGCATAACCCGAAACGCATGGCGATAGCCTGCGGCATTATCGGCATGATCGTGGTGGCCTTCCTGAACAGTACCGCTTCCGCCGTACCGGCTGCGCTGCAGGTGACCGCGGTAAAAGTGCTGGTGCCGGCGGCGAATCTGCTGGTGAACACGGTGATGCCGGTGATCTTCTGGCTGGCGGCAATTGATGCCGGTAAGAAATCGGGCTTCTGGGCAACCATTTTTGGTGGTCTGGCGCAGTTGATCATGGGTAACGCCGTGCCGGGTCTGGTGCTGGGCATTCTGATCGGTAAAGGCGTGGAAGAGAGCGGCTGGAACAAAGTCACCAAAGTGATGATGGCTGCGATTGTCCTGCTGTTTGTGCTGAGCGGCTTCTTCCGTGGCTTCGATGTGAAACTGCTGCAATCCTTCCAGCTCGGCATCCCTGGCTGGCTCGACATGATCCACAACAGCCTGAGCGGCAAATAAGGAGCCTTCAGCATGAACGAGAACGAAAACAAAGGGTTCTGGTACGCCGACTGGTCTTTCCCGCTGTTTGTCGGCCTGCTCTCCTCCGGCGTATTCGCCGGGACGCACATGTACTACCTGTACGGCATCGGTGCTTTTAACGAAGTGGCATTTGTTTCGATGCTGCGCTCCGGCATGGAAACCGGCGTGTACGGCGCGGTGGCGGCGTTTGGTGCCAGCTTCCTGTTTGCCCGCATCATTGAAGGTTCGCTGGTAGGGATTCTGGATATCGGCGGCGCGATTCAGACCGGCGTCGGCCTCGGTGTGCCAGCGCTGCTGCTGGGAGCCGGTATCGTGTTTCCGGTGGCGAACTTTGCCGCCTCGCTGGCAACCGGGCTGGTGATTGGCGTGGCGATTGGCTACGTGATTATCCTCGCGCGTAAATTCACCATCAACCAGAGCGATTCCACCTACGGCGCGGACGTAATGATGGGCGCCGGGAATGCCTCCGGTCGCTTCCTTGGTCCACTGATTATTCTGTCTGCCATGGCGGCATCAATTCCGATCGGCCTCGGTTCGCTGGTTGGTGCGCTGCTGTTTTACCTGTGGAACAAGCCGATTACCGGCGGCGCAATTCTCGGTGCCATGGTGCTCGGCGCTATCTTCCCGGTTTCGCTGTAAGCGCGAAATGGCTGCACAATCCCGTAGCGGCGCGATTTATCGCGCAATAAATTGCGCCGCTACGGCATGTGCGCTCTGTAAATGGGGGTTTTATGTTTGATCTGATTCTGCGCCGCGCGCGTCTGTGTGATGAACAGCTGGTGGATATCGCGATTCGCGCCGGCAAAATCGCGGCGGTCGGTAAGGTGGACGGCGCAGCGCAACAGGAGCGCGATCTCGGCGGCCGCTATTACGTCAGCGCCGGCTGGATTGACAGCCACGTACACTGCTATCCCAAATCGCCGATTTACCACGACGAAGCCGACGCGATTGGCGTGGCGCAGGGTGTCACCACCGTGGTGGATGCGGGCAGCACTGGTGCCGATCACATCGACGACTTTTATCAGCTGACGCGCAGCGCGAAGACCGAAGTGCGCGCGCTGATCAACATCTCGCGCACCGGCATCGTCACGCAGAACGAGCTGGCCGACATGGCGCAGATCGACGGCGAAGCGGTGGTGCAGGCGGTACAGCGTCGCCCGGACTTTATTGTCGGCCTGAAGGCACGCATGAGCAGCAGCGTGGTCGGCGACAACGGCATTCAGCCGCTGGTGCGCGCCAAAGCCATTCAGCAGACGGCGGGCAATCTGCCGCTGATGGTGCACATCGGTAACAACCCGCCGGTGCTGGAAGAGATCGCCGCGCTGCTCACTTCCGGCGACATCATCACTCACTGCTTCAACGGCAAGCCGAACCGCATTCTGTCACCGCAGGGCGAGCTGAAAGCGGCGGTTAAGCAGGCGATCGCGCGCGGCGTGAAGCTGGATATCGGCCACGGCAGCGCCAGCTTCAGTTTTGCGGTGGCGCGGGAGGCGATTGCCCAGGGCATTCTGCCGGACACCATCAGCTCCGATATCTATTGTCGCAACCGCATCAACGGCCCGGTGCATAGCCTGGCGCACGTGATGTCGAAATTTTTCTCCATCGGCATGACGCTGCCGCAGGTGATCGCCTGCGTCACCGTTAATGCCGCAGCGGGTCTGCGTCTGGCCGGTAAAGGTCATCTGACCGCCGGTTATGACGCCGATCTGACCATTTTTACCGTCAAAGAGGAAGCCCGCCCGTTCGTCGATGCTGAAGGCGAACGGGTCACGGGTGAGCAACATTTGCTGCCGCTGGCCGTGGTGATCGCGGGCCAGTGGCATCTGACTGAGGAAGGGAAAGCGCATCATGTCTTCGATTTATGAGAAATATGACCTGAAACAGGTGATCAACGCCTCCGGCCGTATGACCATTCTTGGCGTGTCGACGCCGTCCGCCGACGTGGTGGATACCGTCAGCTACGGCCTTAATCACTACTTTGAGATCAAAGATCTGGTCAATAAAACCGGTGCCTACATCGCGCGCCTGCTGGAAGTCGAAAACGCGGTGGTGGTGTCCTGCGCCTCGGCCGGTATTGCCCAGTGCGTGGCGGCGGTGATCGTCAAAGATAACGACTGGCTGCTGGATAACCTGCACGCCGCGCCGCTCAGCGTGCCGCACGACATCGTGGTGCCGAAAGGCCATAACGTGAACTACGGCGCGCCGGTGGGCAGCATGGTGGCGCTGGGCGGCGGACGCCTGATTGAGGCCGGCTACAGCAATGAGTGCTCGCCAGAGCAGCTGGCGGCGGCCATCACGCCGACCACCGCGGCGCTGCTGTACGTCAAGTCGCATCACTGTGTGCAGAAAAGCCATCTCAGCGTCGAACAGGCGGCGGTGGTCGCGCGCAAACACGGTATTCCGCTGATTGTCGATGCGGCGGCCGAAGAGGATTTGCAGTGCTATTACCAGATGGGGGCCGACCTGGTGATCTACAGCGGTGCCAAAGCGATTGAAGGGCCAACCAGCGGCTTGGTGATCGGCCGCAGCCAGTACGTCGAGTGGGTGAAACGCCAGAGCAACGGCATTGGCCGCGCGATGAAAGTCGGCAAAGAGGGCATTCTCGGCCTGACTCAGGCGATTGAAAACTACCTGCTGCAGAGCAAAACCAGCGGTGCCGACATGGTGGCGAAGATGACGCCCTTTATCGATAACCTCAACACGCTGAACGGCGTCAGCGCGCGCGTGGTGTGGGATGCGGCCGGTCGTGATATCGCCCGCGCTGAGATCAAATTTGATGAAGCGGTGACGGGCTGGCCGACCGGCGAGCTGGTGCAGGCGCTGAAAAACGGCGACATCGCCATCTATTTCCGCGGCTATAAAGCCAACGAAGGCATTATCGAAGCGGATGTGCGCAGCGTCAGCGCGGAACAGTTGCACATCATCTTTAGCCGCATCCAGGCGCTGCTCAGCGGAGGAAAACGCGCATGAATCTTAACGCCAATTTCTATCAGGGCCGTCTGTGCCTCAACGTGCTGGCCGGTTCAAAGCAGAATGCGCAGGCGATCTGGCAGGCGGCAGAAGGGCATGTGCTGGTCGGCGTTTTGTCGAAAAACTACGCCTCGAATGAGGCCGCGATTGCCGATATGCGCGAGTACGCGGCGCTGATTGATAATGCGCTGTCGGTCGGGCTGGGTGCGGGCGACCCGAATCAGTCGGCGATGGTCAGTGAAATCTCGGCGGAACTGCAGCCGCAGCACGTTAATCAGGTCTTTACCGGCGTGGCCACCAGCCGCGCGCTGCTCGGACAGCCACACACCATCGTGAACGGTCTGGTTTCACCAACCGGCACGCCGGGCAAGGTGAAAATCTCCACCGGTCCGCGCAGTTCGCAGGCGGCGGACGGCATTGTGCCGATCGCCACGGCGATCGCCATGCTGCAGGATATGGGCGGCAGTTCGGTGAAGTATTTCCCGATGGGCGGCCTGAAAGCGGTGGAGGAGTATCGCGCGGTGGCGGACGCTTGTGCGCGCCATGATTTCTGGCTGGAGCCGACCGGCGGTATCGATCTCAGTAATTTCGAAGAGATCGTGCGGATTGCTCTGGAGGCCGGGGTCAGTAAAGTCATCCCGCACGTTTACAGCTCAATTATTGATAGCGCCAGCGGCGACACGCGCATTGACGATGTGCGTCAGCTTCTGGCAACGTGCAAGAAACTGCTGTAACAAATGAGTAACAGGTGAGGCTCCGTGAGATTTCCCAATCAGCGTTTAGCTCAACTCTTCGCGGCGCTGCAAAGCGAAACGCTGCCACAGGATGAGCTGGCGCGGCGTTTTTCCGTTTCAACGCGCACGGTGCGCACCGACATCACCGCGCTCAATGCGCTGCTGGAACAGCACGGCGCTCAGTTCGTGCTGGCGCGCGGCGCGGGCTATCAGCTAAAAATCGACGACGCGGTACGCTTCGGCCGCCTGCAGCAGGAGAGTGCGGCACCGCTGCGGGTGCCGCGCACCTCGCAGGATCGGGTGCGCTATTTGCTGAGCCGCTTTCTCACCGCTGCGTATTCGCTCAAGCTGGAAGATCTGTCGGAAGAGTGGTTCGTCAGCCGCGCCACGTTGCAGAGCGATATGGCGGAAGTGCGCGAGTGGCTGGGCCGCTATCATCTCAACATCGAAACCAAGCCGCGCTACGGTATGAAACTGTTTGGCAGCGAGGCGGCGATTCGCACCTGCCTGACCGATCTGCTGTGGCAAATCGACCAGCAGACGCCGGACAGCCCGCTGCTGACGGTCGAGGCGCTGCACAGCGGCATGCTGGCGCAGCTGCAGCCGCTGCTGGCGCAGTGCTTTACGCAGCACGCCATCCGGCTGAGCGATGAAGGCGAGCGCTATCTGCTGATTTACTGCGCGGTGGCGGTGCGCCGCATCAGCGAAGGCTTCCCGCTCAGCGATCCCGGCGCGGAGGATGTCGGCGAGGAGATACGCGAGGCGGCGCACGATCTGGTTAATCTGATGCGCCCGCTGGTGGGTAAAGGCATCTCGCAGGCGGAAGAGAACTGGCTGCGCGTTAATATTGCGGCGCGGCAGATTCAGGCGCTGGCCCCCAGCACCATCAACGCCGATGACGCGGATGCGCTGGTGGATTACCTGCTTAACTACATCAACACCCATTACAACTACCGGCTGCAGCAGGATGAGCAGCTGCGCGCCGATCTGCTCACGCACATCAAAACCATGATCACCCGCGTGCGCTATCAGATCCACATCCCCAATCCGCTGTTGAGTAACATCAAGCAGCACTATCCGATGGCCTACGATGTAACGCTGGCGGCCGTCACCAGCTGGGGCAAATACACGCCGTATACCATCAGCGAAAACGAGATTGGCTTTCTGGTGCTGCACATCGGCGTCGGGCTGGAGCGACATTACGATGTCGGCTATCAGCGACACCCGCAGGTGTTGCTGGTCTGCGACAGCGGCAACTCCACGCTGCGCATGATCGAGGCGCTGCTGCTGCGCAAATACCCGCAGCTGGTGGTGACGGCGCGGCTGTCGCAGCGTGACTACGAAGTGCGTGCGCACATTGATGAAGATTTTGTTATTTCAACCGCGCGACTCAGCGAGAAGAACAAGCCGGTAGTGATGATGTCGCCGTTCCCTACGGAGTTTCAGCTGGAACAGCTCGGCAAGCTGGTGCTGGTGGACCGCACCCGGCCTTACATGCTGGAGAAGTACTTCGACGCGCAGCATTTCATGGTGCTCGACAGGCCGATGAGCCAGTCGGCGCTGTTCCGCCTGCTGTGCGATCGGCTCGAGGCGGAGGGCTATGTCGATGCTGATTTTTATCCGTCGGTCGAAGAGCGTGAAGCGATTGTCAGTACCATGCTGGGTGAAGGGATCGCGCTGCCACACTCGCTGGGATTACTGGCTAAAAAAACCGTGGTTTACACCGTGCTGGCACCGCACGGCGTAAGCTGGGGCGATGAGACGGCTTCGGTAATTTTTCTGCTGGCGATCAGTAAGAGTGAATATGAGGAGGCGATGGCGATTTACGATCTGTTTGTCACCTTCCTGCGCGAAAGGGCGGTGACAAGACTGCGCGACTGCGCTGATTTCGTCAGCTTTAAAGCAGTGGCGATGGATTGTCTGAGCCGGTTGTGAGGGGGATGGGTGCGGTTTTCCCCTCACCCTAACCCTCTCCCGCAAGCGGGCGAGGGGACCGATCCAGCGGTGAGTGAGTTCAGGCGCTGAGCCTCAGCGCCCGGTGAATTGACTGAATTCTGGCCCTCAAACCACGCCCGGACGACTCCTTCTTAGATTCCCTCTTAAAACCACGTTCGGGCGGCTCCCTCTCCCGCGTGCGGGAGAGGGCTGGGGTGAGGGCGAAAGGCCGCCAGCCCACAAAATCAGCCGCGTTTCGCCAGCAGTTTCGGAATCTCACGCAGGCACCAGGCTTTGGCTTCACCCATGCTATCGCGGCGCCACGCCATAATAATATCCACCTCACGGGTATACTCGGCGCTGACGACGCGCAGGCGGCCTTCGGCGATATCTTTCTCTACCATCGGATAGGGCATGGTCGCTACGCCGAGACCCGCCAGCAGCGCGCGGCGTTTATCATCCATGCTGCTTACCGTCAGGCGCTGCTGTTTGCCAGCAGCTGCACCGTCAATACCGGACGTTCGCGCGCGGTGTCCGCCACGGCGATGCCGCGATACTTAACGCGCGTGACCTCGGACAGCGGCTCGGCTTCCTGATGAATCGGGTGATCCGGACTGGCAACATACACGCTCATAATGCTGTACAGCTTGCGCGTGTTGATTTCGGTGGAGGCGCGAAAATGCAAATCCGGCGCGATCACGATGTCGGCGCGCCCCTGTTCCAGTCGTTCCCACGCGCCCGCCAGCACTTCGGTGACCAGCGAAATCTGCGTATTGGCTTTCTCGGCCAGCTTCTCTACCAGCGGGAACAGCAGCTCGGTCGGGATTAGCGCTTCGGCCACGATGGTCAGATGGGTTTCCCAGCCGCGCGCCAGCGCTTCGGCATCGGTGGTGAGTTTATCGGCGGCTTCCAGCAGCACGCGGCCGCGTTCCAGCAGCATTCGCCCGACGTTGGTGAATTTGGTGCGATGGCCGGAGCGGTCAAACAGCACCACATCCAGCTCCTCTTCCAGCTTCTGCATGGTGTAGCTCAGCGCCGATGGCACGCGTCCCAGCTCGTCGGCCGCCGCGGCGAAGCTGCCGCGACGGTCAATAGCATCCATCACACGTAAAGCTTCCAGGGTTAACGCGCGCTCTTTAGCCATGCCGACTCTCTGTCAGTAAATTTGAATATGCCAGGCAGATTAACTGGCTAACAATCCGGCGTCCAGCCTTTTACCATTGACGTATAAAGCCTGTGGTGGATTCTCACCGCAGTGCGTCGGAGGTAAAGCATGATGACAACCCGCTGCGCGTCCGCATGTGGCCAGGCCGATTTCGGTTGGTTGCAGGCGCGCTATAGCTTCTCATTTGGCCACTATTTTGATCCCCAGCTGATGGGCTACGCCTCGCTGCGCGTGCTGAATCAGGAAGTGCTGGCACCCGGTGCGGCATTTCAGCCGCGCACCTATCCGCAGGTGGATGTGCTCAACCTGGTGCTGCAGGGTGAAGCCGAATACCGCGACAGCGAAGGCAATCACCTGGTGGCGCGCGAGGGCGAAGCGATGCTGCTGTCGGCCCGCCAGGGCGTCAATTACAGCGAACACAATATCAGCAAGGATCGCCCACTGACGCGCATGCAGCTGTGGCTGGCCGCCTGTCCGGAACGGGAAAATCCGCTGCTGCAAAAACGCGCGCTGCCGCAGCAAACCCATGTGCTGATTGCGTCACCGGATAGCGCGGACGGCAGCTTGCAGCTGCGCCAGCAGGTGTGGGTACATCAGGTCACGCTGGCACCGGGCGAGCAGTACAGTCTGGCGCTGCACGGACCGCGCGCCTATTTGCAGTCGATTCACGGTGCGCTTGGGGTACGGGCCAGCAGTGCGCATCAGGAGCAGCTGCGCTGTGGCGATGGGGCGTTTGTCAGTGAAGAGGCGCAGATTACGCTGCAGGCGGAAACGCCGCTGCGTGCGCTGGTGATTGATATTCCGGTGTAAAAAAGGCGGCCCTGCTGGCCGCCTGTGGCATTATTTCAGAATGGTAAAGGCGGTGGTGACGTGCTTCACGCCGCTGACACGGCTGGCGATATCCGCTGCTGCCTTGGCTTCTTCCTGCGTTACCAGACCCAGCAGGAACACTTCCCCGTTCTCAGTGGTGACTTTCACGTTGGACGATTTCACCTGATCGCTGCCCAGCAGCTGCGAGCGGATTTTGGTGGTGATCCACGTATCCGATGAAGACGTGCCGAGGCTCACTTTCTGCCCGGTGCGAATCTCGTTATACACCTCTGTCGCGCCATCAACGCCCATGGCGATCTGTTTTGCCCGGCTGGCGAGATCGGCTGACGGTGCCTGACCGGTCAGCAGTACTTTGCCCTGATACGCGGTCACGACCACGCGCGCCTGATTTTTGATCTGCTCATCTTTTGCCAGCGCGTTAGTGACGCGCAGCTCCAGCGTGCCGTCATCAACCTGCGTGCCCACGGTACGCGGGTCGGTGGCGGTTTTGGTGGCGACCGCAGCGCCGCCGGCGACAACCGCCACGCAGCCCTGCAGCAGCATGGCGGTTAACAGAATGGCGATAGCGTTCAATGCTTTCATTTGAGCTCCTTCAGTCATTCCTGGTGTGGGAACAAGGTGTTATCAATCAAATCGCACAGGCAGTTCAGCGTCAGCATATGCATCTCCTGAATGCGTGCGCTGCGATGTGACGGAATGCGAATTTCCACATCGTGCGGACCGAGCAGGCCCGCCAGCTCACCGCCGTCATGGCCGGTCAGCGCGACGATAGTCATATCGCGGGTAACCGCAGCTTCCACCGCTTTAACAATATCGCGGGTGTTGCCACGGGTGGAGATGGCCAGCAGAACGTCGCCGGCCTGTCCAAGCGCACGAACCTGCTTGGCATAAATTTCGTCGTGCAGACGGTCGTTACCGATTGCCGTCAGCATCACATTGTCCGCACTCAGCGCCAGCGCCGGCAGGCTGGGACGCTCGGTCTCAAAACGGTTAATCATGCTGGCGGCAAAATGCTGGGCGTTAGCCGCCGAAGCGCCGTTACCGCAGCTGAGGATTTTGTTGCCGTTCAGCAATGACTGCACCAGCGTCATCGCGGCGCGGGAAATCGCATCTGGCAGCGCTTCGGCTGCGGCGATTTGCGTCTGAATACTTTCGGTAAAACACGCTTTAATTCTGTCCTGCACAAGACCACCTGGTTCTATCCGTCCGCACGAAAGGCATCGGCCAGCCACACCAGTTCGCGCCCGGTGATGGCGATGATGTCAAAACGGCAATTCACCGTATCAAAACTGCCGCCGCGTGCCAGCAACCACAGCGCAGCGGTACGCAGCAGCTTTTGTTGTTTCTGGCGCGTCACGCTGGCAGCCGCGCCGCCAAAACGTGCATCGCGCCGATAGCGCACTTCAACAAACACCCAGCAATCTGCGTCGCGCATAATCAGGTCGATTTCCCCGCTGCGACAGCGCACATTGCTGGCCTCCCACTGCAGTCCGGCGCGCTCAAGGTAGCGACGCGCCTGCTGCTCCTGCTCAGCGCCGAGGCGCTGGCGGTTTACTGCACCGGAACGATTTGTCCCTGACGATACTGGTTCCATGCCAACTTCCTGTTGATTACGCAATCCGTGTCGGCGCTCAGCTTGCCGGTGTTGCCATCAATGGCGAAGCCCGGTACCTGACGCATCTGGTTAAACTGGTTCGCCAGCGTCCAGGCATCAATGCCCATCGCGTAGAGGCGTACCAGCGAATAGTCGTTGTTAAAACTGCGCGCCGCCTGCTGCATCAGGCCTGGATTGGCACCGGATAGCAGCGGAATATCGCTGAACTGCAGGCCATCCATCTCCAGCCGGAAGTCCGGACCGGCACCGGCCTGCGCACTGCGCGAGCTGGCATACAGAGCGATGTTATTGCGGCTGCTGGTGCGCATGGCAATCATCGGCTTGATCAGCTGCAGTTCGTCCTGAGTGGCAATAATGTAAACCGCATCAACGCTGCCGCTGCTGCTGGCGCTCTCAGGCGCCGGAGCGCTGGTCTGCGGTGCCGGAATCGTCAGACCGGCAACCGCCACGCCCTGCGGCTGGTCCGGCTGTACCGTCAGCGGCGTGCCGCTCAGTGCAATACCGGCGCCGCTGTTGATGCCCTGTTTCAGCTCGCCCACGCCGCCAAAACGCTGCTGCAGCACGGTTGCGCCGCCCAGCTTCTGCCACTCCTGCGCAAACGCTTTGCCCACGCGGTCGCCATAACTGCTGCGCGGCATCAGCAGCAACGGCTGGCGTTTGCCCTGATCCCAGATATGGTGCGCGGCATCGCGCGCTTCGTCTTCAGGAGAAAGCGCAAAATAGCAAATATTCGGATGGTTCTGGATCTGCTCTGGCTCGTTGAGCGCCAGCACGTTCAGCGGTGTCTGGCTGTTGGCGACCTGTTCCACGTTATTTTTCAGCAGCGGACCGACCACCAGGGTGGCACCATCCTGCTGCGCCTGCTGCATCACCTGAGCAATCGGCTGGCTGCTGGTGTCATACACTTTCACCTGGGCGCTGCTGGCAGGCTGCGCGACGGCTGGCTGTGCGGCGGGCTGCTGCGGCTGTGCGCTGTCTGACGGCGTGATGGCCGCGGCCGACGGACTGACTACCGCGTTGGCATCGCCATTAGCTGGCGTTGCCGTGCTGGCGGGCTGTTGCGTGGAGGCGCTGGCATCGCTGCTGGCCGGTGCGGCAGGGGCTGCCGGCGCAGTCAGCACACCGTTTTTCGCATCGTTGAAGCCTTTCTGGATGGCACTGGCGAACACCTGCGCCTGACCATTAAGCGGCAGCAGCAGCGCGATTGTGCTGGTCGAGGCTTTAGTGAAGTTCTGCACCTGGCTGAGCTGGGTCGGCAGGGTTTTCGCGCCGGGGTTTTGCGGATAGCGCGTCTGCCAGTCGCTAATGGCGGCTTTCAGCATCTGGGCATCCTGGCTGTTGGCGTGCCAGGTATTCAGCAGGTCGAGCCAGCCCTGCAGCGTATTTTCGTCGGCGTTGATCACCACGCTGTTGAGCTGATCCTGGGTTAGCTGGGTCAGCGCCTGCCAGGTGGCGTCAATATTGCTCTGGTGATCGGCGCCTTTCAGCAGCGGTTCCTGAGCAATATAGGCGCGCAGCAGCGCGAGCGACGGACGATTTTGCGCAGCGGCAATCTGCAGCGCGTAGTAGCGCACCTGCTGATCCTGCGACAGGTCAGCGGCTTTTATCTGTCCCAGCAGCTGCTGAGCACCGTTGAAATCCTGCTGGGCAATTTGCAGCTGGGCGCGCAGCAGCAGCAGTTCCTGCTGTTGTACGTCAGAGAGCTGCTGTGGCAGCTGGCCGAGCTGATTTTGCGCCTGCGGATACTTTCCTTCCTTCAGCAGGGCACGGATGGCAAGTAATTGCCAGTCGGTCTTGCTATCATCGCTGCTTTGCTGCACCTGCTGCAGATAATAGTCAGAGCGGCCCGTGGCAGGACCCTGCACGTTTACGCTTGAGGTTTGCTGCGGTCCCTGGCCGCTACAGGCGGCCAGAATCAGGCCCGCGAGCAAAACAGGGACCAGGCGTCCTGCTTTATGACGTACGACTTTCGAAGGAAGCATACTGTATCCAGTGATGTTTTTTTCAAGATGCTCAATATTAAATCGGCAATTCGGATGAAACAATGAAACAACTCGATCGGGCAGAGATTTCTGCCAGCACGCTCTATATCGTTCCTACCCCGATCGGTAACCTGGGTGATATCACGCAGCGTGCGCTGACGGTGCTTGCGAGCGTCGATCTGGTCGCTGCGGAAGATACACGTCATACCGGGCTGTTGCTACAACATTTCGCCATCAATGCGCGACTGTTCGCACTTCACGACCATAACGAACAGCAGAAGGCCGACGTGCTGTTAGCGAAGCTGCAGGAGGGCCAGAGCATTGCGCTGGTTTCCGATGCGGGCACGCCGTTAATCAACGATCCGGGCTACCATCTGGTGCGTCGTTGCCGCGAGGCCGGGGTGCGTGTGGTGCCGTTGCCCGGTGCCTGCGCGGCGATCACAGCATTGAGCGCGGCGGGATTACCGTCCGATCGTTTCTGTTACGAAGGGTTTCTGCCGGCCAAAAGTAAAGGGCGTTGCGATGCGCTGCTTGCACTGAGTGACGAGCCGCGCACGCTGATTTTCTACGAATCGACCCATCGCGTGCTGGATACGCTACAGGATATGGTCAGCGTATGGGGCGCGGCACGCTACGTGGTGCTGGCACGAGAGCTGACCAAAACCTGGGAGTCATTGTACGGTGCGCCGGTGGGTGAATTGCTGGCGTGGGTGCAGGCGGACGAGAATCGCCGCAAGGGCGAGATGGTACTGATTGTCGAAGGCCATAAAGCGGATGAAGAGACGCTGCCGGCAGAGGCGCTGCGCACGCTGGCGCTGCTGCAGGCTGAGCTGCCGCTGAAAAAGGCGGCGGCGCTGACGGCGGAAATTCATGGAGTTAAGAAAAACGCCCTGTACAAGTATGCGCTGGAGCAGCAAGAGGCGTGACAAACGCGGGCGGATCGCCTATTATCCCGCGCCGAAGCTGACCAGACAGTCGCCGCTTTGTCGTCGTCCCTTTCGGGGGAGACGGGCAGAGGGGAGGAAAGTCCGGGCTCCATAGGGCAGGGTGCCAGGTAACGCCTGGGGGGCGCAAGCCTACGACCAGTGCAACAGAGAGCAAACCGCCGATGGCCCAGTAATGGGATCAGGTAAGGGTGAAAGGGTGCGGTAAGAGCGCACCGCGCGGCTGGCAACAGTCCGTGGCACGGTAAACTCCACCCGGAGCAAGGCCAAATAGGGGTTCACATGGTACGGCCCGTACTGAACCCGGGTAGGCTGCTTGAGCCAGTGAGCGATTACTGGCCTAGATGAATGACTGTCCACGACAGAACCCGGCTTATCGGTCAGTTTCGACTTTTTTATAAAGACGCCCGCAGGTGAAAATCTGCGGGCGTTTTGTTTTTGGGGTAAGGTGCGTGCTGTCCCTCATCCTAACCTTCTCCCGCAAGCGGGAGAAGGGACCGATTGTGCGTGGGATGAGTTGAGTATTCGGCCTCCAACACCACGCTTAACTATTCCCTCTCCCCGTGGGAGAGGGTTAGGGTGAGGGCAGAAAAGCGCACAAAGCCAGATAAAACCGCACAAAACCCCCATTTCCCTGCGTAAAGAAACGAAAATCCGCAAAAATGTTCTTTTTCCTGTGCCAGAATAGGCGGGTGTTCAACTACTGAGGACAATTTTTCATCCACACCGGGAAAAGCAACAACGTGGATAAGTTGTAAAATTATGGATAACCATTTCGTTACACTTTACGTATTAACCTCTTCACCCACCTGCGTTTTCTCCTGCTCACTGAGCGATCGGCACTGGCGCTTCGCGCTGTAGTTTTTTCTCTCCTTCTTAGCTTTTTATCTTTTTCAGCTATCACGCTGCGGTTTGCGCGTGGATGGCGTTTATTTCTCACAGGAGAGAAATCATGCTGTACTGGATTTTATTAGCGTTAGCGATTGCTGCCGAAATTACGGGCACCGTGTCAATGAAATGGGCCAGCGTCAATGGCGGTAGCGCCGGCTATATTTTTATGCTGTTGATGATCGCCCTGTCATACATCTTCCTCACCTTTGCCGTTAAACGTATTGCCCTTGGCGTGGCTTATGCCATGTGGGAAGGCGTCGGTATTCTGTTTATCACCCTGTTCAGCGTGATGCTGTTTGACGAGGCGCTGTCAGTGATGAAGGCGGCGGGTTTGATCACGCTGATCGCGGGTATCGCGCTGATCAAAGCAGGGACATTCAGCCGTAAGGAGCTGCATCATGACCACGCTTAACGTCGTGCATCTGGCCTGGCTGGCGCTGGCCATCGTGCTGGAAATTGTGGCGAACATCGCGCTGAAATACGCCAACGGCTTCCGTCGTCCGCTGTATGGCGTGGTATCGCTGGTGGCTGTCCTGGCGGCATTCAGTGCCCTGTCGCAGGCAGTGAAGGGGATCGATCTCTCGGTGGCCTACGCCTTGTGGGGCGGTTTCGGTCTGGTGGCTACCGTAGCGGCAGGCTGGATCCTGTTCGGACAACGCCTGAACACCCGCGGCTGGCTGGGCGTGGCACTGCTGCTGGCCGGGATGGTGTTGATCAAATTTGCCTGAGGCAGCGCGATACTGCCTGCCTTCCTTTCCCAATGGCGGGAGAGAAGGGCAGGCATGCGTAAGCCAACCGTTAACCGCGGCCGTGCGGCTCATCCCAGTCAAAAGCCGGTCCCAGCGAAATAACGCCGTTCGGATTGATGGTCTTGTGGCTGCAGTAGTAGTGATGGCGGATGTGCGGCAGGTTTACCGTATCGGCAATGCCCGGCATCTGATAAATATCGCGCAGGAAGCCGTTCAGGTTACGGTAATCGCTGATGCGATGACGATCGCACTTAAAGTGGGTCACGTAGACCGGGTCAAAGCGCACCAGCGTGGTCCACAGGCGCAGATCGGCTTCGGTGAGGCGATCGCCGGTCAGATAGCGATGCTGACCCAGAATCTGCTCCAGCCGTGCCAGCGAATGGAACAGCGCGGTTACGGCTTCATCATAGGCCGACTGTGACGTGGCAAATCCGCTTTTGTAGACGCCGTTATTGACGGTGTCATAAATCCAGCCGTTGAGTTCGTCGATCTTGTCACGCAGCTCGGGCGGGTAGTAATCGCCGGCGCGCGCGCCCTGCGCGTCGAAGGCGCTATTGAACATACGGATGATATCGGCGGATTCATTACTGACGATAGTGTGCTGCTTTTTATCCCACAGCACCGGCACGGTCACGCGCCCGCTGTACTGCGGATCGGCATGCAGATAGAGCTGATAGAGGAATTCGTTCTGATACAGCGAATCGCCGGTCGCGGCGGGGAAATCATCGTCGAAGGTCCAGCCATTCTCCAGCATCAGCGGGTGCACCACTGATACCGAAATCATCTCTTCTAACCCCTTCAGCTGACGCATCAGCAGGGTGCGATGCGCCCACGGGCAGGCCAGTGAAACGTATAAATGGTAACGATCGCGCTCGGCGATAAAGCCGGCTTTCCCGGTTGGCCCGGCGCTGCCGTCTGCCGTGATCCAGTTACGCCAGACTGCTTCTGTGCGTTTGAAGCGGCCACCGGTTGACTTCGTATCGTACCAGGTGTCATGCCAGACACCGTCAATCAGTTGTCCCATAAGCCCTCCATAAAAAAAACGGGCGAGGAAAATCCCCGCCCCTGCTATTCAGTATATGTGCTGTTGCACGGCTTGTGTGCTTAGCGTGCGGTTGCTGGCATAAAGCGCTGACGAATCAGGCGGTCAATGCTGTAGGCGCCCGGACCTACCAGACCCAGCACCAGGAAACCACCGGCGATGGACAGGTTTTTCATGAACATCAGCTGGTTAACGCCTTCCGCAAAGTTGCTGTGGAACAGGAACGCGGTCAGCAGCGTGAAGCCGGCGGTGAACAGCGCGGTGAAGCGCGTCAGGAAGCCGAACAGAATCGCCAGGCCGCCGCCCAGTTCCAGCAGAATCACCAGCGGCAGCAGGAAGCCGGGCACGCCCATCGCCTGCATGTACTGTGCGGTACCTGCATAGGCGGTGATTTTGCCCCAGCCGGCAGTAATAAACAGGATGGTCATTAATACGCGTGCCAGCAGCAGGCCTGAGTCTTCGAATTTTTTCATCATTTACTCCAACAAGGTTTTTGGCGCAGGTTGTTGGCCTGCCGGGTTATTTTCCCGCTAAACCGCGTTAAACAGTTCGTCGGGCTGATGGAGGGAGATGATAGTCGCGCGCAGCAATAGTTGTAAGCGAGATAAACTGTCGATGTTATTCAGGAATTCTGAAGGAGGAAAACCGAACCTTTTCGATCCGGTTTAAGGTGGGGAAGTTAGCGTGGCGGCAACGCCGATTTGATCATGCGCCAGGTGCTCCACAGACCGAGTCCGCGTTTGGCCCAGCGCATGATGCGGTTGGGGCTGCGGATCGACCAGATGGCCAGCGCGCTGCTGCCAATCGCCAGATAGCGGCGCAGGCTGAGAAACGTCAGCCAGCCGCGATCGTACTGCGCGGTGCTTTCCAGCCAGTCGCGGCGGGCAGCGCTGAGATCCAGCCGCTGCTGCTGTACCTGATTAAGCAATTCATGAATGCGTGCTTCACGTTCACGCTGACTCATGAGCGATGCTCCTCGAGTAAGGTGCGATCGGTGTCCAGCTCTTTGCGCGTATGGCGCAACAGCGTGGACTGCCGGGATTTACGCAACGTCCATAAACCAAAAATCAGCGCCAGCGCGAATAGCACGCCGGTGGTGATGGCAATCGCCATCAGCCGGTACTGCGCATCCACCGCCCAGATAATCAGCACCATCAGGCTCATTAATCCGAAGGCGGTAAACAGCATGGTCAGACCTATCATGATCAGCATCTGGATCAGATTGGCCTTTTCCTCTTCCAGCTCGGCAACGGCCAGCCGCACGCGTGTCTCGACCATGCCAACCAGCGTTGTCACCACGCGCTGACCTACATTGAAGACCCCTTTGCCTGGGCCGTGGCTCTGATTCTCGCTCATATCAACGACGTGAAATCAGGATGCCGATCAGCACGCCAACTGCTGCGCCGATACCCACGCCGTGCCACGGATTTTCACGCACGTAGACATCCGCTTTTTCCGCCGCTTCACGCGTGGTCTGCGCGATGCGTTCGCCGGATTCGCCCAGCCGCTCGCGTGAACTCTCAATGGCACCGCGTGCTTTGTGACGCAGTTTATCCAGCTCGCTTTTCGACTTATCAGCCGAGCTGCTCAGCACTTCTTCCAGGGTGTCGGCAAGGTTTTTCAGTTCCGCACGCAGATGTTCAGATGTGGTGTCTTTAGCCATGGTGTTCTCCATTACATCATTTATTTAAGTCCGATTAATAAGGCTCGGCCTGCAGCTTTTTCAGCTCCTGGCGTGCCTCTTCCAGCTTCCGTTCGCGCTTACCGATCTTCTCCTGGTCTTTGCCTTCCTGGCGCTCCTGCTGCAGTTCGCGCTCGCGCTCAGCCACTTTATGCTGCTGGGCTTCAATGCGTTCAGCGTGGGCGGATTTCAGTTTCTCGTCAGTGCAGTTAGCGCGGACTTCGGTCAGCGCGCGTTCCAGTCCGGTGACCCGGCGCTGGTTGTCGTGCTGTTTCGCCATCTCAATTTCGCGCTGAATATCCTGCTGTTTTTGCTGACACAGCGATTCCGCTGCCAGCAGTGAACCCGAGAGAGAGAAAAGAATCGCACCCAGCAGTAGTTGTTGTTTCATCAGGTTTTTACCTTCCATTGTTGACGACCTGTCGCAAACCGGACAGGAGGGGCATCCCAGCTTGTCGTCTGCTCGCGCTTACTTAAGAATAGACAGCAGACGAAAAAATTCAAAAAACACGCGGGGATAGCGAGGATTGAGGTGCCGCCGGGCGGTGAACCCGACGGCGGGGATCAGCTATAGGTGGGGCGATTAGCGTCCACCACCTGCTGTGACGCCTGCGGACCCGCTGCCACGACAAAGCCCTGTGGCAGCAGGCGGCGCAGTACTTTCTGCGCGGCCAGGCTCTGCTCTTCATTCTCAAAATGAATGACCAGCGCATCGCCTGCTGAGGTAATACTTTTAATCCGCACGCCCTGCGCCGAAAGCTGCTGGTAGAGATAAAAGCCGTCCGGCAGATTGGTGCCACTGTGTGCCACGCGGATCTTCACCACCGTTTCATGCTGCATCAGTTTGGGCACAATGCCGATAGCCAGCAGCGCCAGCACGCCAGCGCACAGCCAGGGGAGTAAACGCCTGGGGAAATTACGCAACCCTGTCATTACTGTGACTTCCCGTTCTGACCCGCCTGACGTTTACGCCACAGCACTACCAGTGAACCCACCAGACCGATGACCAGCAGCACCAGCGGCAGCAGCATCAGGCAGAACATCAGCTCATCTTCATAGCGGCGGAAAATGGGGGTTTTCCCCAGCGCAAAGCCGAGCACGGTAAGAATCAGCACCCACAGGAAGCCGCTCATCCAGTTAAAGAACTGGAAGCGGGCATTGCTCAGGCCAGAGAGGCCGGCAATGGTCGGCAGCAGGGTACGGACAAACGCGATAAAGCGGCCAATCAGCAGCGCAGACAAGCCGTGGCGGTGGAACAGACTGTGGGCGCGCTGATGATACTGCGCGGGCAGATGGGAGAGCCATTTCTGCACCGTCGGCGTATTGCCAAGCCAGCGGCCCTGAATGTAACTGACCCAGCAGCCGAGGCTGGCACCGGTGGTCAGCACCAGCAGGGTCAGCGGGAAGCTCATGGTGCCTTTCGCGATCAGCACGCCGACCAGAATCAGCAGACTATCACCGGGCAGAAACGCGGCGGGCAGCAGGCCATTTTCGAGAAACAGAATCATGAACAACACGCCATAAATCGCCCACACCAGCGTGGGGTCGGAGAGCATTTCGTAATCCTGCTGCCACAGGGCATGCAGCAATGCTTGCAAAATATCCATCAATCATTCCTGAACATCATTGTTAAACGTGCCCGTGAGGGGCTTAGGCGCAGGCGGGTCAAGTTATACATTTTAGGTATGCCACCTGAGCAGGATTTCCGGATCCATCCAGAATTGATTGTTAAATCAGCGACTTTTTATAGCCCTGTCGCAAAGGGTAAGAAAAGGGCGATAACTGTAACAAAAATCGCGGGATTCAGACAGTGTAAAGTCGCGGTCGCACAGGAGTTTTACCTTTTGACGCAGATGGTCAAAAGGAGCTTTACACGAGCTGACACTATTGCAGATTAACTGACTTTTTAGCCTGAAAATGCAGCGTTTCTGCCATTGCGGCTTCAGGGCAGGATCACCGGATTTTCTGCGAACATGTAGCGGTCAACGTTGAACTCGAAATCATCGGCGGTGGCGTCGAACAGCATCTGTTTAGTATTTTCCAGATGCTGCCACATCGCCAGTTTGCTGGCGGCGGGATCTTTGCGCATCAGCGCTTTTAAAATCTGGTCGTGATCGTCGCACCAGCTGGTGATATGGCGTGCGTCAATATGCTCGTGCAGTTTGAGCCAGTAAGGATTATGCAGCCGGTGCCGCCACATTTTCTCTACGATGGCGGCCAGCGCGCTGTTTTGGGTGGCCTGGGCAATGCGCACGTGAAACTCCATATCCCATGTCGAATCGCGCGCGTGATCTTCCTGCCGGGCTTTTTCCTGAATTGCCAGCAGCGCCACGATGTCCTGTGGACGGATCTGCGTGGCGGCAAATTCGGCGACATTGCTCTCAATCAGCTGGCGCGCCTGCAGCAGTTCAAAGGGGCCATAGCTGGCAAACTCCAGCTGATCGGTGGCGCTGTCGCGCGGTTGTGGCTGGTCGCTGATCACATGAATGCCGGACCCTTTGCGCACCTCGACGTAGCCTTCCACCTCCAGCATGATGATCGCTTCCCGCACCACGGTGCGGCTCACCTGGTGCGCCTCCGCAATCATCCGCTCTGCCGGTAACTTTGCTCCCACGGCATAACTGCCCGCTTCGATGCGCTGCTTGAGTTCGCTGGCGAGTTGCTGGTAGAGGCGGCGGGATTCGTTCAGGTCCATGATTTTTCGGTTCTGTGAAAGACGGTAAGTTGTTATACCACTTACCCTGCGATGTCGCAAAGCGCTGAAGCTGTTATACCATCTGGCAAGTTAAGAACCTGCGCGCCTGCTCAGGTTTTATCTTTAATTTATATAATATACATAGTCTTAAGTTTATTGAAATAAGATGCACGCCGGCTTTCGCCGTATGGCAATGATGGATAATGTGACGCAGTTGGCAAACAAATCTCCCTTTCGCTGAAATTGGTATGATAACTTTTGCGCATTAGCTGACCGATTTCATCTTCAAGGAAGCGACATGTTGCGACTCAACCGCCGCGATTTCCCCGGCGCACGCTATAGCGAACGCGTGATCCAGTTCGGCGAAGGCAACTTTTTACGTGCCTTTATCGACTGGCAGCTCGACTGGCTTAATGAACATCAGGGCACCGATGCCGGCGTGGTGGTGGTGCGACCGCGCAACCGGATGCAGACGGAGACGCTCAATCAGCAGGATGGCCTCTACACCACGCTGCTGCGCGGGCTGAATGACGCCGGGGAACCGCTCAGCGAAACCCGGCTGATCCGCAGCCTTAATCGTGAAATCCAGCCTTATCAGCAGTTCGAAGAATTCCTGGCTCTGGCACGCGCGCCGCAGATGCGTTTTGTGTTCTCCAACACCACCGAGGCCGGCATCGCGTATGCCGAACAGGATCGGCTGGAGGATCAACCCGCGTCGTCGTTTCCCGGCAAACTGACGCAGCTGCTGTGGGCGCGTTATCAGCACTTTGCCGGTGCCGCCGATAAAGGCTGGCTGATCGTGCCGTGTGAACTGATCGACCATAACGGCGACACGCTGCGCGCATTAGTGCTGCGTTACTGCCAGCAGTGGCAGCTGCCAGCGGCCTTTGCGCAGTGGGTGACGCAGCACTGCGCCTTTTACAACACGCTGGTGGATCGCATTGTCAGCGGCTATCCGCCGGATGGCGCACAGATTGCAGCCCAACTGGGCTATGACGACCGCTATCTGGTGGCCGGGGAGCGCTATTACCAGCTGGTGCTTCAGGGACCGGATGCGCTGATGCATGAGCTGCAGCTGACGGCGCTGGCGCCTGCCGTCAGGCGGGTGGATGACATCACGCCGTACAAAGCGCAGAAGGTGGCGTTCCTCAACGGGGCGCACACAGCGCTGGTGCCGGTGGCGTTTCAGGCCGGGCTGGCGAGCGTGAGCGAGGCAATGAACGATGCGCAACTGGCCGCTTTTGTCGATGCCCTGCTGCGCGAAGAGGTGATCCCAACTCTGGATTTGCCGCGCGCCGAGCTGCACGCCTTTGCCGATGCGGTGCAGCGCCGCTTTCGCAATCCGTTTATTCACCATGCGCTGCTGGCGATTGCGCTCAACGGCATGACCAAATTCCGTACGCGCCTGCTGCCGGCGCTGTTGCAGGCGCAGCAGCAGCGTGGCGACTGGCCGCCGCGCCTCATCTTTGCCTTTGCCGCGCTGCTGGCGTTTTATCGCGGCCAGCAGGATGACCGGCAGTGGCCGCTGCAGGATGACGCGCACTGGCTGCAGCGTTTTGCCCGGCTGTGGCCGGCGGTCCTCACCGATCAACTCACCCCGCAGCAGCTGGTGAGCGACGTACTGAGCGACGCGCAGCACTGGGGCGAAGATTTAACCCAGCGGCCCGGCCTGGTTACGGCGGTCAGCCAGCAGCTGCACAACATTCTCGTCCACGGCATGCGGACGGCCCTTAGCCAACTGAGATAACGCGATGCAACAGGCAATCAAAATACATTCACGCGACAACGTCGCCGTCGCGCTGCAGGATTTGGCGGCCGGCACCCAGCTTATCGTCGCAGAACAGCGGATTACGCTGCAGCAGGATATCGGGCGCGGCCACAAGTTTGCGCTGCAACCGCTCAACAGTGGCGAGCAGGTGATTAAGTATGGGTTGCCGATTGCCCATGCCACTCAGCCGATCGCCGTCGGCGAGCTGATTCACTCCAGCAACGCGCGCACCAATCTGAGCGATGTCGATGACTATCACTATCAGCCGGAACACCTCACGCTGCCACCGCAGGCGGCGGATCGTGAGGTACAGATCTATCGTCGCGCCACGGGCGAGGTTGGCATTCGTAACGAGCTGTGGATTTTGCCGACCGTCGGCTGCGTGAACGGCATCGCCCGGCAGATTGTGTCACGCTTTCTCCGGGAGAGTGACGACGCGGCCGGCATCGACGGCGTGCACCTGTTCAGCCATCCCTTCGGCTGTTCACAGCTGGGGCAGGATCACGAAAATACCCGCACCATGCTGCAAAATATGGTGCGTCATCCCAATGCCGGCGCGGTGCTGGTGATTGGACTCGGCTGCGAAAACAATCAGGTCGATATCTTTCGCGACACGCTGGGCGGCTTCGACAGCCAGCGCGTGCAGTTTATGGAGTGTCAGAAGCAGGATGACGAAGTGGAAGCCGGCCTGCAGCGGTTGCATGCGCTGTACAACGTGATGCGTCACGACCGCCGCCAGCCGGGCAAACTGAGCGAGCTGAAGTTTGGTCTCGAATGCGGTGGCTCGGACGGCTTTTCCGGCATCACCGCCAATCCGCTGCTCGGCTGTTTCTCTGACCAGATGATCGCCAATGGCGGCACCACGGTGCTGACCGAAGTGCCGGAGATGTTTGGTGCCGAGCGCATCCTGATGAGCCGCTGCCGTGATGCGGCGATTTTCGACAAAACGGTGGCGATGATTAACGACTTCAAGCGCTACTTTATCGATCACCAGCAGCCGATTTATGAAAATCCATCGCCGGGCAACAAGGCGGGCGGCATCACCACGCTGGAGGAGAAGTCGCTGGGCTGTACGCAAAAAGCCGGGCAGAGTCAGGTGGTGGATGTGCTGAAATACGGTGAGCGGCTGCGCACGCCGGGGCTCAATTTGCTCAGCGCGCCCGGTAACGATGCGGTCGCCACCAGCGCGCTGGCCGGAGCCGGCTGCCATATGGTGCTGTTTACCACCGGACGCGGCACGCCGTACGGCGGCTTCGTGCCCACCGTGAAAATCGCCACCAACACGCCGCTGGCGGAGAAAAAGCCGCACTGGATTGATTTCAATGCCGGACGGCTGCTGGAGGGCACCAGCATGGAGACGCTGCTGGCGGAGTTTGTTGAGACTATTGTGGCGATTGCGAACGGCCAGCCGGCGCGCAATGAAGCTAATGATTTCCGCGAGCTGGCGATCTTCAAGAGTGGCGTGACGCTTTAAAGCGGCAGCGGTTAAAGCGCGGCACCGGTGGGTGCCGCGACGCGGGTTAACCGGCGGTACGCGGCTGACGTTCCGCTTCTGCCTGACATACGGCGGCGGTAAACAGAATGTCGGTTGAGGAGTTTAGTGCGGTCTCGGCGGAATCCTGCAGTACGCCGATGATAAAACCGACCGCAACCACCTGCATCGCCAGATCGTTAGGAATGCCAAACATGTTGCAGGCAACCGGAATCAGCAGCAGTGAACCGCCCGCCACGCCGGACGCGCCACAGGCACACAGCGAGGCGACAAGGCTCAGCAGTATAGCGGTGGGCACGTCCACGGCAATGCCCAGCGTGTGCACCGCAGCCAGCGTCAGTACGGTAATGGTGATTGATGCGCCCGCCATGCTGATGGTGGCACCGAGCGGAATCGATACCGAATAAGTGTCTTCATCCAGATTCAGGCGTTTGGCCAGCGCCATGTTGACCGGAATATTCGCGGCCGAGCTGCGGGTAAAGAACGCCGTTACGCCGCTTTCGCGCAGGCAGGTAAACACCAGCGGATAAGGATTGCGGCGGATTTTCTGAAACACCAGCATCGGGTTGACCACCAGCGCCATTATCAGCATGCAGCCAATCAGCAGCGTCAGCAGGTGGGCATATTGCCACAGCGCACCGAAGCCGGTTGAGGCCAGAATCGATGCCACCAGGCCAAAAATGCCCAGTGGCGCGCAGCGAATCACACAGCGCACCACCCAGGTCGCGGCATTCGACGCGTCATTCAGGAAGGCTTTGCTGCTCGGGCTGGCATGACGAAACGCCAGGCCAAGACCAATCGCCCACACCAGAATGCCAATGTAATTGGCGTTCATCAGCGCTTCAATCGGATTGGCGACCATGCTCATCAGCAGGCCGTGCAGCACTTCGGTGATGCCGGACGGCGGGGTAATTTCGGTCGCGCCGACGTCCATCGACAGCGTCTGTGGGAACAGATGGCTGAAAATCACCGCGACCACCGCCGCGAAGAAGGTACTGAGCAGGTACAGCATGATGATCGGGCGAATATTGGTTTTTTGCCCCTGCTGATGGTTGGCAATGGAAGAGATCACCAGCACCAGTACCAGCAGCGGTGCCACGGCTTTCAGCGCGCGTACGAACAGTTCACCCAGCAGGCCGACGGCCAGCGCGGCATCGCGTGAAAGCCACGCCAGCGCCACGCCGGCAATCAGGCCGATCATGATTTGTTTTACCAGGCTTCCTGAGAACAGCGCACCCAGCGGTCGAAGAAGATTATTTAGCATATTACGGTCTTTTTATCGCGGTATGAGTGTTGTGCGCGGTTGCTCCGCGCCAAACGGTTTGCCCGGCGGAGTATAAGGAAAAGAGCTGACGAGAAAAGAGATAATTCTGCCGGTGCGCGCCAGATCGGTTTTTTGATCTGCTGATGACAGGAAGCGTGACAGAGATATGAAACGCGAAGGTTGGCGCTGGCGAAACAAAGCAGGGGCGATTAGCGCCCCTGCAGAAGATTATCGTGAGATGCCTTTCTGGTCGTTTCTGTGGTTTACCCAGGCGTTAATCAGCAGCGTACCGCCGAGAATCACGCCGACCACCGTCAGCGAGATCGCCACCGGAATGTGATAGAACTCGACGATCAGCATCTTGATACCGATAAACACCAGCACGATCGCCAGACCGTACTTCAGCATCGAGAAGCGCTCTGCCACGTTGGCCAGCAGGAAGTACATAGCGCGCAGGCCAAGGATGGCGAACAGGTTAGAGGTCAGCACAATGAACGGGTCGGTAGTGACGGCAAAAATAGCCGGAATACTGTCGACTGCGAAAATAACATCGCTCAGCTCCACCATAATCAGCACCAGCAGCAGCGGTGTGGCAAACAGCACGCCGTTTTTGCGGGTGAAGAACTTTTCGCCATGCAGTTCATCGGTCATGCGCAGGTGCTTACGCAGCCAGCGCACCACCGGCTTATCGCCGACGGCAGCGTCATCGCCCTCTTTAGCGAAGGCCATTTTGATGCCGGTAAACAGCAGGAAAGCGCCGAAGATGTAGAGAATCCAGCTGAACTGTGTGACCAGCCAGCTGCCGGCAAAGATCATGATGGTACGCAGCACAATCGCGCCCAGCACGCCGTAAATCAGCACGCGGCGCTGAAGATTAGACGGAATGGCGAAGTAGCTGAACAGCATCAGCCAGACGAAGACGTTATCGACCGCCAGCGCTTTTTCCAGTACGTAACCCGTCAGGAAAGCCAGGGTTTGCGCGGTTGCCACTTCGCGCCCGGCGCTACCGTCGAGATACCACCAGAACGCGGCGGCGAACAGCAGAGAAACTGAGATCCATACCAGCGACCAGACGGCAGCCTGTTTGAATGACATGGTTTGTGCGCCGCGTCGTCCCTGTAAGAAGAGATCGATCGCCAGCATGATGAGCACGACGACAGCGAAGCTGCCCCAGAGTAAAGGTGTGCCTACAGAGTGCATAGTCGTATCCTGTCCTGAAAATGAAAAAACGGCTGAGTCAGAAGACGTCAGCCGCTTTATAGAGCTGCAAGCAAACCTCGCCTTCCGGCAAGGTCTCACTTACAACACAGAATCAATTCCGGGTTGCCTGACGACCGGATGCGCTACGCATCGTAATGACGATCGGTCAGCTTACAAGTTACTCCCCTTTGCTGCGGCCAACATACGTGCAACCGCGAGCAGATTCAATGGGGGAGCTGTAATATTTTGCAATATTTACACTTCTTTCCGATCCGCCGGAAACACCACGCCGGTCTGGCGACGAATCTCTGTCAGCAACCGGGCGGTAATGCGTGACACCTCCAGCGCAGAGTGCTCAACCTGGCGCGTTTCCACCAGCCTAGCAAAGGTCTCTGCTTCATACAGCATAGTATTGATGTGCTGTGGCTGCGTCAGGTTCTGGCTCTCGCCGCCGCGCGGAATCAGACGCAGCTGCTGGCACTCGGAAATTTTCTCTATCACCAGCGAGCCGGCTTCGCCCTGGATTTCGCTGGGAATCAGGGAATCACTGACTTTCGAGTGCAGCAGCGTGACGTCGAAATCGCCGTAGTCCATTACTACCACGCCGTGCGCATCGACGCCGCTTGCCAGCAGCGAGGCCTCAGCTTTAACCTGCTGCGGCGCGCCCCACAGGGTAACGGCAGCGGCGAGGCAGTAGTAGCCGATATCCATGATCGAACCGTTGGACCAGCGCGGGTTAAAGGTATTCGGGTTCTCACCGTCGAGATAGCGCTGATAGCGTGACGAGTACTGACAGTAGTTGAACAGCGCTTTGCGCAGTGTACCCAGCTGCGGCAGCGCCTGTTGCAGGCGCAGGAACGTCGGCAGACTGGCGGTTTTGAACGCCTCAAACAGCACCACCTGATGCTGACGCGCACAGGCAATCATCGCCTCAGCTTCACGCAGGTTAGAAGCCAGCGGTTTTTCGCAGATGACGTGTTTGCCGTGCGACATGAACAGCAGCGCCTGCTCACAGTGCAGCGCATTGGGGCTGGCGATATACACCGCGTCGATTTCCGCACTTGCCGCCAGCGCCTCCAGTGAGGTAAAGGTCAGCGGACAGGGATAATCCGCGACAAAGGCGTCGGCCTGCTGCTGGCTGCGTGAATAGACGGCGCTCAGTTTCATTTTGCCGCTCTCGTGCGCGGCGTCGATAAACTGGCGGGTAATCCAGTTGGTTCCCACAATGGCAAAACGTATCACGGCTAGTTCTCCTGCACTCTGAAAGCGGCAGAGTAGCATGTTCCCTGGCGGCGCAGGCAGGCGAAATTTGATCCTGCGATCCGCATTCCAATATGATGATGCCAAACCCTTTTTTAACCGACATGCGGGGACGCCGGGTGAGCGGAAGCAAACACGCACTGAACTGGACCACACTGCTGATCGCCATTCCGGTGGGCCTGGTGGCCTCGCTGGTCACGCTGGCGTTTCGCGGCATCATCGATCTCATCAATCATTTGCTGTTTCACAGCGACAGCGAAATCACGGTCGCGATGCACGTCTGGCCGTGGATCTTCTGGCCGCTACTGGTGGGGGCGGGCGGGCTGCTGGCCGGCTGGTTCCTGCGCTACGCGGTGGCGATTGAGCAGCAGGAGACGGTGAAAACCGATTACCTTGAAGTGATTAACGCGCGGCTGGATGCGGTGCCCACCAAAACCTCGCTGTTTCGCGCGCTGTCGTCGATTGCCAGTATCGGCAGCGGGGCGTCGATTGGTAAAGAGGGGCCGATGGTGCAGCTGTCGGCGCTGAGCGGCAGCCTGCTGGGGCGCTGGCTGCCAGCGTCCCTCAATATGCGCAACAGTGACATCGTCGCGATGGCGGCCGCCGCCGGTCTGTCGTCGGTGTATCACGCCCCGCTGGCGTCGGCGATTTTTGTCGCGGAAATTGCGTTTGGTATCTCTGCGCTACAGCGGCTGATTCCGCTGATTATCGCCTCGGCAGTGGCGGTGATGACCATGTGGTCACTGGGCTTTCGCAGCGCGCTTTATCCGCTCTCCGACACGCTGTTTCAAATGGATCTCACCAGCCTGCTGATGACGGTAATCGTTGGGTTTGCTGCGGGTGTGGCGGGCTGGCTATTGATCAAGCTGATTGCGCGCAGCAAAGCGTTGTTCAGCCGCGTGCGCTCGCTGCCGCTCAGGCTAGGCGCAGGCGGCTTTGCGGTTGGCTTACTGGCGCTGATCTCCACCGATATTCTCGGTAACGGCTATGAAGTGATCGTGAAAATCATTGAAGGCAACTATCTGCTGGCGGGTCTGCTCGGCCTGCTGGTGCTGAAAATGCTGGCGACCACGCTCTCGGTTGGCTCCAACGCGGTAGGTGGCCTGTTCACGCCCTCATTATTGATTGGTGCGCTGCTCGGCGTGGCGCTGGCACAGACTGGCGTGCTGCTGCATCTGCCGGTGGGCAATACGCTGCTGTATGCGGCGGTGGGCATGGCGGCGGTGCTGGCGGCGGTCAGTCAGGCGCCGCTGATGGCGATGCTGATGGTGCTGGAGATGACGCTCAACAGCAGCCTGCTGTTCCCATTGATGATCGCCTCGGTGCTGGCGTCAATGCTGGTCTACCGGCTGCAGTCCGCCAGCACCTATCCGGTGGTAAGCCATCACCTTAATCGCTCAGAAGCGAAATATGATTTTGATAATATGCGGGTTGATCAGCTGATCATCCCCGGCGCGGCGCTGCAGCCGGCGGAATCGGTCGGGCAGGCGCTGGCGGTGAGTTCGCTCAAGCGCGAGCGCTACGTCTACGTCATTAATCAGGCCGGTCAGTTTCTTGGCGTAGTATCAATTCATGACATTTCGCGCAAAGTGCTGGCACAGGAGATCACGCTGGATTCGCCGGTCAGCAGCGTGATGGATGATAATTTCCCCTGCATTTACCAGCACCAGAGCATGCGTGAAGGCTGGGAGGCGTTTGCGCGCGTGACGCTGGAGCGTTTACCGGTGCTGAATAATGCGCAGGAGCGTCGCTTCCTTGGCGCATTGACCAAAACCAGTCTGATTCAGAAAGCGCAGGAGTTTCTTTAGGCTGCGTTGCCGCGCAGCGCCTGTTCGGTCATCCACAGGCGCGCGTCGAACTCCAGCTGGTGGTAGTCCGGCTCCATGTGGCAGCACAGCTGATAAAAGGCTTTGCTGTGATCTTTCTCTTTCAGGTGCGCCAGTTCGTGCACCACGATCATGCGCAGAAAGGGTTCCGGCGCGAGGCGGAAAAAGGTCGAGATGCGAATTTCGGCCTTGGCTTTCAGGTTACCGCCCTGCACGCGGGAAATGGCGGTATGCAGGCCAAGTGCATGCTTCATCACTTTGATTTTATTATCCCAGATGACCTTGCTCACCGGCGGCGCGCTGCGCATATAGCGGTTTTTCAGCGCCTGCGTGTAGTCATAGAGCGCGCGGTCACTGACGACGTCATGCGTATCGGGATAGCGCTGCTGCAAAAAGGCGGCTAATCGCTGATTATCAATCAGCACTTGCACCTGTTCGAGGATGTTTTCAGGGTAACCCTGCAGATAGATTAATGACATTGGGATTCCCGACGAAAGACAGTATACTGCGCCCCCTTTTCAGGGCGAAAATCGCGCAAAGTGTACCATGCCGGAGATTCCATGAGCCAACTTGAACTGACCGATCGCACGCTGACGCTTCAGCGCTTCCCGCCGATGCGCGAAGAGAGCCCGCTACAGGCGTGGGACGCCGCAGATGAATATTTGCTGCAGCAGGCGCTGCCGGCAGGTCCTGTGCTGGTATTCAATGACAGCTTTGGCGCGCTGACCTGCGGGCTGAACGATCGGGAAATCTGGCACGTCAGCGACTCGTGGCTCAGCCAGCAGGCCGCCCGGCAGAATCTGCGTCTCAACGGTCTGGATGAAGCGTCGGTACACTTTCTTGATAGCCTGGCGCCGTTGCCGGCTGCCCCGGCGGCGGTACTGATTAAGCTGCCCAAAGCGCTGGCGCTGCTTGAGCACCAGCTGCGCGCGCTGCGGACGGTCGTCACGCCGGATACCCTGATTCTGGCGGCCGGTAAAGCCAAAGATATCCACAATTCCACGCTGCAGCTGTTTGAACGCATTCTTGGTGAGAGCAAAACTTCGCTGGCGTGGAAAAAAGCGCGTCTGATTTACAGCCATTTCAGCGCCCCGGCGCTGGCGGACGTGCCGGCGACCACCGTGTGGCCGCTCGACGAGACGCCGTATCACATCCACAACCACGCCAATGTGTTCGCCCGTGCCGCGCTGGATATTGGCGCGCGCTTCTTTCTGCAACACCTGCCGCACGATATTGAGGGCGAAATCGTCGATCTCGGCTGCGGTAACGGCGTGATCGGCCTGCAGGCGCTGGAACAGAATCCGCAGGCTGAGGTGCTGTTCGTCGATGAATCTTACATGGCGGTGGCTTCCAGCCAGCTCAACGTTGAGCTGAACCGGCCACAGGATCTGGCACGCTGCCAGTTTCGGGTTAACAACGTGCTGAGCGGTTTTCCGTCGGACCGACTGCATGCGGTGCTGTGCAATCCGCCGTTCCATCAGCAGCACGCGGTGACCGACCACCTGGCGTGGCAGATGCTGCGTGACGCCAAACGCTGCCTGCAGTATGGCGGCGAGCTGCGCATCGTCGGCAACCGCCACCTTGGCTATCATCAGAAAATGAAGAAGCTGTTTGGCAACTGCGAGCTGGTGGCCTCTAACGCCAAATTTGTGGTGCTGCGTTCGGTCAAGCTGCGTTAATCACAGGCTGAGCGCCAGCTCAGTGGCCTGAGCAATGGCGCGCCGTGCATCCAGCTCCTGCGCGACGTCGGCGCCGCCGATCAGCCGCACGGCTTTGCCGCGTGCGGTCAGCGCCTGCGCCAGCGTACGCAGCGGTTCCTGACCGGCGCAAATCACGATGTTATCTACCGCCAGCGTCAGCGCTTCCCCCTGATGGCGCAGGTGCAGCCCGTCATTATCAATCTTCAGATACTCGACATCGCCCCACATCTGCACGCCGTGCGCCTGCAGGCTGGCGCGATGGATCCAGCCGGTGGTTTTCGCCAGCCCGGCGCCCGGTTTGCCGGATTTACGCTGCAGCAGCCAGATCTGGCGTTCGGCAGGAGCCGGCTGTGGACACACTAAACCGCCGCGCGCCTGCAGGCTGCGATCGATGCCCCAGCTTTGGTAGAAGTCTTCCTCGCGATCGGCGTGCTGCAGCAGAAACTCCGCAGTGTCAAAACCAATGCCGCCGGCACCGATAATCGCCACGCGCTGGCCAACCGGTTTTTTGTCGCGTATCACTTCGAGATAGCTCAGCACGCTGGGGTGATCGATGCCCGGAATCGCCAGCTGGCGCGGTGTGATGCCGGTCGCGATGATAACTTCATCCACCTGTTCCAGTTCGTCGGCGCTGACGCGATGATTCAGGCACAGCTCAACGCCTGCGGCTGCCAGCTGATGGCGGAAATAGCGCAGCGTTTCGCTGAACTCCGCCTTACCGGGGATCTGGCGGGCGATATTAAACTGGCCGCCAATCTGCGCATCGGCTTCGTACAGGGTGACGTGATGGCCGCGCTGCGCCGCCTGCAGCGCGAACGCCATACCGGCCGGACCGGCACCTACCACCGCCAGCCGTTTTGGCTGCGCGGCGGCGATGACCGGCATCAGCGTTTCGTGACAGGCGCGCGGATTGACCAGGCAGGAAGTGACCTTGCCGGCAAAGATTTGATCGAGGCAGGCCTGATTACAGGCGATGCAGGTATTGATGGCGTCGGGCTGGCCCGCCTGCGCTTTGCTGACAAACGCGGCATCGGCAAGAAATGGCCGCGCCATCGACACCATGTCGGCAATACCGTCGCGCACAATCTCTTCCGCCACCTGGGGATGATTAATACGGTTGGTGGCGATAACCGGTACGCTGACGTGCTGGCGCAGATGCTGCGTGACCCAGGCGAAACCGGCGCGCGGCACGCAGGTGGCAATGGTGGGAATGCGCGCTTCATGCCAGCCAATGCCGCTGTTGAACAGCGTCACGCCGCGCTGCTCCAGCGCCGTGGCAAGCTGCAGCGTCTCCTGCAGCGAGCTGCCGTTATTCACCAGGTCGAGCATCGACAGGCGAAAAATAATAATAAAGGCATCACCGACGGCGGCGCGCACCGCCTGCGTCACTTCCAGTGCAAAGCGCTGCCGCCGCGCCACATCACCGCCCCAGCCGTCGTCGCGCTGATTGGTATGGACGACCAGGAACTGATTAATCAGGTAGCCTTCGGAACCCATGATTTCGACACCGTCGTAACCGGCCTGCTGCGCCAGCCGGGCGCAGCGCGCGAAATCCGCGATGGTTTGTTCAATCTGCGCTTCGCTCAGTGCCTGCGGTGTAAACGGGTTGATGGGCGCCTGTAGCGCCGAGGGCGCCACCAGATCGCGCTGATAACTGTAACGTCCGGCGTGCAGGATCTGCAGCGCAATTTTGCCCCCTTGTGCATGTACCGCATCGGTTATCTGGCGGTGCCAGCCGCACTGGGTTTCGTCTGTGAGCATGGCTCCGCCCTGCGCCACCACGCCCTGCGCATTGGGCGCGATGCCGCCGGTCACAATCAGCGCAACGCCTTCCCGGGCGCGCTCGGCGTAGAAGGCAGCGAGGCGCTGAGCGCCATCGGCATGCTCTTCCAGACCGGTGTGCATTGAGCCCATCAGGAAACGGTTTTTCAGTTGCGTAAAGCCCAGATCCAGCGGGGCAAACAGATGCGGATAACGCTCAGTCATGATCACTTACTCAGTGAGTGGTCGGATGAGTGAACTCTAGCGGGAAAAGTGCGGGCTGGAAATTTGCGGCGCTCAGCCTGTGAGAAACATCAAAAAAAAGCAGGGCGGCAAGTCGCAGACGAAAGTATCGGACCACTTTCGCCAGGCACGGGAAGAAACCTGCGCGCCCTGTAATGGCATGAAGATTGGGCTAATAAATTAGCTCTGTGGTTATAAATTCCTGTATGACTCAATCTCTATAACAATCCCGGGTGAGGACGAGGTGATGATGCCATGCCTCAGTCGAATTAATCCGCAAGACTGGTCTTGATTTTGGCTTCAGCAGGCACCGTTTCGCCGTGCCAGTTCGATAATATCGACCAGATTCTTTGATTCGAGCTTTTGAAAAATTTTAGTTTTATAAGTACTGATAGTTTTGTTATTTAATCCTAATTCACAGGCAATGATTTTATTGGATTTTCCCTGCGCCAGCTGACGTAAAATAAGCGTTTCCCGCTCGGTCAGGCGCGACAGCATATCCTGTTCATTAACATAGCGCTGGCGCCGGTCAAGAATATCGCCGGGCAGATAATTTACATTGTTAAATACGCAGCCAATGGCGGCGATCAGCGTCTGAATCGGATCGTATTTCGACACGAAACCGTTAGCGCCCTGACTAAGTGATTGTATAAGCAGGTGATTGTTACTGCTCTGACTGAGCAGAATGACTTTCATCCAGGTTTTAGATTTTACGATATCGCGTAAAAAGGCGATGCCATTTTTCTCTTTGAAATCAGGATCTAAAATCAGGATGTCGATGTGCTGATGAATAACATCGTCAATACCATCATTAATTGTGTTTGCTGTAGTGACACAATTAAAGCCATTCATTAATAATAAAGCCTGCACCCCAGCCGCAACAAGGCGATGCTCATCAACGATGAGAATTTTTGCATTAAACATAGATCTCCCTTTTACGACACCGACATGATGGCGCTGGCGGACATTATGTCTGGCGGCTTATCCCGGCGAACCGAGAAATGTCTTGATAAGATTATGTTTTTATAAAACCTGCTGATTTTTCAGCCGATATTGTTCAAAGATAATTAATGTTTCATTGACGGTGTTTATCTCGCACGCGATCGCGGCAATCAGCTGCGCGACATCGTGTCCTTCCTGCTGGTGTTTCTCCAGCTTGCGCCCCAGCTCCATCAGCGCGCTGGCGTTAAGAATGCTGGCACCGCCTTTCAGCTTATGGCCAAGCTGTGACAGCGCGTGAGCATCAGTGGTTTGCTGCAGCGCCGCCAGCAATTCATCGTGGCTGGTGCGAATACTTTCCAGCAGGGTGGTGCAGCTGGCAGGATCGCGCTCAGCCAGTTGCATCAGCAGCGGCGCAAAAGTCGGAACCGCCGCAGGGGCCGGCAGCGCGGCAGCGGGGATGTCAGCAGCAGGTTGCCCGGTCACGCCGGCGGCAGCCTCGCTGTCAGGCGCGTTTGGCGTGCGGCGCGGACAGTGGGTGATTTGCGCCAGCAACGTATCCAGATTCAGCGGCTTGAACAGACAGTCGTTCATGCCAGCCTGCAGGCAGCGCTGCATGATGTGCTGCTCGGCGGAGGCGGTCAGGCCGTATAGCGTGATCGGCGGCAGATGATGGTGGCGTTCATGCTGGCGCAGCGCCTGGGCAAATTCAAATCCGTTCATGCCGGGCATATTGCAGTCGGTAATGATCAGGTCAAAGCGCAGCGGATCCTGCTGCCACAGCTTCAGCGCTTCGACGGCGCTTTCGCTCACCACCACCTGATGGCCCGCCAGCTCCAGCTGTTTACCCAGCAGCAGGCGATTAGGCGCATGATCATCAATCACCAGCACCGACAGCTTGTCGGTGACCAGCGGCTGTGACAGATGCGGTTGGGTTTGATCGCGCGGTTCGCCGGCCGGCGCGCGGAAGTAGAAGGAGAACACCGATCCTTCACCTGGCGTACTCTCCACAATCAGTTCGCCATCCAGCAGCTCTGCCAGATTACGGCAGATGCTCAGGCCAAGACCGGTGCCAATCTGCTGCTGCTGACGTTCACCGACCTGGACAAACGGCTCAAAGATCGCCTGCTGCTGCTCTTCGGTCATGCCGCAGCCGTCATCGCTCACTTCTATGACGAACTCACAACCTTCTTCTTCCTGGCCAATCCCCTGCATCAGCACCACGGTTACGCTGCCGCGATCGGTAAATTTAATGGCGTTACTCAACAGGTTAGACAGGATCTGGTTGATCATCAGCGGATCGGTTTGTACCCAGTAGGCCGCGATGTCCATTTCTACGCGCAGATCGATCCCTTTGCTTTCGGCCTTGTTGCGAAACAGCGTCACCGCCTGATCGATCACATCCGGCAGGTAGACGGTTTCCGGCGTGGGTTGATACTGGCCAGATTCGATCTTTGACAGATCGAGGATATCGCCGATCAGCGACAGCAGCGCACGCGCCGAGCTGTAGGCGACGCGAATATTTTCGGACAGCGTCTCACACGGCTGCGAGCGGGTTTCCAGCTCCAGCAATCCAATGATGGCGTGCAGCGGCGTGCGGATCTCATGACTCATGCTGGCGAGAAACTCACTTTTGGAGCGGTTGGCTTTGTCTGCGGTGTCCTTGGCCAGCTGCAGCTCCTGCAGCAGCGCGTTACGCTCGGTAACATCGACCCAGCCGCCTATCACCCCGGCAACTTCCCCCAGCCGATCGCGAAACGGCAGCGTCCAGTGATACAGATGGAAGGCCTGCTGGCCAAACATCAGCTGGACGTCGCGCATTACCGCTTCACCATCAAGCAATGTCTGCTGATAACCATCTTCGATGGTGTGAATGCTGGCGTTATTGGTGTTGAATACGTCCGACAGTCGTTTGCCGATTACCTCGTCGCGTTTGATGTGCAAAAAGCGCAGATAGGCATTATTACAATCCACCAGCCGCGTTTGCTTATCGCGGATGTACATCGCCACCGGCGAGTCATTAAACAGCGTGTGGGTAAAATTGAGCTGATTTTTCAGCGCATTCTCTGCCTGCATACGCTGCTGAATCACTTTGCGCAGATGGTGGTTCCACAGCAGGATCAACAGAATCAATCCCAGCGATACCGAAACGATCAGCAGAATCGTTTGCTTGTAATTCTGCCACGAGCTGCTGAGAAACGGTGGTTCCGCCTGGCGCCACTGCGCCATCAGCTTAAACAGGGTTTCCGGCGGGATGGCCAGCAGCGCTTTATCGAGAATACTGATCAGCGTCTCATTGCCGGGCTCAACGCGCATCACAAAGCGTGCGGGATCGGCGCCCAGCGTACCCTCGACGATCAGCCCGCTGCCAAAATGGTTGCGCAGATGGTAGTCGGCAAAAATTTTCGGCACGATCACCGCATCAACCTTGCGCGCCAGCAACTGGCGCAGCGCATCCAGCGGACGATCGGTATCGCTGACCGACAGGTGCGGATAGTGCTCCTGCAGCCAGCTTTTCATTAGCGGATTTTTTAGCATCAGCGCCGAACCAAACGGAAAGGTGTCGCGCGCCATAATGTTTCCCGGCTGCTGATTGCGGATGATCACCCAATGCGAAACCAGCCACGGACGCGTAATCAGAGCCGGTTGTGCTTCGAACTGTGGCTCCAGAATTTCCAGCGGAAACAGCTTTGGCAGTGGACGTCCACCGGGTTGTTCATGGCTGGCGTGCGCCACAAAATTCAGGCCGGTCTGGCTGGTGATCAGCTCCAGCACGTCCGGCGCCATGCCGCGAAACTGCTCTGCCGGCGTCCGGCTGCTGAGCGGTGCCTGCGCCAGCGGCAAGGTGGTCTCGATGTGTATGTTGTTTTGCAGCCACTGCTCTTCGTCGGCGGTCAGCGCCAGCGGATTACGTTGCAGTACATGATGGGGATCGAGCTGCCAGCGTTTGGCAATCTGCATGCGGATAGACAGCGGAATCTGCGGCAGCGCCTGGTTGATGGCGTCGGCCAGCGCAGGATATAGCGGACTGATGCCGAAACCGACGTTGAGCGGAATTGTATGCTCGTCGGCCAGAATAGTGAGCGCGTTGGCAAACAGATAGCGATTAAGGTGCGTCAGCGTTGCCGCGTTTCCCCAGACGCGCGCCGTCTGACCATAAACGGTGGCAGCGACGGCATCATAGTAGCCCGGGAAACGCACCAGCTGCGCGTTTTCGTATGTCTCTTCCAGGTACTGGCGCTGCAGCGGCGTGCCTGACCAGGCGATTTGCTCGGGCATGCCGTTATTGAGAAAAAGGTCGCTGTCGGTCTTCAGCCCCATCACGCTGTAATCCAGCATCCACGGGGCGCTGGCCAGCAGCGGCTGCGACTGTGACGACGGCTGGGCGACGTAAATCGCCAGCATATGCATTTCGCCTTTCAGCACCGCCTGCTGCGCGGCGCTATGACTGGGGAAGTGATAAAGCTCAATGCTGGTCTCCAGCATACTTTGAATCAGCGACAGGTAGTCGGCGCTCAGGCCTTCGAAGCGGCGCGTATCGGTATCCATATATATCGGTGGCTGTGCTTTACCGGCCACCGCGACTTTAATCACTTTATTTCGAAAGGCAGACGAGATGGGCTCCGCCAGCTGCAGCGCGGGCTGGGCGGTGTCGTAACGCGCTAAAAGCTGCAACGGTTTGACCTGCGCCTGCAGCGCGCCGGCAAAAAAAATAAACAGGACCACGCCCGCCAGACGGATGAAATTAACAGGATTAAACACCGTGCGTTCCTGAAGAAAATAAAGTCATTAATGCCGATAAGGGAAACGGAGTATAAAGAGATTTTTCCCGCCTGCCTGATCTAATGCCGCATTAAGGATATTTTGCGACCATTCTCGAATGTTTAACTTATTATTAACATTCGCGGATTTTTTTAGATATTGCTTTTGCTTTGTTTTCAAAAATTTCAACGGTTTATCCATAAAATGACCTTTCAAGACAATTCTTATGTGGTCCTTTCGCAGAGTTACGTCAGAATTTTCGCAGTTTTTCCGGGGCCGCTCACCGCTGCTGTCCATTCATCCGGTAAAACTACCTTTTAAATAGCGGTAATAAGTTAAACGCGTAAGCAATATTCTAATTTTTGTTAACCTGGTGACGTTTGGTTTAAACCGTTGCAGGCGATATTCCCGGCAGCGGTCAGCGCATACTTTCAGGTCATTTTCACTGGTGTGGTTATCAGTACTGGACAAAATTGAGACTGTAATAAAGGAATAAAAGAATGGTATATGCACATAATAAACAGGTGCGTGTCGCTGTCCTTGATGATCACCCGATGGTTCGTACCGTTTTCGAGTTATGCCTGAAACACGAACCCGATATTCATCTGGTCGGGACCTGGTCTTCAAGTAATGAACTGTTTAGTCAGCTGCGCAGCACCACGGTAGATGTGCTGGTGCTGGATTTTTTGCTGGGCGAGCGGGAACTGGATGGCCTGGCCCTGGTGAAACAGCTGCGAAATCACTATCCGCAGCAAAAGATTTTGATCTCATCGTCCATGGAGAGTCCGGCGATTGTCAAAATGGTGCTGAGCGCCGGCGTTAAGGGTTTTATTGGAAAAAGCCACAATATGCAGGAGATCGTCCAGGCAATTCGTCAGGTGGCGCAGGGGCGGCTATTCCTGTCGCAGGAAGTGGCGTACGAGGTGGAAAACCTCTACGTGATGAATGAAGACGCCATCAACGAAAACCTCGATCTCTCCAGCAAAGGCAATATGTATGAGAAGGTCAAAACCCTCAGTCCGCGCGAAGTAGAAGTGGTGCGCTGTTTTCTGGATGGGCTCAGCGTGTCGCAAATTGCCGTGAAGTTTAAACGCAGCCGCAAAACCGTGAGCGGACAAAAGCAGTCGGCGCTGAAAAAGCTCGGCCTGCGCTCGGATTCGGAATTGTTCAAATACAGCCACGACCTGATGTCGGGTAGCTAATCCTTCTTTAAGGCGGTCAGGGATGGCCGCCGTCTGCTTTTCCGCCTCTCTGCATCACGTTCCCGGTAACAGCCGTTTTGTAACATCGCTTTGAGTGATGTTCGTCACAGTTTCGCCGGCCGTATCCCGCTGTGATAGCCCCCATTGCTACAGCACTGAAGGGGCTACGATGAACATTGAAACGCAATCCTGCGTCATTACCGGCAAAAAACAGGTCAGCGTCGCACAGCAGCAGGTGCAGTGGGACGGCACCGGCACGCTGGTGCGCATCACGCGCGGCGGCATCTGCGGGTCCGATCTGCACTACTATCAGGAAGGTAAAGTCGGCAGCTTCGAAGTGAAGATGCCGATGATCCTCGGCCATGAAGTGATCGGCTACGTGGTGGAGAGCGACGATCCGCAGCTCCAGCCCAATCAAAAAGTGGCGGTCAATCCCTCAAAGCCGTGCGGCAGCTGTAAATACTGCCTGCGCGAGCAGCAAAATCAGTGCACCTCAATGCGCTTTTTCGGCAGCGCCATGTATCTGCCACACGTGGATGGCGGCTTCACGCAATACAAAGTGGTCGATAGCGCGCAGTGCGTGCCGTTTCCGCAGGAGGCCGATGACAGCGTAATGGTGTTTGCTGAACCGCTGGCCGTGTGCATCCACGCCACGCAGCAGGCGGGCGATCTGAGCGGCAAAACCGTGTTCATTTCCGGCGTCGGGCCGATTGGCTGTCTGATTGCCGCCGCTGCCAAAGCCCGCGGAGCCGCGGAGATTATTTGCAGCGATATCAGCGAACGCTCGCTCAGCCTGGCCCAGCAGATGGGTGCGACCGGGGTGATCCACGCTGCTGACGGTGATTTCACGCCATACCTTGCAGATAAAGGCTTTTTCGATGTCGCTTTCGAGGCTTCCGGCCATCCGTCTTCGCTGCAGCGCTGTCTCGACGTGGTATGCGCCAAAGGCACGCTGGTACAGGTTGGCATGGGCGGCACCATTCCGGATTTCCCGCTGATGACGCTGATCGCCAAAGAGATCAATCTGGTCGGTTCGTTCCGTTTCACCCACGAATTCAACACGGCGGTTGACTGGCTGGCACGCGGCGTGGTCAATCCGCTGCCGCTGTTCAGCGGCGAGTATGACTTACAGGATATCGACGCGGCGCTGCAGTTTGCCGGAGATAAAACCCGGGCGGCGAAAGTCCAGTTAACGTTTTAAGGAGTCAGTATGAGTCAGCTATTTTCTCTGGCGGGCAAGCGTGTGCTGCTCACCGGTTCGGCGCGCGGCATCGGTTTTCTGCTGGCGCGCGGTCTGGCGGAGGCGGGGGCGGAAGTGATCATCAACGCCACCACCGAGGGCGGCGCAGAGCAGGGCGCGGCGAAACTGCGCGAGCTGGGATATCAAGCGCGGGCGAAGGCTTTTGACGTCACGCAGTCGGCGCAGGTTCAGCAGGCGGTGGAGGAGATTGAAAGTCAGTGGGGCGCGATTGATATCCTGGTGAACAATGCCGGCATTCAGCGCCGCCGGCCGTTTCTCGAGTTTCCCGAGCAGGACTGGAACGACGTGATTGCCGTCAACCAGACAGCGGTGTTTCTGGTGTCACAAACCGTGGCGAAAAGAATGGTGCAGCGTCAGCGCGGAAAAATCATCAACATCGGCTCGATGCAGAGCGAACTGGGCCGCGACACCATCACGCCGTATGCCGCCTCCAAGGGCGCGGTCACCATGCTGACGCGCGGCATGTGCGTGGAGCTGGCGCGCCACAATATTCAGGTTAACGCCATTGCGCCGGGCTATTTCGTCACCGAGATGACCCAGACGCTGGCTGACGATCCGGCCTTCACCGGCTGGCTGACCAAACGTACGCCAGCTGCGCGCTGGGGCAAGCCGGAAGAGCTGATTGGCGCGGCGGTGTTCCTGGCGTCGGGCGCATCTGATTTCGTCAATGGCCATCTGCTGTTTGTTGATGGCGGTATGCGCGTCGCCGTGTAATGCCGTGGCGCGGCTGGCGTAATTGCCGGCGCGCGCCTAAACCTTAAACACCCCTCTGTCTTCCTAAGGATAATAAAAAATGCCAATAACCATAATTGTGCTGGGTGTGATACTGCTGCTGGTTCTGATGATTGTCTTCAAGGTCAACGGCTTCATTGCGTTGGTGTTTGTCTCGGCGGTGGTAGGTATCGCCGAAGGCATGACGCCGCTCAATGTGATGGCCTCGATTCAGAAAGGTATTGGTTCCACGCTCGGCGGCCTGGCGATGATCCTCGGCTTTGGTGCCATGCTCGGGCGGCTGGTGTCCGATACCGGCGCTGCCCAGCGGGTGGCCACCACGCTGATTGCCGCGTTCGGTAAACAGCGGCTGCAGTGGGCGCTGGTGGTCACCGGACTGATCGTCGGTCTGGCGATGTTCTATGAAGTCGGTTTTGTGCTGTTGCTGCCGCTGCTGTACGTCGGCGTGCCGATGGTGGCAGCGCTGTCGGTGACGCACTGCTTCCTGCCGCCGCATCCCGGCCCAACCGCCATTGCCACCATCTTTGGTGCCAATCTCGGCACCACGCTGCTGTACGGCTTAATCATTACCATCCCGACGGTGATCATTGCCGGCCCGATCTTCTCAAAATTCCTCAAAAGCTTCGAAAAGTCGCCGCCGGAAGGGTTGTATAACCCTAAAATCTTCACTGAAGAGGAGATGCCGGGCTTCTTTATCAGCATCTTTGCCGCGGTGATTCCGGTGGTTCTGATGGCGATTGCGGCAGTTTGCGAACTGACGATGCCGAAAGAGAATGCGCTGCGCCAGTTCTTTGAATTTATCGGCAACCCGGCGGTGGCGCTGTTTATCGCCGTGGTGATTGCGGTGTTTACCTTGGGTCTGCGCAACGGGCGCAAAATGGAGCAGGTGATGGATATGTGTGGCGATTCGATTGCCGCCATCGCCATGATCGTCTTTATCATTGCCGGCGGCGGCGCCTTTAAGCAGGTGCTGGTGGATAGCGGTGTCGGTAACTATATCGCCGATCTGATGAAAGGATCGTCGCTGTCACCGCTGCTGATGTGCTGGACGGTGGCGGCAATGCTGCGCATCGCGCTGGGATCGGCCACCGTCGCGGCGATCACTACCGCCGGCATCGTGACGCCGATCATTGCCGCTACCCATACCGATCCGGCGCTGATGGTGCTGGCGGTCGGTTCAGGCAGCGTGATCGCCTCGCACGTGAACGATCCGGGTTTCTGGCTGTTCAAAGGCTATTTCAACCTGAGCGTGGTTGAAACCCTGAAAACCTGGACGGTAATGGAAACGCTGATCTCCATCCTCGGCCTCGCCGGTGTGCTGGCGCTCAACGCCATCATTCACTAAGGCCTGCGCTTCACAGGGAGGTGAAGCGTGCTTACGCGCGGCGGCGAATCCACGAGAAACGTGACTGATAGCCGCTGTCAAAATGGGTGTTATAGCGATAGCTCGAACCCGCCTCCGCCATGCAATAAGTACACACCGCTACGCGATCAATCTGCGCCGCCGGGATGCCACGTTGTAACAGCAGGTCCTGCGCCAGCTGAGGCAAATCAAACCATACTCCCTGATGATGCGCCTGTGCCTGAGGTCGGATTGCCTGCGGATTATGCGGCTGTTGCTGTGACCAGCTTAGCGCCGGCAGGTCCGGGCGCTGCTGCATCTGTGCGATGCGATCAACGCCCAGCTCGTAGCAGCACGGGCCGATCGCCGGACCGATCGCCACCAGCAGGGATGCCGGCGTCGCGCCACCCGCCAGCAGCCGATCGAGGGCACTGCTCAGCACGCCGCCGAGCGTACCCTGCAAGCCGGCATGTACCGCCGCCACCTGATGCGTTTTCATATCGGCAAACAGCACCGGCAGACAGTCAGCGGTGTAAACCGCAACCGGCTGATGATCGTCACTGATCACCCCATCGGATTCACAACTTTTCGGCGGCCGGTTTTGCCCGGCCAGCACCACTTTTGCGCTGTGCCGCTGCTGTCCGTACGCCGCAGCGGCCGGTGCCGGCTGACCGGCAGGCTGAAAGGCATACTCCAGCCAGCGTTGACTCTCCAGCAGCGCCGAGCGCGGCCCGCGATTATCCATAAGTGTCTCCTGTGACCTGACCCCGGTTTTCCTCTGCCCACAGCTTACGTTAACTGCTACATTTTTAAAGCTTTACAAAAACTGACCATAATCACTTAAGGACGACATGATGAAAAACACCTCCTGGCTGGCCGCGGCAGGCCTGATTGCCCTGACGCTCACCGGCTGTGCCCAACCGCAAAAACAGCAGGCTCAGCAGCAACTCGGTCAGCAGTCGGTACTGGCAGTCAACTGGTTCCAGCAGTCTGGCGAGTATCAGGCGCTGAGCTGGCAGGCGTTCAACACGGCACGCATGGCGTTCGATAGCGCCCCTTCGCTCACCGGCAAACCCAAAGCGGTGATTGTTGATCTGGATGAAACCATGATCGATAACAGCGCCTACAGCGCGTGGCAGGCAAAAAACGGCCAGCCGTTCTCCGGTAAAACCTGGTCAGCGTGGACGCAGGCGCGCCAGGCGACCGCGGTGCCCGGTGCCGTCGAATTTGCCAACTACGTGAATAGCCACGGCGGCACCATGTTCTACGTCTCGAACCGCGATCAGAAAGACTACGCGGCCACGGTCGATAATCTCAACAAGCTGGGCTTCAGCGGCGTAAGCGACAAAACCGTGCGTCTCAGCACCGGCAACTCCAACAAACAGGCGCGTTTTGACGCGATTAAAAACGCCGGCTATAACGTGGTGCTGTATATCGGCGATAACCTGAATGACTTCGGCGGCGCCACCTGGCATCAGGGCAACGCCCAGCGCCAGCAATTTGTCACGCTCAACCATCAGCGTTTTGGCACCCAGTTCATTGTGCTGCCAAATCCACTGTACGGCGACTGGGAGAGCGGCATGGCTGAAAACTACAATAAGTTAACCCCGGAACAGCAGCTGCAGGTGCGTGAATCCCGCATGAAAGTCTGGAACGGTAAATAATTCGTCAAGCGAAATAGCGCCTGCCCTGGCGGGCGCTTATCGCAGGCAGTCAGCGCCAGTGATATTTACGTTTCTTTGTAATTATTATTCTGCTTATCATTTTCCCGATCTCTTACTTAATCCTTCCGCCGCCTTCAGTGAAATATCATTGCAAATAACGTTAAAACCAGCTGATAACACTATTCATAAATTTAGTAATTAGGATTTTTCTCAGCTAGCAGAGTGTAATCCACCATACCAGCGTAAAGGCGCAAAAGTTTTACGTGTATATATTTGTCAGTGCATCCGAAATGCGTTTTAAAAATTAATTTTAATAATCTGATTGTATTGACTTTTAATGGAGTGCTCCATGATTGCGTCACTTGCATTAACTTACTTTGCCATGACATTTGCTGACACTTATTTTACATAAGGTCGCTTCTTCTGCCGGGCTGAAATATTCCTGGTGCAAATCAATTCATAAGCGTCTATAACCAATTTCTGTGAGAAAGCGCCGTATTCACCTGCCACAGAACGCTAAAACCGTGCTGCGCCATGCATTTATTTGCCCGGAAGCGCTATTTGCGGATACAGAGAGAAGATAATTGTGACGACCCTTAAACCCTTGTTAGCGAAAAATCGCAGTTGGGCACTCCAGCGCCGCGAGCGTAATCCAGATTACTTTGAACAATATCTGCATCAGCAGAAACCCCACTCCCTGTGGATTGGCTGTTCCGACAGTCGCGTACCGGCAGAAGTGCTGACCGGCTCGCATCCGGGCGAGCTATTTGTGCACCGCAATATCGCCAATATGGTACTACCCGATGATGACAACTTTCTCAGCGTGCTGCAGTACGCGATTTTTTATCTCGGCGTCGAGCGCATTGTGCTGTGCGGTCACTACGGCTGCGGCGGCGTGCAGGCGGCGCTGGGTCTGCCTGCCAGCCCGTTAGCGCAGGAGGATTCGGCGCTCGCCAGGCGCATTGCCGCGCTGCGCCGTGCGTTGCAGCAGGGATTAGTGGCGTATCACGCCAGTCCCGCGCAGGAAGAGGAGAGCAGCAAGCTTAACCGGCTGGTTGAAGCCAATGTTATCGCCCAGTTTAGCCAGCTGGTGCGCTGCGAGCCGGTGCAACAGGCCTGGCAGGCCGGACAGCAGCTGGATGTATTTGGCTGCGTTTATGACCTGCAGTCCGGCCATCTGAAAGAGTTAATCCAGCAATCGTCAGAGGAACCCTCATCATGAATCTGCAAACGCTTCGTCAGGATATTCCTGCTGGTCTGGTGGTGTTTCTGGTGGCACTGCCACTGTGTCTGGGCATCGCGCAGGCCAGCGGTCTGCCGCCCTTTGCCGGTCTGCTCACCGGGGTGATCGGCGGTCTGCTGGTTACCGCGCTCAGTCCCTCGCGCTATGCCGTGAGCGGCCCGGCGGCGGGGCTGGTGACCATTGTTGTGGCCTCAATCCAGACGCTCGGCAGCTTTTCCGCGTTTCTCACCGCGCTGATTCTGGCTGGCGTGCTGCAGTGCATGCTCGGCCTGCTGCGCGCCGGTCGTTTTATCTCACTGGTGCCAGGCAGCGTCATCAAAGGGATGCTGGCGGCCATTGGCCTGCTGTTGATTATGCAGCAGATTCCGGTGGCGCTGGGCGCAGCGAGCGATGCCGGTCTGCAGTCGCTGGTCAGCGGGGAGTTTTCGTTTTCGCTCAGCGCGATGCTGGTGGCCGGTAGCGGGCTGCTGATTCTGTGGCTGTGGACCACGCCCGCGATCAAGGCAGTTAAAGCGCTGAGCTGGATCCCCGGCCCGCTGGTGGCGGTGCTGTTTGGCTGCCTCGCCACGGTGTTGGGCGATCGCCTGTTTCCCAGCCTCGGCGAAGGCCTGCCGCGTATCGTACTGCCGGCGTTTGACAGTATGTCGGCGCTGGTGGCGGAGCTGGAAACCCCAGACTGGCTGGCGTGGCAGAATCCGTCGGTGTGGGTGGTAGCGATTACGCTGGCGCTGGTGGCCAGCCTTGAAACGCTGCTCAGTCAGGAGGCGCTGAAAAAACTGCGTCCGCAGCACCCGGCGCCGTCACCGAATAAAGAGATGTTCGCGCAGGGCATCGGTAACCTGACCGCCGGCTTGCTCGGTGCGATGCCTATTACCGCGGTGATTGTGCGCAGTTCGGTCAACGTCAGCGTTGGTGCCCAAACCAAACTGTCGATTCTGCTGCACGGCGTGCTGCTGCTGATTTGTGGCTTGTGGTTCAGCGCTCTGCTTAACGCAATTCCGCTCGCCAGTCTGGCCGCAGTGCTGCTGTATACCGGCTATAAGCTGGCAACGCCGCGCCTGTTCGTCGAACAGATTCGCATGGGCGCGCAGCAGTACATGCCGTTTCTTGCCACCATCGGCGGCATCATTGTGTTTGGCATGCTGGCCGGGATTGGCATCGGTATCGCGACGCAGATTCTGTGCAGCATCTACCACAGCCACCGCAACGCGCTGCAGCTTACCCGCTATGACGACCATTACGTGCTGCGCTTTCAGCAAAACCTGACCTTTATGCACAACCCGAAGTTGCAGGGGCTGCTGGCGGAGATCCCGGAAAATAGCGTGGTGATTGTCGATCACGATAACGCCGAGTATATGGATCCGGACGTGAAAGCGGTGCTGCAGGATTTCGGGGATAGCGCCGGTGAGCGCGGCATCCGGCTGAGCCAGTGGCCGGTGGCGGTGAAATAACGTTCCCGCGCACAGTCATGCAGTTTTTTTCGCCAGAATCGGATATCCCGGATATCCGATTTTTTTATTTATACGGCATAATTGCCGCTCACAGCGCCTGCCTGCTTCACTCCCTTTTGGCGGGGCTGGTAGCTCGTCTCTGGCTTTCATGGCAGAGTGAGCGCCGCTCAGTCGCAGAGCAGGGCGATGAACACCGGTTTAATTAGCGAATTATCGCACGGATTTTTCAGGTTAAATGATTGCTGATGCCAGCGACGGATGGCAGCGATTTCAGGTTACAGGGTTCAGACGTATGCACGTTAAGCTGTTTGAAGAGAATAATGTTAAAAAGAATGCTCTTTCGCTGTGTCTTATTACGCTGTTCTTCTGCTTTGTTGGCAGCCACCTGCGTATTCCCGAAGAGTTTTCCCTGTTCTGGCCGGTGAATGCCCTCATCGCCGGTTTAATGGTGCGCAACCCGTTTTTACACACCACCTCCAGTTATCTGGTGTGTTTTGCCGCCATGATTTTCAACGATACGGTTTTTTCCGGCTGGGCACTGCCAGCGGTGACGATTAATTTTGCCAATATCCTGTTTATCCTGGTGTCAGTGAGCATGCTGATTAAGCATCTGCAATCGCCAACTGCAAACAGCCAGGTGTTCAACGCCATGCGCATCTTTCCGGCGTGCCTGCTCGGCGCGGCAGCCTGCGCTACCTGGGGTGCGTGGGCGCAGGATATCGACTTCAACGCGCGCTTTGTGGTGGCGTGGGCCGACTGGTTCAGCGAGCAGTTCTCCACCTCGCTGATGCTGCTGCCGGTGATGCTGACGCGTCCGCTGCGCAGCGTGCCGCTGCGGACGCTGATTCATCCGGCCAGGTTGCTGCCGCTGCTCGCCGTGGCGCTGTCGCTCACGGTGGGGGCGCTGATTGGTGGCGCGGGAAGTCTGACCTTCCCGGTACCGGCGCTGATCTGGTGTGCCATTGTTCTGCCGATTCCGATCACCAGCCTGGTGATTCTGTTCACCGGCATCACCGAGATCGTGCTGGTCTCGCACGGCGTGATGAATATTCAGGGCGATGATTCGCTGCTGCCCATCAGCCATCTCACTTCTGCACGGCTCGGCGTGGCCACCGTGGCGCTCAGCCCGCTGCTGGTGGCGGTGAGCATGGACGCCATTCGCCAGCTTAACCATCGCCTGGCATTGCGCGCCAATTACGATTTTCTCACCCAGCTACTGTCGCGCTCCGGCCTGTATGAAAACCTGCGCCAGCAGCCGTTTTCCCTGCAGCGTGAAGCCGGCGTGATTATGCTGGATGTCGACTACTTCAAAGCCATTAATGACAATTTTGGCCATGATGCCGGCGATGGCGTGCTGGAGGAAATTGCGCGCCGTATTCAGCACGTGGTTGGCAGTCGTGGCCTGGTGTGCCGCTTTGGCGGCGAAGAATTCGTGGTGGTGGTGTTTGATTACACCCACAGCCAGCTGTTTCAGCTGGCCGAAGTGATTCGGCAGGCAATGGTGAAAGAGAAGTTCTGGATTCAGGGCAACACCGTGACCGTGACGGTCAGCCTCGGCCTGGCGCGCGGCGGTGCGGTTAACGAACGTGAATGGCCGGGGGTAATCAACCGGCTGGTGTCGGCGGCGGATAAACACCTTTACGTTGCCAAGCGCAACGGCCGCAATCAGACCTCACCGGCAATCGCGCCACGCAGCATGGCGCATGACGTGGCCTGAGCCACGCCATCGCAGGTTATACGCTGCTTTTCAGCTGGCTGGATTGCTGATGACGCTGCTGCGCCAGCTCAATCAGGCGGGTAATCAGATCGCTGTAGCTCAGGCCGGCCGCCTGCCACAGTTTGGGATACATGCTGATGTTGGTGAAGCCGGGTAAGGTATTCACTTCGTTGACAATAATGTCGCCCGTTTCGGTGAGGAATACATCAACGCGCGCCATGCCAAAGCACTCCAGCGCCTGGAACGCGGTAATCGCTACAGCCCGAATGGCCTCGCTGGCTTCCGCACTGATGTCAGCCGGTACCACCACCTGCGCGCCGCTCTCGCTGATATATTTGGTGTCATACGAGTAGAAGGCGTCGTGCACCACAATTTCACCGCACGGGCTGGCTTCTGGCGCCTCGTTACCCAGCACCGCGCATTCAATTTCACGGCCGCTGATGCCCTGTTCAATCAGCACTTTGCGGTCAAAGCGGAACGCCAGATCCAGCGCCGCGTCGAATTCGTCCGGCTGCGTCACTTTGCTCACCCCAACGGATGAACCCTGATTGGCTGGCTTGATAAACAGCGGCAGGCCAAAGCGCGCAATCACCGCCTGCACATCCAGCGCCGCGCGCTGCGTCTGGGTGACGCTCAGCCACGGTGCCACTTTCAGGCCGGCATCGCGCAGCAGGCGTTTAGTGAAATCTTTGTCCATGCTGACCGCGGAACCCAGCACATCCGACCCGACAAACGGCAGATTGGCCATGCGCAGCAGCCCCTGCAGCGAGCCATCTTCGCCCAGCGTGCCGTGCACAATCGGGAAGATGACATCCAGCTGCGACAGCGGCTGCGCCTGCTGCCGCGTAATCAGCTGTTCCGCGCGGCTGCCGGGCACCAGCGCCACGTTTTCACCGGAGCGGTTCAGGGCAATCAGCGCCGGATTGTCGGCGTTGAGCAGAAAGCCTGAAGCGTCATTGAGATGCCACTCGCCCTGTTTGTCGATCCCCAGCAGCACCACGTCGTATTTGTTTTTATCGATCGCCTCAAGAATATTTTTGGCCGACTGTAACGACACTTCATGTTCGGCCGACTTGCCGCCAAATACGATACCTACCCGCTGTTTTGCCATTGCTCTTTGTCCGGTTGCAGTAAAGCGAGCAGCTAAGATAACACGCCCAGGACAGCGCTCAACAGCGCCGCGATTATTCTGCAATCGATCGGTCGCCAGACCGCATTCAATCGGGCTTTGCCCACTTTATTCATAAATATTCTCCACCGTTTGAGACAAGTCTTGGACGGCCTGAAAGCTGCCTTCTGTCAGAATTTTCCCAATTCAAAGAAAAGTCTGCGGTGGACGATGCGTCCACCGTTTTTTGTCAGGTTTACAGGAGTCGGGAAATGATGGACCAGAAGCAGAATGCCGTGGAGCAGGATGCGCGTTCTGTTGCTCGTATCGAAACCACCGTGGATGACACGCTGTTAAAAAGCGTGGCGTGGATTTGCAAACACTACAAACGCGAGAAGAGTGAAGAGGCGCTGGTCGCCGGCCTGCCAAAAGCGACGCTGCTGTCGCCGTCGCAGGCGATGACCGCTCTGGAGAACGCTGGCATTACCGGCGGCATGGTCGAACGCCGCCTGCAGGATCTGCCGGAGCAACTGATGCCGATGATATTGCTGCGGCAGAACGGCGGCGGCTGCATTGTGCTGTCGCGGCGCATTCACACCAATGAGGAAAATCAGCGCGAGCTGCGCTTCCAGCTGATCATGCCGGAGGTGAGTGATAAAGCGGTGGAGATGAGTCTGGCGGAGCTCAACGAGATTTACGCCGGCTTTGCGGTGATGGCGAAACCGGCGGCGGTACTGGATGAGCGCGCCAGCGAAATGCTGCCGGAAGTTAAAGGTCACTGGCTGTTCAGCACTCTGTGGCGCTACCGCCGTTACTACCGCAGCGCCGCCATTGCCGCCGTGCTGATCAACGTGCTGGCACTCTCCAGCATCTTCTTCACCATGAACGTCTACGATCGCGTGGTGCCGAACCAGGCCTTTGTTACGCTGTGGTCGCTGGCGATTGGCGTCACCATCGCTATGATCTTCGAAGCCATTACCCGCTTTGTGCGGGCGCATCTGCTGGACATGGCGGGCAAAAAGGCCGACCTGGTGCTGGGCAGCATGCTGTTCCGTCAGGCGCTGTCGATCCAGATGGAGCACAAGCCGGCCTCATCAGGCACTTTCGCCAACCAGATCCGTGAATACGAATCGGTGCGCGATTTTGTTGCTTCGGCGACGCTGGCGGCGATTTCGGATCTGCCGTTTATCCTGATGTTCGTCGGCGTGATCTTCTTTATCAGCGGTCCGCTGGCGATTATTCCGTTGATGATGATCCCGCTGATCATCATCGTCAGCGCCGCGATCCAGTGGCCGCTGGCGCGTATCATGAAGGAGAACCTGCGCGATGCGTCGCTGAAACAGGGCGTGCTGATCGAGTCGGTTGAAGGCATGGAAACGCTGAAAGCCGTGGGCGGTGAAGCGCATATGCAGCGCCGCTGGGAGAACTTCAGCGCGCTGCAGTCGGCTAACTCAATGAAGTCAAAACGCTATTCGACGCTGGCAACCGGCGTGGTGACCTTTCTGCAGCAGTTTCAGACCGTGATGCTGGTGGTGGCCGGGGTTTATCTGATCAACGCCGGCACCTTCACCATGGGTGCGATGATAGCCACCGTGATGCTGGCCAGCCGCGCCACCGGCCCGCTGGGTCAGGTGATTGGTCTGGCGGTGCGTTATCAGCAGGCCAAAGCGGCGCTGACCTCGCTGAATAAGCTGATGGAGATGCCGGTCGATCGCGACAGCAGCAAAACCTACCTGACCGATCCGCCGCTGACCGGCGAGATCTCCCTCAGCAATGTCAGCTTCTCTTATCCGGCACCGCCGATGAAGCCCAATCCGGAGATCCTCAAAGACATCTCGCTGACCATCAAGGCCGGTGAGCGCGTGGCGATTCTTGGCCGCATCGGTAGCGGTAAATCGACGCTGTTACGCGTGATGGCGCGTCTGTATCAGCCGGTGAAAGGGCAGATCTCCGCCGACGGACTCGATGTTAACCAGATCGATCCGGCCGACTGGCGCAAAGCAGTGGGCTTCGTCAGCCAGGATGCGCGCCTGTTCTATGGCACGCTGCGCGAGAACGTGATGATTGGCCGGCCGGATGCCACCGCGAATGAACTGCTGCGTGTGCTGAATTTGACCGGTCTCGATCACGTGGCGGCGCGCCATCCGAGCGGCATCAACCTGTCGGTCGGCGAGGGCGGTGAAGGGCTGTCGGGCGGTCAGCGTCAGTTAGTGTCGCTGGCGCGAACCCTGCTGACGCGGCCCAAAGTGCTGCTGATGGATGAACCAACCAGCGCCATGGACAGCATGACCGAAAGCCAGTTCCTCGCGCATCTGCGTCGCGCCAGCGAAGGCCACACGCTGATCGTCGTGACGCATCGTCCGTCAATTCTGGCGCTGGTCGACCGCATCATCGTGGTTGAGGAAGGAAAAATTGTCGCGGATGGCCCGAAAGAGCAGGTGCTGGCCGCGCTGGAAGGTAAAGGTAAAACCCGCCAGCCGCCGCGTCAGGCGGTAGAGCAGGCGGCGCGCGCACCCGCGCCGGCTAACGATGCTTCGGCAACGTCAGAGCCCGCCGTCGCCGCGGCAGAGGAGGCCGCAGTATGATCAAGTTAATGCCATGGCGCAGCCGCAGCAAAAATCTCTCCGCTGCGGATGCCGAATTCATGAATGACGTGCAGGCATCCCTGCTGTCGCAAACCACGCCGGGATCGAAACTGGTGATGTGGATCATCATCGCGGTGATTGGCATCGGTCTCACCTGGGCAAACTATGCGCGGGTGGAGGAGATCACCAAAGGCGACGGAAAAGTGATTTCCCGCAGCCGCGAGCAGGTGATTCAGAGTCTGGAAGGCGGCATTCTCGCCGAAATGAATGTGCGTGAAGGCACGGTGGTCAACCGGGGCGACGTCCTGCTGAAAATCGATCCGACGCGTGCGCAATCAAGCTATCGCGAGGCGCTGAGCAAAGTAATTGGCCTGAAGGGCAGCATTGCGCGTCTGCGTGCCGAAGCCTACGCGCAGCCATTGACGTTTGACGAGCAGGTGCAGAGCGATCCTGCCGTGGTTGCGCAGGAGACCAAAGCCTATGAATCACGCAAGCGCGCGCTGAACGACAGTATTAACTCACTGCAGCGCAGCTATGCCCTGTCGATGCGTGAAATTCGTCTGGCGGAGCCGCTGGCGGCGAAAGGATTGCTGTCTGAGGTCGAGTTGCTGCGCATGCAGCGCCAGGCGAACGACATCCAGGCGCAGATTGTCGAGCGGCGTAACCGTTACCAGTCTGATGCCAACACCGAACTGGCACGACTGGAGCTGGAACTCAGCCAGGTAAGCGAAAACCTGATTGGCCGCGCGGACGTGGTCGAGCGCACCACCATTACCGCACCGGTACGCGGCACGGTGAAAAACGTGCGCGTTAACACCATCGGCGGCGTGATTCAGCCCGGTGAGCACATCCTGGAAATCGTGCCGCTGGAAGAGCAACTGCTGGTGGAAGGAAAAATCCGTCCTTCTGATGTCGCCTTCCTGCGTCCGGGGCTGCCGGCCAAAGTGAAAATCACCGCCTACGACTTCGCCATCTACGGCGGACTGGATGGCCACGTGGAATACATCAGTCCGGATACGCTGAAAGACGATCAGAAAGCCGCTTCCGGCCGCCCGGATGACACCTATTACCGCGTGTTGATCCTCACCGATAAAAGCACGCTGCACGCAGGCAATAAAGATCTGCCGATCATTCCCGGCATGGTGGCCACGGTGGAAATCCGCACCGGCGAGAAAACCATCCTTGATTACCTGCTGAAGCCGGTACTTAAGGCGAAAGAAGCCTTCCGCGAGCGTTAATAACCATGAAAAATAATAATATGCACCGTCGCGCAGCGGCGCGGCGCCTCTCTTTGCTTGCCGGTTGCATTACGGTCATGATGGCTCCGGCCATCAGCGTAATGGCCGATTCGACCAGTGAACTGATGATGTTTGCCGAGATGAGCGGACATCGCCCGGCCGCCCCCGCCGCGGCACCGGTACGTAGCGCACCGGTACAGCGCGTGCCTGTTGCGCCAGCCCAGCGCTTTGCAACCGCGCCGGCACCGCAACCGATGTTTACGCAACCTCAGGCCGTGCCGGTTGCTCCACCGGTCGCCGTGCCACGCGCTCAGCCGGCACCAGCACCAGCGCCAGCAGCGCCGATTGCCCCGCCGCCGGTGCAGCCGGTGCAGGGCGGTGGTTTCCTGACGGAGGAGCAGCGCCAGCCGGAACCAAAGCAGACGAATCCGCTGCTGAAATCGGTACGCACTTTCAACCCACAGCAGCCTGCGCCGGTGCCGGTGAATGAAGCAGAAGTAAAAGCACAGAGCGAGTTCAGCTATGTCAGCCCGCCGGTAGCGGAAACCAGAACCACCGCCGCCGATGCCGCCGTGGCGCGTTCCCCGGTCAGCCTGAGCGGCGCGGTGGATGAAACCGTGGCTGAATCCGAGCTGCGGCAGAAATTCCTCTCGGCCGCGCGCATCACCTGGCGCATCAGCCCGGCGCTGAAATCGTCCGTGGCGCAGACCGATGCCGCCGCTGCCAGCGTGGATGAGGCGAAAGGGCAGCGCTGGCCGCAGCTGGATGTCAGCGCCAGTTCGGCCACTAAAGAGTTTGGTGGCGGGGTAAAAAGCTATGACGGTCAGAGCAACGTGCCGGCTCTCGGCGTATCGATGGCGACCAACCTGATTGATTTCGGTCAGACCAGCCGCACCATCGAGAGCCGCGAAGAGCGCGTGACCTCGGCGCAGCAGGCGTCGCAGGCGCAGCGAGAAGAGCTGGCGATGCAGGTCAGCAACGCGCTGATTGAGTGGAACAAGCAGCAGCGGATCATTGCCATCAGCCAGCAGTACGTGGCGCGCATGACGGAACTGACCACCATGCTGAGCGGTATTGTGCAGTCGGATACTGGCCGTCGCAGCGAACTGACGCAGGCCAAAGGCCGGCTGCTGCAGGCGCAGAGCTATCTGGAGAATGCTGAGTCGCGCGCACGCGATGTCGAAATCACGCTGAACCGCCTGATGGGCAACAGCCGCGTGACGCTGCCAGCCAGCGATCGCTGGGCGATGAATTTTGGCGATCTCAACCGCCAGCTGGCCAGCCTGGATTATCATCCGCTGATCCAGCGCGCCAGCGCAGAAACGCGAGCGGCGTTTAAAGAAGCGGAAGCGATCAAAGCTTCTGGCCTGCCAAAACTCAACTGGACGGTAAGCAAAAGCACGCGTGAGGATCAGCTCGGTCGTCAGCAGGCGTGGCAAACCGGCATCAACGTTAGCTGGGGCCTGTTCCGCGGCGGTTCAACCAACGCGCAGGAGATTGCGGCGATTAAACGCGCCGAAGCCAGTCGTCAGCAGGTGCAGGAGCAGCGGCGCGATCTGGAGAATCGCGTGCGCGCCGCCAGCCAGGATGCGCACTCCATGGCCGATCGCGCCGCGCTGTATAAGAGTCTGATTGTCGAGTCTGACCGCATCCGCAAAGACTTTTTCGATCAGTGGTATCACCTCGGACGCCGCTCGCTGCTGGATGTTCTGAGCGCCGAGAGCGATCTGTATAACAACCAGGTGAGCGAAGTGAGCAATCGCTTTGACAGCTACGCGGCGATCATTCGCGGCTACTCCAGTGCCGGCATCCTCAGCCGCTGGCTCACCACCGGACGCTAAGCGTCAGCGCGCTGTGGCGGGTTAGCCGGTACCAGAACCAGCAGCGCAACCGGGATGGCAGCGAACAGCAGCAGTGCCGCAGCGGCGCTGCTGCTGTAGATTTGCGCAAAGAGTATCGCCCCGCCAATTTGCCCAATCGCCAGCGTCAGAAACGCCGCCGCCACGCCGGAGGCCGCATTCTGTGGCGTGGCGGCGGCACCCGCAACCAGCAGAATACCCGACAGCGTGACATATCCCGCGCCGCACAGTGCCGCCGCCGGTACCAGCCAGTAGCTAAAGTGGGTGAGTGCCGCCAGCAATAGCAGCGGAACGGCCATCGCCAGTTGCGCCAGCCAGTACACCTGACGCATACCGATGCAGCGTGCCAGCGGGCCGGTCAGCGCGCCGAGAATGCTGGCTGCGCCGCTGACCAGCCACAGCATACTGGCGTGGCCCTCGTTCAGGTGGCTGTGCTGGCGTAACACATCCGGTCCAAAACACCACCACGCCGCGCTGGCGACACCGCTAAGAAAAGCGATGATGATCACCCGCAGCAGCGCGCGGTTGTGCAACCGATCGCGCCAGCCAACCGGCGATCCCGGTGGATCCGCACGCCCGGCGGGCAGGCAATAGCGTGCCAGCAGCAGGCTGATTAACGCCAGCGCAGCAAAACAGCAGCAGGCCGCGCGCCAGCCGCCGGGCACCAGTATGAAAATGGGCACTGACGCAATGATGCCCGCGCCGGTGCCGGCGTTGATGAGCGTGTTAGCGGCGGTTTGCCGCGACGCGTCAATTTGCCGGCTCACGGCACTGGCGAGCGCCGGGGAAGCCAGACCGGCACCGAGACCGGCGATAAACAGCCCACTGGCAATCAGCCATGCGCTGCTGGCAGCGGCCAGCAGCAGTAAGCCGAACATAGCCGTCAGCGCTGCCAGTATGGCGGTGCTGCGCACGCCCCAGCGCGCCAGCAGCAGCGTGGCGCCGGGCGTAGCCAGGCAGTAAGCCAGATAGCTGCAGGCGGCCAGCATGCCCGACGCGCGTGGGCTGAAGCTGATCTGTTGCGCCACCTGCGGCATCATCATTCCCCAGGCAAAACGCGCCAGTCCGTAGGTCACGGCGATCAGCATAAAGCCGCTCAGCGTCAGGCGGAGTGAGGCTTTCATGGCGCATCCGCCATCAGTTGCTCAGCCGCCAGACGCGCAGTGACCGCGGCCTGCGGACCGTCAACCAACCCGGCCATAATCGCCCCTTCAAACAGTATCCAGATGGCATCGGCCAGCGCTGACGGCGAATTTCTGTGCGAGTGCGCCACGCAGGCACGGATGTAGCCGCGCTGCCAGTAGCGATAATCCAGCGCCTGCGCCGCCAGCTCAGCATCCTGCTCCGCATACTCACCGTACGCTTTGGCAAAAAAGCAGCCGAGCGATCCTTCCGCCTGCATCCACTGTTCCAGCACCGAAAACAGCTGGCTGATGGCCGCTGGATCGTCTGGCTGTGACAATAAATCGACAAAGCGCTGCCGGCGCGCGGTCATCACCGCGGCGGTTAACCGCTCGCGCGACGGAAAGTGCTGATAGAGCGTACGCGTGGAGACCTTCGCCTCACGGCAAATGTAATCGGTGCTGGTGGCATGAAAACCGTTGTTGTAGAACAGCCGCTCGGCAGCGTTCAGGATGTGTTGTTTTTTACGCATACCTTAAAAAGTAAACCGATCGTTTTACTTTTGCAAAGTTGCGGGGGCAAAAATCGGGTGCGAGGCGGTTAATCACTGCCTGTTTCGAGGATGCAGCTTTGAAGGAATTATCAATCAGGAAACGCGCTTAGCCGAGTCGGGCGATGCGCGCTCGGGCCTCATCCAGATGCTGTTGTAACGCGGCGAGGCAGGGCGCAAAACGCGCTGAGAAACCATCGCAACTGTTCGCCAGAGACAAAAATTCCTCCGCCAAAGCCAGCGCTTCCCGCCATGTATCGCTGCTGACCACTTCCGGCAGTGACGCTGGCCGCAGCGTATTCACGATGGCGCCGCCCGCTCTGGGCGCAAAGCCCATCGGCAGAATGTCATAAGCTGGCGCGAGGTGATAAGGACGGCCATGGCGACTGATGAATGACAGGTTACCGGCGTGCATGTCGGTATTGCCGATCAGCATGCCGAATGCCCAAAGCCGGGCCGTGCTATTAGCGGCCTCAGAATGGACACACTTTTCCGCCACAAGCTGGTTGACGAGGACCGGCCAGCTTGCGCTGGCATTGCCGACGAACTCCGCATCAAGCGCGCGCAGCGAAAACACGCCGATACGGCCCATTTTGCCCACCCGATCAAAGCGGGGGATTTCGAGGAAGCGCTGCCCTGCAATATCAAACACGTCGGTCTCAACACCCAGCACTTTCAGGGCCAGATGTTCAGCCATCAGCAGATCGCGCCAGCGTTCACTGACTGGGTTGTCATCTGCTGCGGTGAATTTCACCAGCACATGACCGCGTTCGGTATAGGTGCAGAATTTGGGCTGCTCGCCACCCGCAGATGAGCCCGGCACCTCACCAGCGCCCGCGGCCCGCGCCAGCTCGGGATACGCCGTCTCGCGCTCCACGGGAGTCGGTTCGGGCATTTCCAGGAAACGGCTGCGCGCCTGCTCGCCGATCAGCAGGTTGCCAATCGCATCATGACCTTGCGCCAGCAGCGCTCTGACGACATCTGCGTCCGCCCATTGTTCGGGATTCGCCGGCAGACCGAGCCCGCTGACATAAGTCGAGGCATACGCTCTGCCGAGATAGCCCTGTGGTCGCATGTCAAACAGCCACCACGGCAGCCCGTCACTGTGAAAGCTTTTGTGGTCCGCCTGCACCATCACAAACCCTTCCGGACGAACCGGAATCAGCTCGCCGAGAGGTTTGATTTGCCCCTCATCGGTAACGCGGTAAATCGGGGCCGAGCGGAATCCGCGAAACGTATCCCGCAGGGCATATTGAATAGATGGACCCGCCCCGATTTTGACGATGTCATCACCCAGTTCTCTAATCGCACGGGAAAGCGTAGGCTGGCTTATGCCCATTTTTTCAATGAGTTGTCTTGCTGTCATCGGCCCGCTATAGAGAAGCTGGCGTATGTTTTTTGAATGTAATGACATGTGTTTGAGTAGCTTTTGAATAGTTTTGTGAATAGATATATGAATAGTTTTTGAGTAGTTATGTTAGCAAGTAAATAGCTGGCAGTCACTGGGATGTGCCACGCTTGGTGTGCAAATGTGTGGTTCTGTAGGAAGTTGAGGCTGCATGCAGGCTTAATGAGATAGATTCTCGCGTCGTTGTTTGTAAGAGGCGGTTGTCAACACAATGACAGCGTGAGGCAGTATGAGCCGGAAAGGCTGGCAAGACAGGTGATTTCAGGTTGAAAGTGGGAAGGGTGCTGCGCATTGGAGTTTTAACTGTATCAGTAAAAAATGCTGGCCTTACATCGCTATTGTTGAAGTCAAAATAGTAAAGCCACCTGTTTAAGGGTGACTCAAGTAAATCAGATGAACAAGTTATTGGCGGCCTTCGCTAAGTTCGAACCACCGAACAAGCGATGATAAGTCTCAATTTTAAACTAGAAAAATCAGTGATTTAATGATTTTTAAGTTTTATCTAAGCCGAATAGTGATGAAAAGTGGCACATAGCGTTGAGCTCTGCTGCCACTTTGCTGCCAATTTATGATGAGATGAAATATGTGAATCAAGAAGCTCTAATTCAAAATGCTCTTGAGTTTTACCAACAATCAAGTAAATGCATATAATTTTAATTGGCTTGTTTCAATATAAATAATTTGATTGAGTTGGAGTCTATTTTTCAAACACAACTCCCGCAATGAAATTTAAACTAGTAAAAAATATTCAATCATATAATAAATTATTATATCCCATGTCATGCTTTTATTCTGACATGTTAATGATTTGGCCGTCATTGAAAATCATCTTCTTGTTCCCAGTGACATAATTATGCACTATACCTAA
>NZ_NHZE01000080.1:0-22822 GCF_002207995.1 Pantoea sp. VS1
AACAACCTGTTTGACTGCTTCAATTTTAAACTCTTCGGGATAACGCTTACCGCTCATGGGCACCTCTCTTTAAGCCATTTTAAATGACTCCGAGGTGTCTGTTAAACCCGTGGCGATTCAGTTTTTACCGGCAACGCTGCAAGGCGCAGACTGAGGCGGAACGCAGCACAGCGAGTACCGAACAGTCTGCGCCTCGCAGTGGAATAAAAAAGTTCCGGCCTGGCGGTATCGCCGCCAGGCCGGTGAGGCCATCTCGATGGCCTGAGTAAAAGCTTACGTATAGCTGCCTAATGGCAGGTGTTTCAGTTCATCAAAGGTATAAATGCGAAACACCCGACGGTGGCGTTCTTCAAGCGGGATGTGCTGATGGTTGATGATGACATACCTGATGCTGTCAAACAGCAGTTCAAGCGCACGCTTCTTCTGTGGATCGGGCACAACATAAAAAACGTAAATCCACTGCTTGCGGGTACGGGCCAGCAGGTGGCTCACCATGATCGACTGATAACGGGCCCGGGTTTTCAGGCGGCGCTCGGTTTCAATGGCAATAACGTTACCGTCAGGCAGGGTCAGTAACCCGTCCGGGCGATGTTTCACCTGATACTGGCTGATAAAAGTGGTCCTGTCGCCGTTAATCCATCCCGAAGCACCTTTTTTCTCCAGAATAAGTCTGGCGGCCTGATTATCAAGATGATGCTCCAGCGTCCAGCCGGTAATTCTGGACGGTTCAAACCTCGCGGGAAAGATTCTATCATCCGGGGTCAACACCATCGCCAGCCCGTCGCTGGTGATCCCCCATAATGAAATCTTCATTGTCCGTGATTCAAGCATATGCTTCTGAATTAACCCCATTCGCTCAGTTTTTGCCAGCAGCGAATAAAGCGACTTATGATCCCGGAAACCAAATAACTGCATCAGCGTTTTAAAATCACTGTAGGTTTCTTCTTTCAGGAAGTTCAGCAGTTGTTTTATTTTCTCATTGTTGCGCGTCTGGCGCTCATGAAAGGACGAAATCAGCATAAGCGCTCCTTAAAAATCCAGCCGGAACAGGTGTTCTTTATCTTCAGCTTTCGGCTTTGCCGGTTTGACTTCGCTTTCGTCGAAGAAAATAGCCGGGTGCGTTGTTATCACATCCGGTATGGCTGGTTTATCATCCTCGCCAAAATCCAGCATGATCTTCACCGGGGCTGCTGCGGCGGCAATATCAGGGGAAACTGAAAAGATTTTTAGCTGACGCTTTCTGACCTTTATCGGCGAGAACAGTGAAGCAGATGGTAGCGTTTTTGATGTAAAGATAAAACTGACAAAATCGGGTAGGTTCAGGATCATATTGCTGTCAATAAAGAAACGTTCGGCCTGGCGGATTGTGCGCTCACTGTCGATGGTTTCTGTCAGCATATTATCCGTTTTCGCCTTGCGGAGTTCGTCATCCACCAGAATAGTGCCTGACATTCTTGCCACCCATTCCGCCGTGTCCGGGTCCATAACCCGGTAAACCAGTTTGAATTTGGCATTTTCAACGACCGCACCGACAACGGCGTCACCTTTCAAATCTGCCGGGCAGTCTTTTAAATCGGCAATGGACTGGTGGTCCATAATAATATGGACGCCTTTATCCCGCGCCGCGCCTAAACCTTCCAGCGCTGGCCTGGATAAATGGTATTTCAGTTCGGAAAGATAAACAGCAATGGGGCGGGGTACGTCTGTTACTCGATCGCGCTTTTCTGCCAGCTGGTAAAGGCGAACCAGCAGCATGCGCTGGGCGGTAATAATTTTGCTGTTTCGCATGGAGCCGACAACATAACAGCAGCCACCTTCATCAAATATGTGCTTAAGCGAAAAGCCTTCTGGTGAGTTAATAGCATTGAGTAATGCCAGTTCCTCAATCTTACCGAAAAATGCTTTGATTTTTTCGGCAATGCCCTGAACATATTCACCGTTATAAACGTCCCGGAGTGTTCCCGATGGATTATCACTGACAAATTGCGCGGCCATACGTGCTGCTTTTCGGTCATCAATACGATAGAAGTCCGATTCCTGTCCTTTTTCCGCTAGGCTAAAACCGGCAACAAACAGTTCTTCCAGTTCATCGGGCGTGATATCTTCAATCAGGTTGAACTGATATTGCTGTTTCCGCAGGTCAATTAAGGCAAAGGGTTTGCCTGCATCCTCGCATGCTTTGCGGTAAAGATGCGGTGCCCATTCATCATCCTTGGGGTCCATAACAAACACACCTTCACCCGCCAGAATGCTTTGATAAAGCAAAATGCCAGCGGCAACTCCTTTACCGGCTCCGGTGGTGCCGATAATATCCGCATGTTGTTTCTGCCAGTCTTTTAACGGGAGATACATCGGTTCATTCTCCCTGTCCATGCCAGTGAAGATGCCTTTATTCAGGTCGATATAATCCAGCGGGTTATAATGCAGAGTTTCCGGCAGCAGGGATTTTACGGTGCGGACGTCAGTGCGCAATTCCCGTTCAAGGGTGGTCTTTTTAACAAGGCGTTTCTTTATTTTGTCCAGCTCCGGCGTGAATACCCTGCGCAGCAGAATATGAAAAATAAAACCCGCTACAGTGAAAGCAATCCGTACTGACCACGCCAGTACCGTATTATCACTGATGAGTCTGGTCTTATACAGCCACTGAAAGGATCCGATAATTATCGGAGCCAGTGTGCCAGAGAGAAAACACAGCAGGGAAAAAGCGATAATCAGCCTTTTCCAGAACGGGGCATTCTGCCGTTCATCGCTTTTCATTGATGCAAAAAACGGCATCGTCAGCCCCGCTAATAACGCCAGTATCAGTTGTTGCTGTTGCACAAAAGCGAGCAGCGCCAGCATCCCGTTCACTGGCGGTGACAGTGAAGCGGCAAGCTTATTTAAAATCATTATGCCTCCTTCGTCAGCGATTCGCCCCATGACATCGCCCCATCAATTCGCCCCACGGTGTCGGGCGAAAAGGCGGGGCGAACGTAAGGGACGAAGAAGGTGACCGCTGGGCGGCCATGTACCGGAAAGCATGCTTCCCTGCACGAAACGGCGTGCGCCAGTACATGCGGGCTGGACGCCCTTATTGCCTGCCGCATGGGGGTAATGTCGTGGCTGAACGCCGCGCCAAAACCCCCAGGGTCAAAGGCGGCACACCGTCGCTCGCTACGCGCGACCACCCCCTTTAAGACGGTCGCTTTCGCCTTTTTATTCCCTTTACTCGTTCCTCGTAGCGGGAATAAAAGGGAAGCTGACCTTTAAAGAGGGTGGTCGCGCCACGCTACCGGCTTTTGGCCGGAGACTTAGCTGCGACGGTGTGCGGGGCGATGCCCCCCAAATAAACCGCTGTCGTGGGCGACAGCTTTTCGCTCGCTGGGGCGGCGAAATTTATCCGGCTCCCCCCGGCCTGCAAAATCCGCGTGGGCACGGCTGTTTGCAGGTGAGGCGCGGTGCCTGAATTATTTTCGCTCTTTAACCCGCGAAAATATTTCTGTCCGCTGCCTCATTTTTACGGCCCCAGTTTCTTCGCTCCTTAATCCGCGAAAAAAAGAAGCCGTAAAAACCTGAAAACCGTCACGCTCTGTGCCCGTCTCGCCAGTATTAACCACGAACGCGGCCATATTTACTGATGACCTGACTGATAGCCGCCGGGTCTGCCGAATCACATTCAAGTAAAAACGATTTTCTGGCATCGGCCGTATGGTCAGGAAGAAAACCGTGTTTATTCTCTTTCACGATATTAAAGAATGCCCGTTCAGCGGAATGACATTCACTGCTGCCGCTGTTTCCCGTTGTTTTACCGTACATGCATAAAACCACTTCGCAGGCATCAGCGGCCATTGCGGATGTTGAACATGACGCCATAACGCCGAGAAATAATAAGGAGAGTATGACTTTCTTCATTTCAGTCACCGGTATGATTAATGAAAGGTTGCGTATTTAGGGTAATGTTATTTGCCAGAGTTATTGTCTGAATGCCTCTTTCATGCTGTTTAAATGAACTGGCTTAAAGTAAATATCACTCATCCGGCGCACATCGCCGTGTATGTCAATACTGACGATGACATCAATGCTTTTAAGTACCTTGCGTAACAGCACATCAAAAGGAATATTCCGGCAGTCGGGGTTTTCATAGCAGCGGTCAATGATCCCTTCAATACATTCTTCCGGGCTGCCCGCGTGCATGGAGGTGATTAGTCCTTCATGTCCCGAGCCGACAATTTTCAGCGCGTCCCACGCTTCACGCCCACGAATTTCCGCCAGTAATATCCGGTCAGGGTTCATCCGATAATTAGCACGAATCAGCCTGCCAGGCGTGACAATAGCGTTATCCCCGGCATCCGCCGGGTAAAAAAGATGAACATAATTGGCGTGGTGATAAAAACGGATTTCAGGATTATCCTCAATGGTGGTTAGCCGGAGATGCAACGGAATATAATGCAGTAGCGTTTTCATATAGGTGGTTTTACCGGAGCCGGTTTCACCCACAATAAAAATCGTTTTGCCATATTCCACCGCTTTTTCCATAAAGCGGGGAATATTCCCGCTGTGATATAACTGAATCAGTGCATCATCCTGACTTTCCGTTTTCTCCTGACCGGCCACGCGCTGATAAAATCCCGCATCAATCCATGACTGATGTGTTTTCTGCTCAAACGAGGGTTTGCGTAACGTAATGGATACCGTATTACGCTCACAGGCCGGGGGAATAATCGTCTGAATACGCTCGCCGGATTCGAGCGTGGCCGACAGTATCGGTGACGTATCGTCAATATTATCGTCATGCCAGGACGCTAGTGCTTTGGCAAAGGCGTAACACTGACGCAGCGTGACCGGGGATTCACGCTGCTGCCATGCCCCCTTTATTTTGGTGTGCAGTTCCCCCGGTCGGTTAATCGAGATTTCGGTCAGCCCTTCGACTGGCAGATAATCACCGAACAGCTGATTTTTCATAAAATCCAGTGACAGGTTTTCAGCGCTCATACCATTTCTTTTTCAGCCGTAGTTGATAAACAGAGGAAAAATCAATATCCGTACCGGTCATGATGCCGATCACGTCGCCCTGGTTCAGGTACATCGTGGGCGGAATACTGATGCTGTTTTCCAGCGTCGTTTTCGCCATTTCCGCCGTGGCGGCGCGGGTGTTTTCGGTATAGTCGGTATTGCGGTCTTTACCCGGCGCGGCATCTGATGCCGCTGCCGCCACGTCCTGCACGGTACTGAGCATCAGGGCATTGCCGAAACGCTCCCAGAAATGGCTGTCGATCCAGCCTGCGATCCCTGCCTCACCGAGCGGGCCGGTGGCCTGCGTATCGGTGAGCGGGATTTGCAGGCTGCCGGGCTCCGGCGTGCGTAGCTCCGTCCACAGCACAAACATCCGGCTGCGTCCGTGTTGCAGTGCCCCGGTGCGGTAGAAACCACGGGCAACTGTTCCCGCCGGGATCAGCCTTACATGGTTGCTGGCGCTCCAGACATCCTCATTGATAAGGCAGGAGATATGGCCGCCAACATCCGATACGAAGCGCCGCATCATCGAACACGGAATATAGCGGTCCACCGGGATATAGAGATCGGGATCAAGGCCCAGCCGTCTGACACCGGTGACGCGGGCAACGCCCGGATGGTCGTTGTTATTGCTGCCTGCCGGTGCTGTCGTATCCGGGCAGCGCAGGCGTCCATCTTCGCCACTGGCCAGTACCGACTGACAGGATGTGTGCGCCGTGGAGGCTGACGGTCTTCCCGACGTTTCCGTGTTGCTGCGCACTCCGCTTCGGGACGTGCGTGTATTGTCGCCTGACCCTGTACTGCCGTTGTTCAGCCCGTCGGCCAGTGCTGCCGCCTTGTTCAGGGCGGGTGGCTCCGGCGGTAATAAGGGAGGAGCAGTGTCGCTCTGACTGGCAGGGCCTGCGCTTTCCTGCCTCCCTGGCCCGAACAGGCCAAACGGGTTACTGTCCATGCCCAGATTCTTACGCTCCTGCTGCACCGCCCCGGAGGAAGAGGGCGGCGCGGTGTCAGATTTTTTCTCATCACCCCTTTTCAGGGCGCTGAGAAGACGATCGCCACCGGATGCCATGGCTATCACCAGCACCAGACTCAGCAGGCTGACGATCAGCGTGCGGCGACCGGACGCTTTACGAAAACGGGTCACTTCCGGCTGGCCGGGCGGCGTTTTCTGCTCCGGTTCCTGGTATGCCATCGCCACGCGGGCGCGTTCACGGGCTTCCGCTTCCCGCTCTGCGGTGGTTTTTTCCGGCTCGTCCGGGAATGGTTTGTCGCTCATTTTGCCTCCAGCGTAACGGACGGTGAAACGGTGTCGCTGTTGGTCAGCGGGATACGCCCGAATTCGGCGTTTTCGATCCCCACCACTGATGTGCCGTAACGCAGAACCAGCTGCGGCGATGCCGGAACCACCATCACGGTGTAGTTGCCCCGTTTAATCGTTCCGGGCGTGACCGCCTGCTCCTGGCCGTTAACCACCCGGAAAACGGAAGGCAGGGTTTTCGTGGAGGAAAAACCGATATACGCAAAACGACCGTCATCCCAGGTAAAGTCCGGGGCGATGAAGGCTGAGCCTGCTGCCACCCGTTTTGTATAGCGCCAGTTGTGCGGAGTGGTAGCCTTCCCGAATGCCGCCGCTATCCGCTGCCGGTCCAGTGCTTCCTGCTGATGTTGCTGACGGGCGGCGCTGGCGGCGGCAGACTTTTTCCGCAGTTCGTCGGGATAGCGGTAGCGGATAACAAAGGCCTGGGCGGGCGAGTCTTTATCCAGCACGTTCAGCTCCAGGCTGTAATCGCGCTTCGATGTCACCACGAACAGATTGGTTTTCCAGTCTTTTGTCGTCGGCAGAAATACCTGGCTGACGGTGTTGCCGCTGGCATCCGTGACCGGCTGGGTAATCGGGTTCGGGCTGACGCCCACCCGGTTGTCGCTTTTCGTCACGGTCCAGCCTTTGGCAAAACCCGCCTGCGCATCGATAACGGTTTCATCATCGTCAAACACCAGCATGGTAACGTAGCCGGGGCGGGTACTGACGACCGTGGCGTTCTGGCTGTTGTATGTGACGTTCTGCATCCGGCTGTCATACGCGCTGCCGCGCGGTGTCGCTGCGCTCCATGCCACGCATGACGCCAGTAAGCCAGAGAGGAGCAGGGTATGTTTCAGCATCATTCCCCCCTCAGCTCTTTATCGCGCTGGTAGCTGGTGACGATAAAGCCCAGCGGGTTCACTTCGCGCTGGCTGTCGGTCAGTTGCCGGTGCGGGACGTAGCGGTAAGTGAGGCGGATATTCCACACATCCGTTTTCATAGAATTATCAGCAATACGACGAATTGTGCGCTTAATACGCAGTGTTGCCAGATTATCCGGCCCGGTGGCAGGCGCATGCACATTGGAAATAATGTCGATATAAACGACATATTCCGCCTTGTTAAAAATCACGTCCGGTGCCTGGTCGCCGTTAAACCCGTCCAGATAGTCCCGGTTTACGCTGTCGCTGTTAAATAACTGCATGTCGTCATAATCACGCTGGAGGGAGAAATAATTATATCCCTCGCGGAGTCTGACATAGTGTGCTGCCAGTGAATGCGCCAGTGCCTTTTCAGACGAAATATCCCGTTCCTTCACGCGGGTCATATATTCATAGCGCCCGGTCTGTTTATCCACTGACCATAATTCAGTGTCGGTGGTTTTCAGCGGCAGCAGAATAATAATGGCCGTAATCGCCATTGCAGCCAGAATCAGTCCGGCAGCGGCCACCCGCCAGGCGGTTTTTTGGGAACGCTCTTCCTTTTCCAGCAGGATGGATTCAAAAGAGCGGGAGACATTAACAATGTTCTGAATATCAGACATGGTGAGTCAGCTCCTGAATGATGGCGGGGGAATTCACCGGCTCGGGTTCGCCGGATACCGGCGGGAGGTCGCCCTGATGCCGTGCGCAGCCCGTGAGCGCGCACAGCATCAGAAGGATGATGCTGAATTTCATGGAAGCCCCTTATCGTATGGATGCAGGAATGCCGCACCGGTGGCGCAGGCCACGGCGTGACGGGGAAAGGAAATTAACGGTACGAAGGATTAACGGTGACGCTGCCGGTTCAGGCGTTTCATACTTTCGATGGCGGCGGCGCGTTTCTGCCAGGCGCTCACGGTTTTACCCGCGCCTGCGCTGGTGAGCCTGCCGGTCGACGCGGCGACGGCCATGCCGCCTTTCGCAGCCAGGCGGGCACCACCCTTTACACACGGACCGGTGAGGTCGGCGGATTTATTCGCCAGTTCGCTCAGACCACTCATGGCTGCCCCCTGCAGCACCGCCTGTACGGCGGCCCCGCTGAGTGCGCTGGCGAGCTTCGCGGAGAACCAGACCACCACACCTGCCGTAATCCCTGCCAGCAGGCACTGCGCCGCCAGCGTGACCATATTGGTTTCAGCGGATGTTTTTGTTGCAGCATCCAGTATCTTATTCAGGTAATTAATGGCGATACGGATGGATAAGGCAGAAAACATGATCGTTAATATTGCCGCGAAAATCGTTTTCAGCCAGTTATCAAACATCGGTTTAAGAAAACCGTAAAACAGGCAGAAAATAAAGAGCGGCGCGGTGGTCGTCATTAACAGGATGGTGATTTCGGCGAGCAGGTTCACAAAGGTGGCTGCCATCAGCAGGACAATAGAGCCGCCCCATACCAGGACTTCGGCAAGGCCACCATTCAGTTTGACGTAAGTTGAGGTGTCCATATTAAATAACTTTTGCCCCAGCGCCTGTGCCTTTTCCCAGACTGTATCCAGTAGCGCCCAGACGTTATCATCGCCGCTGATACCGTCTTTGAGTCCCTGGATAGCTGCTACCGCCAAATCCAGCCAGCCATCCCGGTTTAACGCAAAGGTGGTGATCAGTAACATTCGCCCCACATCCCAGGCGACATCTTCTACCGGGGTCCGGAGTTTGCCAGCCAGCGTCTGATAACCGCGAAACAGTATAAACAGGGTAAAAGAGCTGACGATGATGACGCTGATCATCGTGCCGTAAGTGGAAGACTGACCTTCCAGTACGGCATTCAGTCCATCCATGATGTTTTTGTCCATACCAACAAAAATACCACCGGACATGGTGCCTCACCTGATATATAAAGAAAGGAAATAGAAAACAGGGAGGATTCCCTGTTTTGCTGGAGGAGAAATTACTGTGTCACTGCATTTCGTTTTTCAGCTTCCTGCTGAAATATCGCCCCGAATTTCTCCTTAACCCCGGGCTGGCCTTCCTGTGCAAACATAAGTGCTGCCCGGTGGGCAAATTCGCAGTTATCGCTTGCCTCGCCATCCTCCAGGCATTGCGTATAAACCGCATAAGTTTCGTCAGGATGCTGCTTATACCAGGCTTCGGATTTGGTTTCCTTGCAGCCGGACAGTAATATCACGCCTGAGAGTGTGCATAAGGTGAATAAGGATCTGAGCACGGATAACCTCCTTATAAATTATTAAGGTCAGCAACAGGTGCCGTTAGCTGCTGCTGTTCAAAGGCTTTCTGTCTTTGCTGTTCCAGCAATGTCGTTCGCTGTTCAGCCTGTCTGACAGACATCTCCCACTGATTCGTCAGCGCATTTAACTGTACGCTTTTCGTCGCGATGGCGTTAGCCAGATCCTGAGACTCTTTCGAGTCCTGCGCATTCGATATACGGTCAGATAAGTCTGATATATCGCTGAGTGTGCTGTTGATCCTGTTTTCAACGTCAGTGGTATTCTCAACCGCCATTGCCTGATTGAGGATCATCTGTTTACAACTGTCGGCCAGGGCCTGAGATTTTATTCCTTCCTGTTCCTCGCTGCATACGCTGAATGATTTGTATTTATTGTAAAGGTTTTGCAGTTCAGCAGAATATGAACTGTTTTTCGTGGTCAGCAGATCATCCAGTGAAATACCGCTCTTACGGAGATTATCAATATCGGTTTTCAGGCTTCGGGCATCGCTGAGAAAACCCTGAATATCCCGCACGCCGGTTGCAGTGGCTAACTGTTTTTTATACGCATCAAGTTCGCTTTTATAATGAGTAACCGTATCCTCCCATTGCTGTAATTTCTGCATCCACTGGTTAATGGATTCGGTATTCTGCACGGCGTCGAAAACCGGTATTCCGGCGCTGGACGCCTGCGTCGAGAAAAATAACGATAATGCCAGAAAGGTATATCTGGTACGCATATCAATGACCTCCGTATGAATATTAGATTGCCCTCTCAAGGAAGGTTTCTTTCCATTCATCAGGTCGCATACCGTCCTTATAAATGGCATCGAATATTTTCAGGTTGTCCTCACTGCCGCTGAGAAGCCGGGTGAGTTTACCCAGTCCGGACAGATCCATTTTCGCCATTGCCACAAACGGGCGGGTTTCTCCGGCCTGTAACGGTGTTTTCAGGATGACCATATAATGCTCGCCCGGATCAAGGTTTCTGACCGTCTCATAAACGCTGTCCGGCACTTTCATTTTCTCCACGTAATCCGCATGGCTGGCTTTCGGATTTGCGAGGAAAATCTGGGTACCGCACTGCTCAATAATCGCCGGGGCGATGGGGTGTCTGACGATTTCATCCGGTGACTGTGTTGCCGGAACGAAGATACCGTTCAGCTTTCGGATGACTTTCAGCATATTGAGGGAGAAGCGGGAAAATTCGACATCGGCCAGCCAGCGCCAGAACTCATCCATAAACATCACCAGACGGCGACCGTCCAGAAGGCTGGTCACACGGTACAGCAGGTAAAAGGTCACGGGACCGCGAATATCGTCATCATCCAGAAATTCGGTGCCGTCGATACCAAAGTTATCGACATCGCTGGTGGTGAAAGTATCAGCCTCGTTATCAAACACCCAGCCGAACTCGCCCCCCTGCGCCCACTGTTTCAGGCGAATACGCAGCCCGTTGGTGCGGGCGTCTGTGGTCGGCGGCTCCGGCAGCACTTCCAGCAGCCGGGTGATCCCGTACCGGCGGTACTCCGGCGGATAGTCCAGCATGATGGTGTCCACGGCGGCACTGATCCGCTCCTCATCGCGGGGATCGAGCGGCTTACCGTTGCGGCGGCACAGCATGCGCACCAGCCGTTTGATGAAACTGATGTTCCGGCGGGTTGGCTCCAGTGCAAACGGGTTGAAGCCGGTGGGCTCGCCGGTACGGATGCGGAAGTATCGTCCACCCATCTGGCGGATCGCCATCTCCGCCGCCCGATCCTTATCGAAATACACCGTGGTCAGCCGTTTGATGGTGGCAGAAGGCGCAAACGACGCCGGGTTACGGTACTTCTGCATCAGTTGTTGCATGATGGTCATCAGCAGGGTTTTACCGGAGCCGGTTTTCCCGATAATCGCCGTATTCCCCGGCGTTTTCTCACCGGTGTCATCCCGCCCTGCCTGGCTGTCGTGCAGGTTGAGGTAATACCCGCCACCGCCGGGAGATGTGAGGATGGCGACGGCTTCCCTCCACGGATTACCGGTGCGTTTGTGGGGATGGAAGTTATGCAGGCAGGCCATATCGGCAAAATTCTGGCTGCTGACGGCTACCAGTCGGGGACGCAGCGTATAGACTCCCGGCAGTTGAGCCAGATATGCGGCGGGCAGTGACAGGGTGGAGAGCGTTGTCATAATACCCAGATCGGCGAAGGGCTGGGCCAGAACGTTAGTGTCCTTCACCACCTGTCCGGCACTGTCTGAGGAGATCAGCAGGGAAAAGTGGAATTTACCGCACGACACATGCCCGGACTGGAGCAGGTCGCGCAGGACAATCAGCTCTTCGCGCTGGGAAGTCGCGTCGTCGTCCGTGGAGTTAAGCCGTTTTTCCGCCAGCCGGATATGATTTTGCGCCTCATCCCGTGCCATGCAGGTAAAGGACTGCGTCAGAACATACTCGCTTTCGGCGTACAGCAGCGCATCCAGCATACCGGTATGGGTTTCCGGGGAATAATCCTTAATCTCCAGGCTGCGGAAGAAGCGGGAACCGCTGACCGTCTGGCATTCACCGGTGTCGGTGGTGAAAAAGACGTCTGGCGTACTGAGCGTTAAATAAAATGGTGAGCGCGTTACGGCCACCTTCTGCCACCGACCGGTAAGCAGACGATGGAAGAATGCCAGTTGTGAGGAATACACGCGACCGTTTGCTTCATATATCCCCAGCGGCGTTGCCATATAGCGGGATAATGAAGATTCCAGTGCTTCGCGGTATTCCAGCATGATTTTGAGCGCGTCATCCAGAGCTGGCTGGCGTTTACCGTGTGACTGCGCTTTCATGGTTTTCTTCTCAATCTGAGAGAACGGTGCGAAGCAGACGGTGAAAAACAGCCGGTGCCGCCAGAACGGTTTTTCTTTTACCGGCTGGTAATACCGTCGGGTCACGTCATCGGAAAAGGGAATACCCGAACAGGCTTCAAAAGCATCATGGTATTTTTCACGGAGCCGGTGAATATAGAATGTTACCGGCAGCCCCTCATAAGAACGAATAATGTTATTCAGGTATGTCGCCATTAAGGTCAGATGATGTTCATCTTCACATTCAAAGACCGTACCGCCCAGCTCCCAGGTGGCAACCAAATCACGGTGACGGTTTCTGATGACGTAAGGGTGAATATGGGAGGAATACGGAATATATTTATCCAGCGTAATACGCTCGTTTAATTTCATTTTCTGAATAAACTCCGAGACATCAACATTATCGTACTGATTCGCCAGAAGGGCATTCGCGCCAAAATGGGTATTGGTGAAAAGTCGTCCACGGGTTTTAAACGCCAGCCAGAGCAGACTGAAATGATGAATGTCCTTTCGGGCTTTATTTTTCATTTCCGCCCAGGCCGGGATCAGCAACAGTGCCAGGTAATAGCTGACATAGACCGCCAGCAGGACGATGGCCCCGCTGACGAGAACGAACGGCACCAGAGGAATACCCATAATGGCGGCAGGCCGCGTAAGTGCTTTATTCAGCGTAGCCATCGTTGCCTCTCTTATGACGCCCAGTAGGCACCGAAGCCGGATGCGCCGACAATCAGGATCGCGCCGATGATGACGTTACGCATGTCATGCAGGCTCTTGCCGTCGAACAGCACCTTGTAGCCCACCCACATGGTCGCCAGCGTGATGGTGACGGCGGCCAGTCCCAGCAGGCCGGTCGAGGTATTGCTCAGTGTCTCACTGGCCTTGTTAAATCCGCTGTCCGCCGCCAGCGCCGGGGCGGACAGCAGGACGGGAGCGACACCAGGGTAATGACGTTTACGCATGATCATTTCACCTCATCAGGGATAACAGGAATAGCGCCGCGAATGACGGAACCGGGATAATGCAGGGAAGGCAGGACCGGCGCAGTGACACCGGCAGGCTCGCCACGCAGCACAACGGCGGGGTAACGGACAGGCGGTTGCGCATTCCGGTAAGGGTCACGCTGCCGGTCTTCCCGGGTGGACGGGACGACATAGCCAATGCGCTGCACGTAGCTGGTCTGGCTAAAGGCGGATTCCGGTCGCTGGCCTGTTTCAAAGTTGCCGGAATAGTAACAACTGAGCGCACGTTTCAGGGTGCCGCCGCGCCGGTAACAGTCGGCGAGAATGCGCTCAAATACCGACAGATTGATGCAAGGGTTAAGCAGGTCGCTGGCCGTGACGCCGTAATGGCGGAAATTGGTGCTGGTGATTTGCATCAGGCCGACCGAATAGCGTCGCTCCTGTGTCGCCAGCTGTCTGGTGAGACGGATCGCCTCCGTCAAACTCGTGGGGAAATGTGAAATCACGCCCTGACTGTCTGGCAGGATTTCAGCAATGGCGTAAGGGTGGAAACCGGATTCTACCCGTGCGACATCAAGCGACGTGGACGGGTGAATAGTGGCGGCGCACTGCACCGCCAGTGCCAGAAAGGCAGTGGTGGAAAGCATGCTGGCCTCGTAACAGAGAGACCGGCGGCTTATAGAAAAGTAAGCCGCCGGGGGAGAAGAAAAGAAAATGGATTAAGCGGCAGCGGTATCCTGTGAAATGTCGTTTTCTTCTCTCGGTTCGAGCAGTACCAGCCTGCCGGAAACCGCAATACCGGGTATCAACACGATATTTAAACCGGGCTTGCCGTTATGCGCGAAAGCAACGCCAACCTTTGTCCAGTAGGTGTTTTTTTCACCCTGAGCATCGGGCTGGCTTTCCTGGGTGACAAACACTTGATAAACGGGTTTTCTCATGGAGTCTCCTTGAATCAAAACAGCAGTGAATGAAATAAACCGATCACATCCCGGTTCTGCATTCCGGTTTTAACGGGTCAGCGAGAACATTCAGCGGCACCCTGAATTGTGGTTACGTGACAGCCCGATCCATTTTGTTAAAGAGCAATACCTAGCCCGGACGAATTAACGCCCATCATGGCAACCATGCTGTGATGGCGTTTTCAGAATCGAATATCTGACGAGGGATATAAATAAGAAACTCAAAACAAAAAGAAGAGAGAAAAATAGCGAAGTATTTAAGATGTAGTGAGAATAACGAGGATATAAAAAACACGACAGGGTGGTATTAAAATTCACCGGGAATAATAAAGACGTGCAGGGATATAATACCTACACACGTCTTTGTTAACTGTCAGCTGCTGTGGCGTTCAAGTTTTTCCTGACATTCTTTACAGGTGGTTATACCCGGCAATGTCTGTCGTCGCTTTTCAGGAATGGGTTTACTACATACACGACAGTGAAATAATGATGGTGCTGACCCCGGCTTAAAACGACTCTGTTCAATCATCTCCTCCAGTCGCTGCTCATTAAATTCCTGATCGCGATCAATTTCATCCGGCATGGGGCAGCCTCCTGTTAGCGACGACCTCCTGTTTGCACAGCGCAATACGCTTCCAGACCGTGGTGAGTGACAGTCCTTCGGTCCTTGGCAGCAGGAATTCAGTCACCTTCATCATTGCTATCAGCGCGTCGGGCGATTCCAGGTTGTCCACCCGGCATCGTTGCCATTGCCGCCAGATCTCGGTATCTGTCTCTTCATCTGGCTCAGGTGTGCGCCCATATGGCACGCGGATACCCAGTAACCGTCGGCGAAGGCTGACCTCATTTGACGTCAGGCCAAAATAGCGGTTGAGCAAAGCGATAGAACCACCCAGGCGGATAGCGCGTTTAATCTGCTGTTGTCGCCGATATTCCTGACGTGCCTGTGTCAGTAAATGAGACAGAACATCATGGCTGACAGTAATCGAAATGAAGGGTGCCACTGTCCGGCTGACAGTAAACAGTTCATCAAGAGATAACTGATCGAGAGCATTTATTTCGTCGAAAGTAAACCCCAGAGCTTCACAGTGGCGAATATTGCCTTGTTTTAGTGCATGCAATGCATCAGTCATGATGGCGTAATTAATTGATGGGATCATTCTGTTATCTCCTCAATTTGTTGGGGGGAAAGTTGAGTACATAAACGGATGTTTTAACTACTCTCACGTCTGGATAATTTCCGATTGATCCATTCATCAAGTTCCGATTCGAGCCATGCAACACTGGCAGGGCCGATTTTAATGGAACGAGGAAAATCGCCATTTTTCATATACAGGTAGATCTGAGAGCGTTTCAGGCCGGTTTTTTCTTCGACCTGTTTTAAACGTAATAACTGGTGTGTTGTCATCGTCTGCTCCAGCATCAAAATTAACCGAGGTATCCGACAATCATAAAATACACAGGTAAGAGCGGAGGGAAAGTTTCTGAACCCTTATTAAGGGTTACAATATCCTTATTACGGGTTTTTAGGATGAATGAAATGTCTTATCTTTTGCGTTTAATTGCCAGAGTAGTGGCTTGTCCTTTTTAGTACACAATCGATTTGATAGTTTGATTATTCTATTAGATGAGAGATAAGGCAGGTTTGATATGATAAGAAATGGGATTCGACAGGGAAGGAAAAAAATAGTGAGAATGTGAGCACGTATTATTAATGGTTTTACAATTGATACGGATATTACTCGGGTATGCCATATTATTTTGAACTCTGATTCGGGGAACCGCGTTCAAGCGCTCTTTTCAGCGTGTCCGCGCTCAGATGATCGGTAATACCATCGACTGATGCCCATTCTTCAAAAATGGGAAGAAGTTTATAGGGATGCCTGAGCAGTGGACTGATCGAATCATTATGTTTGCATGCTAACCAGAATAAGCGTGAGAGAGGTGTGGAAAGCCTACTGGATGAAGTGTGGGTAAAGCGGTCTGCATGTGTACCGAGTAATTTATCAAGTTCCTCTTGTCGTATTACAAAACAGGCATCTTCCGGGAGTTCATAAACAGGAAAATATCCTTTGCCGGAAAAATTCATGAATCTGTTTACTGATTCATCCTCGTAAATATCTGCAATGATATGCGCCGGTAATCGCGTTATTTGCTGATTAATTCTGTCCTGCCATGTCTTTTTTTCAAAAATCTGATATGATTGGCCTGCCAAAGTAATTGTAATACCATAATTGGCATTATTTGCACCTGTAATAGGTAACGGCATATTTAGAGAATGTGCAAGTAGTCGCTGAATGAGAACGAATTCATGTCCCAGCATACCTATGTTCATGACTAATTGAGCAGGTGAGATATATTCCCCCTCTGTACTGAGAATTAAACCTTTACCATTTAAAAATACATTTCGTTCAAGCATGCAAAGCCGATATGGTAGAGAATCGCCTACTGGGCGTAGTTTTATTTTGTTCACTGAGGAACGAATTTTTCTCAGTATAACAGGTGACTGAAAGTATATCGAAAGTGAAATGTTACCATATAAGGCATGTCGATAAATATCATATTCTGCTATTTTTATATCCCTAAGTTTATTGGTTATTTTTACTGCTTCACGGATGGTAACCCAGGCTGGCTTAGGGAAAAAGGTATTGACTTTACTAACATCATTTTGCATAAAATAAACTCCTTGAATATCACAGAGTAAACATGATATTACTTGCTATGCTTAATAATTTTACTCTTGTAATCTTTGATATATCTTAAAAAATCGTGTGCCACTGCCTACGGATAAATCAGATTATATAATCAGAAAGTTTTAAGATTGTCATGCATGATGTTCGTAAAGTTAATGATGCCGTTTTTCGCAGCATTCACATACGTTGCGGTAACAACTGTTACCACAATCATTATGTTATAGTGTTGGCCTCGTCTGATTATGAAGAGTCTGCGAAATTTTTATCCGTCTCAATACCGATTAAAGGTCGTTTCTGGAGTATTGATAACCATGCTCCAGCTGCTGCAATAAAACAGGTCAAAACTCCCAACAGGAAGGAAATAACACTCAGCTTTCCTGCAATAAGTAACAGCCCTGCTACTGTAGCAGTGGCTTCAGCAGCACCCCAGACACAGGTCTGTATTGCCATTACAACAGATCGACGTCCTCGCCAGATTCTAACTGCCTGCGCCTGATACAACGGACCACAAATCATTTCTCCGGTTACGATCAGGACGACAACAATATACAGAACGGCTTGCTGCTCAGATGAGAATATTAATAATGCACATCCTGAACCGATACATAAGTTTGAAATAACAACCCGCCATAGTCGGCTTATCCTCTGTGAGAATGAAGTGATATAAACCTGTCCGATAATGATGATAATACTTGATAGAAGAAATAGAGTGCCTACCAGTTCACTGGAAAACTTTTCCACCGCATAGGTCGGCAATACATAATAAAACTGGGCATAGCCAACCATCGTCAGGAAATTAATCACCATAAAAGCGATAATTTGGTGATTACCAGTATCCTCTGATGAATTCGCTGTTTCACTTTTTGTGTCAGCCACCTCAGGATGGGTTGCAGAGGGTAGAGGACGGGTGGCTATTGCGCCCAGTGTCCCAAGTAACAAGGGAAAGGCAACAAACCAGTAACCTGTACCTGAAAGCATGAAGGACGCCAGAAATGGTGCAATACCAGCGCCAGCATTGGCTGCAACGTTTTCATATGAAAGCACACGCTCATGCTCGCCGTCATGGAAAACATGCACGATGTATGAAATTTGCGATATGACTGATACAGAGTTAGTCAGGCCAAATAACGTTGCAAGAACAATCCAGACAAAGATATCAGAAACGCCCATTGCTGCTGCGACGAGCATCAGGAATGCTGATATGGCAACACCCAACAGCGTAAGTGCGATCTCTGCTTTTCGTTCTGTTTTGTCCAGCAGGCGATGGAAAGCGAGCGCGCCTGTACGGTTCGCCACAATAGCAAACCCGACGACGATACCGGCAGCACTACTGCTGAGTCCCACAACGCTATTAAGCCAGACAGCCATGAAGGGATAAAAAAAGCTCCAGGCTGCAGCTGAGAAAAAGCGAATAATGTATATCATTTGAATACAGGTACCCTGTCCCCATGGTCAGTTTTTACGCGTATCAGGTTGATTTCCTGCTGAACAATGTCGGTGTACCCGGTAAGCATCCCGACCCATGAATAATCCGATACCCCCACAGGCTGGATGCGGCTGCCTGGACTGGCTATCGGGGTATGAATGGATGAAATCGCCGGAACGTCCCATCCACGGATAACCGATTCTTCTGCCAGACCATACCAGTAGCTCAAGGTATTATTGATCTGCGCTGCTTGGTCATATGCGGGGACGGATTCTGCCAGACCTAAAGGGAGTAATGCTGCATGCTGCAAAACAGATGAAGGAGAATATCCATAGGCCAGAGCAACCTGTTCTACGATAGTTGCCCCACCTAAACGTCCCATATTGGCATCAATAAGATATGCTGTCGTATCTGTGGCGATAAACTCACAGTGGAAGAATCCGTTATCAAATCCTGAACGTAAGACAAGATCGTGAATAGCCGCCTGAATTTTTGCATGTACGATGGGATCAATACCGCAGTCGTTTGGAAAATGGTTTGCCACCTCAGTAAACCGAACTCTTTCACGTCTGGACAACCCCAGGTAAATAGTTTTACCTCCCTGCACAAATCCTTCCATGCTCACTAGCGTTCCTGAACAATATTCTTGGATAATCCAGGGAAGGGTTTCACAGGATTTAGCACCGCTTGCTATTATCGCTGACTTGATCGTATGCGTCGGGTCCCGGTCTGCTTCAATATGCAGTGTGGATGTAGCAAGCGCGCCGGAACCGATTGCTGGTTTCAATATGATCGTATTGTTTTCACGTACCTTAAGCCAAGGTAGAACGAATTTATCTTCGGAAAATGAGATTTGTACCTCTTCCGGAACATGCTCAGGGACTATCTTACCGACCGCATATTTTGACGCCAGCTCAGCAAAGACGGAGGGTGGTCCTCTAAAGTTAAACTCCTCCGCGATTTTGTTGACCATCGGGAATAATTCATCAAAAAAAGTCGTAATGCTGTGGATATTCTGAGTGACATCCGGATGGGCATTCAAATAGTCAGACAGAGCATTATGGTCAGAAAAAAGAGGAATACATTGAACATCACTAATTGCTTGTAGGGCATCGCCACAAAGTGCAGATTTATCAATAGAAAGAATAAGGTCGTGACCTGCATTGCGAATAGCGTCACTAATATATTTCACCGATATCTTGTTTATTCCTACGATTAATATGTATTGCATACTAAATATTCCCGTTTTAGTGTAACCAGAATAGTTCTGCTGAATCCGCTCAATACATTTTTGCTGGATTCATGATATTATGCGGATCCAAAGCAGACTTAATGGCTTTCATCAAATGCAGGGCTGCACCATGCTGCACTGACATCCATTTTATTTTTCCCTGTCCGACACCGTGCTCGCCACTGATGGTTCCACCATATGACAAAGCTCGTTCAGCCAGACGACTCAGAAATCCCTGTATAACAGGAGTTTCTTCCTCTCCTTCACGGAGCATAAGTAAAAGATGGAAATTACCGTCTCCAACATGCCCTATTAAGGGAGCCTTGAGCCCTGTATTCGCGATATCCGTTTCTGTTGCAGAAATACAAGCACTCAGGCATGACAGAGGGACACAGATATCCGTAGGGATCCCCTGGCAACCTTCATAAAAGGCATGGAATGCCCACCACGCATCATGACGTGCTACCCACAGTGCTTCTCTTTCTTCTGGATGAGAAGAAAGCTGTACTTCCCCCCCGTACCTGTGCACATGTTCTTCAAATAACGCAATATTACCTGGCATTGACAGGCTATTAACGTGTAACTCCACAAACAAATGCGGTTTTTCTGATAATCCCAGTTTTGAATAAGCATTACATGCCCGAACTGCGGAAACATTTAGGAGTTCAATACGTGCAATAGGTAGTGCAGATTTCAGGGTGTCTGTCACAGCCCTGACGGCATTCTCTACCGAGTCAAACGCACAAACACCGGAAAGAATAACTTCAGGGAGTGGATGAAGCTTAACAGTTAACTCACTGAAAATGCCTAGTGTGCCTTCCGAACCAACGGCAAGTGAAAGCAGGTCAAGCCCCATAGCTGATTTCACCGCTCTGGATCCGATGTTTGCTATAGACCCGTCAACCATGACAAGACGGGCAGCCCGGACATTCGTTGCCATCGTGCCATAACGCACTGAGTTTGTTCCTGAGGCACGGGTTGCGGCCATACCGCCAATTGAGGCATTTGCACCTGGGTCAACTGAAAAAAACAACCCTGTTCCCCGGAGAGCTTCATTCAATTGTTCGCGCGTGACTCCGGGCTGGATTGTCGCGGTCATATCTTCAATGCTGATGTCCGTAATGGCATTCATTTCAGAGCAATCAATGCATATACCTCCTTGCGGGGCATTGATCTGTCCCTCGATCGAGGTCCGGGCACCACTTGGTATCATGGGCAGTCTTTCAACAGAACAGAACGTCACGATATCCACGATATCCTGCTCATTTCGGACGATCACAACCCCATCGGGAGGACTAAGAGTAATTCCCGTCGGAGCTTGGCAGTACTGTTCTCTGAATGTCGGCTCCGTATGAAAATGATCGCCAAATTTTTCCTGTAATTTTTCGATAACTGACATGTTCATTCATTGCCTCCATTGTAAATATAAAATCAGGTCTTTATGGTGGAACTATTCTGGCTTTTTAAACCCTGAAGGTTTTCTGGCAATTCGACCGTCATATTCTGGTCTGCCTGAAATGATCAATTCCAAAAAATAAGGATGTGCATTCTCATCCTCAAGCTGTCGTCCGGATTTAGTGTGTACCTCAATAGCGGAAAAGAGATCAACAAGTCTGTCCTGTATTTGTTCAATTTCCGGCGATTTAAGCGTAACCATCGCACTAAATTTAAATGTCCCATCTATGTCAAAATATTCACTTTTTTCGGGTTTGGACAGGGATTTCTCAGTTTCATAACACATAAATTTGTCTTTAAGATTAATAGATTCTGGGGTCCTTGGCATTCTGAGTGTCGGTGCAAGGCGAATAAAAGGGGCTTCCTCATGGTTTCGTTCTTTTGCTACAAGACTCAAAAATTCGACCACACGAGAATCGAATGCAATGTCAAGTTGATGGCAAACTTGTTTAATTTCAGCCACGGATGCAGTGTTAACCATATATAGATATGTCATAAGAGGCCATAAATCAAAATTGTTCTTAAATCCTCTAATTATTTCATCAGAAATAATAAATTCGCGTTCATATCGACTTAGGCTGAGTGCGCGGCGTAATATTTTGGAATCATGGTCTCTCAGTTCTAGTCTTGAAGACAGATCTCTTGTTTCTATTCCTTTCCCAAATAGCATTTCATGCATATCAGAAGGTAATAAATCCTTAAAGTAATGCCAGAAATAATCAAAGCTTGATTTGCTTGATGTTTCTATACCAAGAGAGTTGTGAAGTTCTACTGCTGAGTCTATACTGAGATATTTCCTGCCTGCTTCGATATCACGATAATAATTAGCAGAAAAAGGAATATCTATCCCTTCCAGAAACGTCGAAACTTTAAGATGTCCCCTTTCAACACGAAGTTGTGTCAGGAATGAACCAAGAGCATGTTTTTCATCTGTCTTGTTAGACGTTTTACCAGGGAGACTATCTACGTGTTTTGTTTTGTTTTTATCTGTTCTCATACCAGAGGCTACCATCGTTATTTGTTGATTAGATATTGACTCTATAGACATCTACCAGGTTAACCTGAATTATCAGAGAGCCTAAGTGCTATACGCGTCATGTTTTTTTTGATTTTCAACGTGGAAAATATCATCCCGATTTCTTTTGTATCTTTTACATGTGTACCTCCACAAGGAATTGACCATCGTCCACATTTCCATATCCGAAAGTTATTTCCCTGTTCGGGAACATTTACAGTTTGTATCTCATGTCCCGATGAACAAAATTCATTTAGTTCTGTTGTTGCCTTTTCAAGAATATCTTTATCAATATAGTCAAGAAGTTGATAATGATTCTCTCCACTTTCATCATTGAGTGGTGAACGAACAGGATAAGGGATTGAATGGCCTGTTACCTGCTCGAGTATACAATGGATCAGATGTATAGCCGAGTGTATACGCATCTGGTGATATCGCAGATCCCAATCAAGAATAGCAGTCACTTGCTGACCTGCCTGCTTTTTCAGCAAGTCAAAACCGATCTCATTAATATCAAGATAGTGTCTGATCTCTTCATCTTTTCGTTTTGTTGTGAGAACACCGATTTTTTGTTGTGATGTCAGCATATCCGGTAAAACAAGATAACCTCTGTCACCCAATTGCCCACCACCCTGTGGGTAAAAAATGGTCGGACTGAGGACACAATAGGGAGAATTTGACTCATCAAGGTTAACATGAAGGAGTCGCGTTTGGGTTTGACTTAGATAGGGGGCTGTATGGTATAGCCCAGGTACTTTATTCATATTCTTAAACCTCAATTGAATAGATACTTTTAATTATTTATTTGGA
>NZ_NHZE01000081.1:0-275 GCF_002207995.1 Pantoea sp. VS1
AAGCCGCTCCGTCGCCAGTCCCTTGCGGCGTCGCCTGCGTTTTACACTCAGGCCGTTGAGATGGTAGATGCGGTATACCCGCTTGTGGTTGACATGAAGGCCCTCCCGACGCAGTAGCTGCCAGATGCGCCGGTAACCAAAGCGGCGGCGCTCAAGTGCCAGCTCTGTGATGCGTAAGGACAGCTGCGCGTCAGCAGCCGGACGCTGAGCCGAGTAACGGCAGGTTGAAAGTGACAGACCTGCCAGCCTGCAGGCACGGCGTTGCGACAAACCTG
>NZ_NHZE01000082.1:0-559 GCF_002207995.1 Pantoea sp. VS1
AGGCAGGAGATAACATCTCCCGCTTCATTTTCCATTCTGTATTCACGCCCTGACCCGCAAACCACAGGCTGCCGAGCCCGGACTGGTTGATGCCGTCCAGTACTTTCATCAGCTGCGCGCTGTTGGCCCGCGGCTTATCCTCATCGAACAGGTTCAGCTGACTGACGCCGTCTGGCGTGAAGTCATCGAGCATGATGCCGGCCTTCATGTAGCGTCGCCCTTCAAGCCAGATGCGGTCGAGCGATCGCATGGCCACCCCGATCACGTCGCGCGTATCCTGTGTGGGCAGGGTGAGATTCTCGCCGGCGCTGTTGCCGTAGAAGACTTCTCCCTGCGCGTGCGGCGAGGTCCGGATAAAAACGCTGATGCGCCGGCAGAACTGGCGCTCATTTCTCAGCTTCTCCGCCGCACGGGTGGCGTACTGACACAGCGCTTCCTGCATGGCCACTTTTGTCGTAATGCGCTCACCAAAAGAGCGGCTGCAGACGATCTGCTGTTTCGCCGGCGCAAACTCCTCGAGGGGAATGCACGATTCCCCGTTGAGCTCGCGAACGGTGCG
>NZ_NHZE01000083.1:0-286 GCF_002207995.1 Pantoea sp. VS1
CCTGGCTGTCTGTGCCTTCCCACATCGTTTCCCACTTAACCATGACTTTGGGACCTTAGCTGGCGGTCTGGGTTGTTTCCCTCTTCACGACGGACGTTAGCACCCGCCGTGTGTCTCCCGTGATAACATTCTCCGGTATTCGCAGTTTGCATCGGGTTGGTAAGCCGGGATGGCCCCCTAGCCGAAACAGTGCTCTACCCCCGGAGATGAGTTCACGAGGCGCTACCTAAATAGCTTTCGGGGAGAACCAGCTATCTCCCGGTTTGATTGGCCTTTCACCCCCAGC
>NZ_NHZE01000084.1:0-1341 GCF_002207995.1 Pantoea sp. VS1
ATCCGTCAGGTCACCGAGTGCACGAATACTCGCCGGCGAAAGCGAAATTTCCGCGCGACACGCGGGCTCCGGCGCGGGCGCGCTCCAGACCGGCTGCACGGCTGGCGCTGCATTCTGCTGCATGGCGGGAGCCTCAGAAGATTTCCAGTCATTAACCAGTCGCGGCAGCAGTTCATTCTGCATGAGGCACCCCCGTCAGCACCGTCATGCCGTACTGACGCATGACCTCGCCGACATCTTTGTCCGTGAGTGAGGCCAGCACGATGGCCGACCGGACCTCTCCGCTGCACGCCAGGAGCGTCTGCAGCGCCGCGCGCAGGATCATCGACTCCGAGTACAGCGGGAACTCGGCGGTCATGCGACGCAGGCCCGATTTGTCGTCGTCATCGAGGCGCACCTGTGCGACATGACGCTTTAACTTCTTCGGGGCCATCTGCCCCCGTGCGTTGTGACTCATTTCAGCGCCACCTCCTCCACCTTCAGCATCCTGTCCGCGCGCGTGATGCGCACCGGCGTGTGCTCAAAGCCGAATTTTGTAGTTAACGTACCGTACTGATCGAAGTACACCGGCTCGTCCAGCGCGATGCTGCTGTCGTGCACATTACCGTTGACCAGAATGACTTTATAATTCTGCTGCCCGGCGAGCTGCGGCTTCAGCCACGCCATCTGCTGCGGGTTGTCGCCATCGATGAAATACAGCGTCTCGCTGAAGGCGACCTTATCCAGCGGGTTGACCTTGTCTCCCGCCCGGGCGATGACGTTGCCGCGCATGTCCCGGATGGTTTCCCGCACCGTGAAGGTCGGGTCATACAGGAATGCCCTGTCCGTTTTCGCCGGCGTCAGGCCGGCCACCGGTGCGGGCCTGACGGCGTGGGCCTTCACCCGCGCCTCGGCCTCGCGCTGCAGCCGGTCCAGCTCACCGCTGTCTTTCATGCCCTGCAGGCGCTGGCCGATGAAGGCCAGCAGATCGGGTTCGGCAATGGGAAACAGGTGGCCGATGGTGCCGAGCTCTTTCGCCTGCGCGGACCAGATAACCGCTGTGGCGAGCAGAACAACCGCTGTGGTGAGCCGCTTCATGGCGTCGCCTGCATCTGGCGGGCGATATCGGCCTGAATCGCCGGCGTAATGTCGGTGACGCCGGCCACCACCGCGCCCTTCACCAGGATGACGCCGCCGTGCGCGGCCTGCCAGTCCGACAGGCTCGCGTCCAGCGCAGAGCCGAAGCGCTTCGTGAGCGCCGCCAGTCTCTCCTTATCCAGCGCAGACTGCGCGGTCTGCTGGCGGAAGGTGTCGATGGTGCCCTTCATGTCAAACACCACGTAGTCGGGCTGTACGGCCTGC
>NZ_NHZE01000085.1:0-1365 GCF_002207995.1 Pantoea sp. VS1
GAATAAACCGACCGCGGGCAGATGATCCGTCAGGTCACCGAGTGCACGAATACTCGCCGGCGAAAGCGAAATTTCCGCGCGACACGCGGGCTCCGGCGCGGGCGCGCTCCAGACCGGCTGCACGGCTGGCGCTGCATTCTGCTGTATGGCGGAGACCTCTGAAGATTTCCAGTCATTAACCAGTCGCGGAAGCAATTCATTCTGCATGAGGCACCCCCGTCAGCACCGTCATGCCGTACTGACGCATGACCTCCCCCACGTCTTTGTCGGTGAGTGAGGCCAGTACGATGGCCGACCGGACCTCTCCGCTGCACGCCAGCAGCGTCTGCAGAGCCGCGCGCATAATCATCGACTCCGAGTACAGCGGGAACTCGGCTGTCATGCGGCGCAGCCCGGATTTGTCGTCGTCATCGAGGCGCACCTGTGCGACATGACGCTTTAACTTCTTCGGGGCCGTCTGCCCCCGTGCGTTGTGACTCATTTCAGCGCCACCTCCTCCACCTTCAGCATCCTGTCCGCGCGCGTGATGCGCACCGGCGTGTGCTCAAAGCCGAATTTTGTTGTTAACGTGCCGTACTGGTCGAAGTACACCGGCTCATCCAGCGCGATGCTGCTGTCGTGCACGTTACCGTTGACCAGAATGACCTTATAGTTTTGCTGCCCGGCGAGCTGCGGCTTCAGCCACGCCATCTGCTGCGGGTTGTCGCCGTCGATGAAATACAGCGTCTCGCTGAAGGCGACCTTATCCAGCGGGTTAACCCTGTCTCCCGCCCGGGCGATGACGTTACCGCGCATGTCCCGGATGGTTTCCCGCACCGTGAAGGTCGGGTCATACAGGAATGCCCTGTCCGTTTTCGCCGGCGTCAGGCCGGCCACCGGCGCGGGCCTGACGGCGTGGGCCTTCACCCGCGCCTCGGCCTCGCGCTGCAGCCGGTCCAGCTCACCGCTGTCTTTCATGCCCTGCAGGCGCTGGCCGATAAAGGCCAGCAGGTCGGGCTCGGCAACGGGAAACAGGTGGCCGATGGTGCCGAGCTCTTTCGCCTGTACGGGGTAAGCAACTGCTGCAGCGAACAGAGCAACCGCAGTGGCGAGCCACCTCATGGCGCCGCCTGCATCTGGCGGGCGATATCGGCCTGAATCGCCGGCGTAATGTCGGTGACGCCGGCTACCACCGCGCCCTTCACCAGGATGACGCCGCCGTGCGCGGCCTGCCAGTCCGACAGGCTCGCGTCCAGCGCAGAGCCAAAGCGCTTCGTGAGCGCCGCCAGTCTCTCCTTATCCAGCGCAGACTGCGCGGTCTGCTGGCGGAAGGTGTCGATGGTGCCCTTCATGTCAAACACCACGTAGTCGGGCTGTACGGCCTGC
>NZ_NHZE01000086.1:0-253 GCF_002207995.1 Pantoea sp. VS1
AAGCGTACACGGTGGATGCCCTGGCAGTCAGAGGCGATGAAGGACGTGCTAATCTGCGAAAAGCGACGGTAAGGTGATATGAACCGCTACAGCCGTCGATGTCCGAATGGGGAAACCCAATGCACTTGTGCATTATCGTTAACTGAATACATAGGTTAACGAGGCGAACCGGGGGAACTGAAACATCTAAGTACCCCGAGGAAAAGAAATCAACCGAGATTCCCCCAGTAGCGGCGAGCGAACGGGGAGCAGC
>NZ_NHZE01000087.1:0-1375 GCF_002207995.1 Pantoea sp. VS1
GCGCGCAGCTGATGAAAGTACTGGACGGCATCAACCAGTCCGGGCTCGGCAGCCTGTGGTTTGCGGGTCAGGGCGTGAATACAGAATGGAAAATGAAGCGGGAGATGTTATCTCCTGCCTGGACAACGCGCTGGAGCGATATTCCCGTGGCGCGCGTTGAATAGCCAGACGCACGCAGCTAAAGCTGGAGCTGATGCCTGCCGGGTTTCTTACCGCGGAAATAACTACCGCGTGTCAACTTTTCACCACTTGAAAGCTGACGGATCCAGTATTCAAACACCAGAAGACGCCTGCGCAATCTGCCCCTAGCCATGTCGGCTGACTGCGTAATCGTTGACAGCTTTCCCCTCTAATCCGGATACTTTTTTTCTTTATCCTTCGGCAGGCTGGATGTTTTTAATCATGCGCCCGACCTGCATACAGAAGAAAAACCACAGCATTCCTGCAAAGAACACCCTAACCTGCGTGCCCATATCCTGCGCGGTAAGGGCATAACAGGTCATGGCGAAGCCCACCGCGAAGGCGATAAAAATGCGGGTACGTTTAAACATGCTGTTCTCCCTGTGCTGCGTCTTCCGAGGACGGTGTGAACGTGATAAGGCACGCCGCGTTAGCCAGACGGCTGCCGGTCAACGCTTCACGATCTGCGGCACTCAGGACTTTCACGTCACACATGTCCCGTTCAGCGATCTGTACGATGCGTGGAATCCGCTTGCTGTGTGTCATGTTTTGTTCCTTATGTGTCGGTACTCACGTACCCGTTCGATTACCTGCCCCGCGAGGTACCGGTGCTGGCTGTGAACATATATGCTGACTGCATCAACGTTTACAGGTTTACCCCATACTCGCGCGCCTGCTGCAATAGACCCTGTATTCCCACCTTTGTGCCTTTGTTTTGCTGTATTCTTCAGCGTGAGCTGTTTTTCTTCCAGGTATCATTGGCCATGAATGCCGCACGCGACACGCAAGCGCCCCACAGCAGCTGCAAGCCGATTTTGATCAACTCGCTGGCGTGCGGCAGGAAGAAGAGCGGCACGATAAATACCGTACTCAGCAGAAAGCCCCATTCAGCAGCACTTTTTCTGTCTTTACCGGTGAGCTTTATAATTCCGAGATATCCCGATACCAGCATTAGGGCTCTGTTCAACTCTTCCTCCATTTGAATAACTTATTGAGTCATCTATTTAATAACCTCAACACGCATCAAGCATTCATTGGGCATCCAATGTATACACATAAGATATCTATCATGCATGCAATGGATACGCATTGCGTATTCTTAACTTATGCCTGTTAGTGAATCAGTTCTCTAGTGCCCCGTCGCTCTCCAGCTTCTCACGTAAGGCCTCCAGAATATAAGCACTGAAATCCAGAG
>NZ_NHZE01000088.1:0-12139 GCF_002207995.1 Pantoea sp. VS1
CAGCATTGTCTATATTCACTTCCGTAACGCGTTGAGCGACTGGGAAGTCCTGGGCAGCGTGCAGGCTGGCGCGGATGGCAGCTGGGTGTATGAAACCGACCGCATCTCGCCGGGAAGCTATCAGTTCTCGGCCAGTAATAATGCTCAGGCGCACAACAGCAACAGCGATTTTGCCCTGACGATAGTCAGCGATGCCGCTTTAACGCCACAGATCATCAGTGCGTATGATAACTTTGGTAAAGTAACTGGCGCGTTAAAATCCGGCGCGACAACAGACGATGCGACACCAGAAATTCGAGGTGTGGCTGAAGCTAACTCAGTGGTATTCATCGAATATCGATCTCTGAACGGCAACTGGAAAACCGGCCACTCAATCAAAACAGATCACGCAGGCAACTGGTCATTTATTCCGGAAGAAAACCTGCACAGTGGCAGCTGGCAGTTTATCGCTAAGGCAGATGAATCAGGTGAACAATCATTACCATTTGATCTAAATATCCAACCGGAAGTGCCAGTCATTTTAGGTGCGTTTGATGATTCACTCCCTTCAACCGGGCTGATACAACACGGCGGTTTTACAGATGATTTAACACCTATATTGAAAGGTACAGGTTTTCCGGGACAAATTATTACTATTGAGTATGGTCAGTTTGGTAATCCATGGGTGGCAGGCGGTACTACTGTTGTAGATAAAGATGGTAACTGGTCATGGCAATCGCCAGGACTTAAAGAACAGACTGGCTGGGAATTTCGTGCCAGTAACACTAACCAGCCTGGCACACCGAAGTGGAGTAACACTTTCGCTATCAACGTAACCGATTCAGGAAAAGAATCACAAGGCTATTTATGGGATTTTAATGATGGAACATTACAAGGATGGAAGGCTGCGGGTAAATATGGCCAATCCGGAGAGCTGACAGTAAAAAAATGGAGTGGCAACGGAACAAATCAGTTGGGTAGTATGACGAATGGTACCACCGATGGCTACAACGGAGAAGTTGCTTACCGTACAATCATTGTGGAAAAAGGAAAAACTTATGAAGTTTCTTATGATGCCCTTCAACATACATCAAGTGGCGATTATAAATCAAAACTCGGGATGAGCATTGATGGACAATCGGTCATTCCGGAAACACTTCAAAAAACAAGCTGGACACATTACACAGGTTACTATACGGCAACCGAAACAAAAAAAGTTAAGGTAGCTATTACCAATGGTACCTCGAGTAGAAACGGTAACGATTTCGCGATAGACAATATCGGTATTAAACCTGTCGAAGAAAAAACAGATAATCACCTCGCTAATATAAAAACCAACAATGAGGTCATTAGCCTGAGTGGTGAACAAAGTAGTTTCGATTTAGCTAACCTGCTGACAGAAAAAGGGACAGTTAATACCATTAACATGTCTGACAAAATCGATAACGATTTACTGGTCGATGTAAAAACGATTCTTCAGCATGGCGAGATGAATTTATTTATAGAAAACAGTAATACCCAGATGAAAGTCAATGGTGATAATGGAGATGTCGTTAAGTTAAAAGACCTGATACCGGAATCAGAGAATAATGTCAGCTGGGTGCAACAGAATGGCACCGTCACCATTGCTGGCATTGATTACAGCGTCTATAACCACGGCGATGCTGAACTGCTGGTGCAGGAAGGGGTGAAAGTCGAGCTGGTGTGAGTTTTTTCTCCTCCTTTTAGGTGAGTTTGAGGTAAAAGCCGTGGCAGGGATGCTGCGGCTTTTTTGTTGGGTTGGGTGCGGTCTGGCCCTCACCCCGGCCCTCTCCCGCACGCGGGAGAGGGAGAAAAGACACACAGCGCGCACGCGGGTGAGGGTGAAAAACACACAGCGCGCACGCGGGAGAGAGGAGCTCCAGGCGGCAGAAACCAGCCTCTACTCCGCCGCCGTCAGCGCCGCGGGTTTGTCCTTCACAAAATCCGGTAGCTCGCTGATGCGCTCTGGCGGTAGCGGTTTGCCCAGCAGGAAGCCCTGCAGGGTGTCGCAGCCGAGCCCGGTGAGGAACGCCTGCTGATCCTGGGTTTCCACGCCTTCGGCCACCACTTTGAGATCCAGCGACTGCGCCAGCGCGACGATGGCGGAAACGATGGTGGCATCTTCCGATTTCGCCTGCAGCTCGTTAACAAAGGCGCGGTCGATTTTCAGCTCGCTGGCCGGTAAGCGTTTGAGATACAGCAGGCTGGAGTAGCCGGTGCCGAAGTCATCAATTGAGGCTTTTACCCCCATGCTGGTCAGCTCGGTGAGGATGCGCACGCTCTCTTCCGGATCGCGCATCGCCGTGGTTTCGGTGACTTCCAGCGTCAGCAACTCCGCCGGGATCTGGTGCTGTTCCAGCGCCTGCGTCACGGTGTCGACCAGGTTGCACTGCTCAAACTGCAAGGCAGAGAGGTTTACCGCCACCGACCAGTGCGGATGGCCCTGCTGGTGCCAGATGTGCAGCTGGCGGCAGGCCTCGTTGATCACCCAGTTGCCGATATTAATGATCATGCCGGTCTTCTCGGCAATCGGCAAAAACTTGTCCGGCGTCAGCAGGCCGCGCGTCGGGTGCTGCCAGCGCAGCAGCGCTTCGAAGCCAATGATCGGCCCGCTCGGCGCGCAGTACTTAGGCTGATAGAACAGACGCAGCTCGTTGCTATCCAGCGCCTGCCAAAGATCGTTATTAAGCTGCAGCTGCGACTGCGCCAGCGTGTTCATGGACGGCTGGAAGAAGTTGTAGCCGTTGCGGCCGTTGTTCTTGGTGTGATACATCGCGGCGTCGGCGTTAAACATCAGCTCGCGCTCGTCCTTGCCGTCACCGGGATAAACGGCGATGCCGATACTCAGCGACACCATCAGCTCGTAGCGTGACACGCTAAACGGGCGATCCACGGCTTTTACCAGCGCATCCGCCACCGCTGCGGCATCGTTGGGATCGCCGATCTCAATCAGCAGCACGAACTCGTCACCGCCCAGCCGCGCCAGCGTGTAGTGCCCTTTCATCTGGTCGGTCATGCGTTCGGTTACCGCAATCAGCAGGTTATCGCCGACGTGGTGACCAAAGGCATCGTTGACCGCTTTGAAACCGTCGAGATCCATAAACATCAGCGCAAACTGCGAGCGCTCGCGGTTGGCCTTGTTGATCGCCTGCTCGAGGCGATCCTCCAGCAGGATGCGGTTCGGCAGTCGCGTCAGGTTATCGTGCAGCGCCAGTTGTGCCAGCTCGCGGTTGGCCTCCGCCAGCGAGCGCGCGAGGATCGAGGTGCGCGCCTGCATACGCGCGTCGAGCATCGAAACCAGCAGCGTAATGCCGAGAATCGCCAGCGTCACTACTGTGACCAGCATCGCCAGCCAGTCGCTGTTCACGCCGTGATGGGTGGCGTGACTGTGCATCGGGAAGTTCGCCGCCGCCATGCCGGTATAGTGCATGCCGGCAATGGCGCAGCCCATCACCACGGCCGCCCCGACGCGCAGTAGCGTGACGCGGCCATGTCCTTCGCGCAGGTTGAACGCCAGCCACAGCGCGGCACCGGAAGCCACCAGAGCAATCAGCACCGAAACCGCAATCCAGCCCCAGTTCCAGCTGATGCCCGGCTCAAACATCAGCGCCGCCATGCCGGTGTAGTGCATCGCCACCACGCCGGAACCCAGTACCAGCGCGCCGCCCAGCAGCCGTCGCCACGGCAAGTCGCCGGACGAGCACACCAGCCACAGGGCAAAGATGGAGGCGAGAATCGCCACCACCATTGAGGCGGCGGTAAGCAGCGGATCGTAGCTCATCACCATATCCAGGCTCATCGACAGCATGCCGATAAAGTGCATGGCCCAGATGCCCACGCCCATGGCGAAGCCGCCGCCCAGCAGCCAGACCAGCGCCACCCGGCCGCTGGAGGAAGCGACGCGTCCCGCCATATCCAGCGCGGTAAACGAGGCAAGCATCGCTACCAGTATCGAAACGAGAACGGTAAACGCATCGTACGAAGTCACTAACATAGTGATTTCCCATATAAAAAAGCTGTGTTAAGTCAGCTGTGGTGTTGTTGAAATGAAAAAGAAAATGTTGGTTTTATAATTGAAATTATCGGCAGACCGGCTGCCGATATGAGTCACTGAACGATGAAAGCTTCCGATGTGAAGGAGAACAAAAATTGCTGGTCAGGCGCCGGTGAGCGGCAGCACGTTATCAGGAAAGTGCGGTGCAATCGGCGGTGATGCGGTGAATTCGCCGATGCGCTCCGCCGGCGTCGGTTTGCCCAGCAGATACCCCTGCAGCGTGTCAAAGCCGAGACCGGTCAACAGGCGCTGCTGCTCTTCGGTCTCCACGCCCTCCGCCACCATGCGCAGGTTAAGGCTTTGCGCCAGCGTTAGCATGGCGGTTACCACGGTTGCATCCTCGCTGTCGGCACGCAGGCTGTTAATAAAGGCGCGATCAATTTTCAGCTCGCTGGCCTCAAGATGCTTGAGGTGCAGCAGATTGGCGTAGCCAATGCCGAAGTTGTCGATGGCCACTTTGACGCCAAGCCGCTGCAGTTCGGCGATGCGTTGCTGGCTGAACTGCGGATCGCGCATGGCGATGTTTTCCGTGATTTCCAGCATCAGCGCGCCTTCCGGCAGCTGATAGCGCTGCAGCGTCTGGCGCAGCGTGTCGATCAGATCGCGCTGATGAAACTGCAGTGCGGACAGGTTAACCGAGACGCTCCAGTCGCGGTTGCCCTCGTCCTGCCACTGCCGCAGCTGGCGGCAGGCTTCGTTGATCACCCAGTTACCGAGCGCCACAATCTGGCCGGTTTTCTCGGCGCGCGCCAGAAACATATCCGGCATCAGCAAGCCGCGGCGCGGATGCTGCCAGCGCAGTAACGCCTCAAAACCCATCAGAATGGTCCCGCCCGCGCGAAACTTCGGCTGGTAGAACAGGCGCATCTCCTGGCACTCCAGCGCGTTCCATAAATCGTTGGCCAGCGCCAGCTGATGCTGTGCCACCGCGCTCATCACCGGTTCAAACAGGCTCCAGCCGTTACGCCCGCTGTGCTTGGTGTGGTACATGGCCGAGTCAGCGTTGAACATCATCTCCTGCGGGCTGCGGCCATGCTGCGGGAAGATCACAATGCCGATGCTGAGCGAGACGCGCAGCGAGTAACGATCCAGCTCAAACGGCGCATCAATGCGGTGCACCAGCCGCTGCGCCAGCGCTTCAGCCTGGGTTGCCGCGTACTGCGGACACAGCATGACAAACTCATCGCCGCCGAGGCGCGCCAGCAAAATGTCCGCTTCCAGCTGGGTGCGCAGCCGTTCCGCCACGGCAACCAGCAAACGATCGCCGACGTGATGCCCCCAGGTATCGTTCACCGCTTTGAAGCCATCGAGATCCATGAACATCAGGGCAAAGGGCTGGTCATCCAGCGTCGCCTGTTTGATTTGCGTGCTGAGCTGCTGGTCGAGCATCACGCGATTGGGCAGTGCGGTGAGAGTATCGTGCAGCGCCAGCTGGCGCAGCTCGCTGTTGGCGCGCCGCAGCCGGGCGGCAAGACGCGCCGCGCGCAGCTGGGCGTCCAGCATCGAGATCAGCAGCGTCAGACCGAGAATGGTGAGCGTGATGATGGTCACCCACACCGCCAGCCCCTCCTGTCCCATGCCGTGGTGCTGCATGCTGCCCGGTGCGCTGAACTGCGCGGCCGCCATGCCGGTGTAGTGCATGCCGGCAATCGCCACCCCCATCGCCAGCGCCGCGCAGGCGCGCATCAGCAGCAGGCTCTCGCCGTGGCGCAGGTGAAACGCCAGCCACAGCGCGGCACCGGATGCGCCGTAGGCAATCAGTACCGACAGTGCCACCAGGCGCAAATCCCAGTGAATGGCGGGTTCAATCAGCAGCGCCAGCATGCCAAGATAGTGCATGGCAACCACGCCGCTGCCGAGGATCACCGTGCCGCGCAGCAGCCGGCGGCGCGTCAGATGGCTGCCCTGCAGGCCCTGCGCAAAGGCAAAGATGCTGGTGAGAATTGCCAGCAGCAGCGAGAAGGCGGTGAGCGGAATGTCATAGCGCATGGTCATCGGCATCATCATCGCCAGCATGCCAATGAAGTGCATCGCCCAGATGCCAATGCCCATCGCCGTACCGCCGGCCACCAGCCACAGTTTCGCCAGCAGGCCGCGCGACACGGCGACGCGCCCGGCGGTATCCAGCGCCGTAAACGCCGCGATAAACGCCACAATCAGCGAAACGGCAACCAGAACGCTATCCCAGGTAACCAGCAACATGTGCGCTCCTCAACTCAACCCGCGGCGGCGCAGGTGCGGTATCGTCAATTAACAACAGAAAAAGTGAAAACATCAATGAGAGGCAGCTAATGACCACCCGCGCTGTGGCGACACAAAAACAGATCCATAAATAACTGGAGGTATTGCACGGCTATTTTTTATTCTCATCGTCTGTCGCGGTCGGGAAAAGTAATGATATCTGATTAATGCATGAACATAGCATTGAACCTGAAGTCGCGGTAGAGGGGGAAAACACTTGCCGTTTGGTTTTTTTAATGGGCCGCCAGCCCTTGTTATGACTGCGTTATCGGCGAAAAGGAGAAATTGATTAGCGAAAATTCTCCGGTGCGTTGTACAAGCGGCAAAAGGGTGTTCTATAGTAAATAAAACTGATATAAATCACTAACTCAGCCTTTAAGAATTTTCTTAGGTGGCAGGGCATTAAGTTCGTTTGCCGATCGCGGCGTCTTGTTATTTACGGGTTCGTTTCATTAATGAATCACCAGGCGAAAAAGCACTGACCTTGGATAATCAGTAAGGATTGATTATGAAACTCAAGCTTTTTCTTTTGGCTACCAGCCTGAGCGCCGCGCTCGCCCCTGCAACGGTTTTTGCTGCCACCACAACGGGAACCATCAATGCCACATTGACGCTCACCACCGGCTGTCTGGTGAACGGTCAGTCCGCCACCAGCGGGGTTAACTTCGGTACCCTGAACTTCGGTAGCAGCGCTGCAACCTTTGATACCTTAAACGCCACCCTGGTGGGGGCATCCGGGAACGGCATTTTTGTCCGCTGCACCACCGGCCAAACCTTCAATGTGCAGGTCACCAGCAGTAATCCGGCACCGGCCACCATTTACGGTACGGTGAGCGGCCAGCCGCGTTACCTGATCCTTGGCTCCAACAATACGCAGGGCATTGCTTACACGCTGTACAGCGACGCCGCGTTTACCACCGCCATTGCCAACAACACCAACATTGCCGCCAGCGGCACCACCGATCCGACGCTTGGCACCAACTATGCCATTTACGGTCGGGTGGTCGGCGGCGGCTTTAACCCACTGATTCCGGCCGGTACCTACACCGATACCATTAACGTGGCGGTGAACTACTGACGCCAGCGGTGGGGTAAGAAGGATGGTCTGGCTGCTGCGTGCTGGCAGCCTGGCCCTGCTGATAGGGAGCGTCCCGGCCTGGGGTTTGCCGACGGCCACCTTCCAGGTCTCTGCGTCAGTGGTGGCAGGCTGCGTGATTTCCGGTACCAATACCGGCGTGTTTGGCACGCTGAATTTTGGCACCCAGTCGGGCGTGGCGAGCAGCAGCGTCAGCGCCAGCTACGTGCAAAGTACCACCCTCACCCTCGCCTGCACGCCGGGTACCGCCCTCAGCATGAGCATCAATGGCGGCAGCAATTACACCAGCAGCCGCAATCTCAAACACACCAGTAACACCGATACCGTGGCCTACAGCCTGTATACCAACGCAGCGCACACCACGGCGATTCCGGTTAACTCGCCGGTGGCGCTGAGTTACAGCAACGCCAATAACATCGTGCTGCCGATTTATGGCCTGTTAACCCTGCCCGGCCCGACGCGCGCCGGGACTTATACCGATACGTTAACCGTCACCCTGAGCTGGTGACGGCAGCATAAAAAGGATGAATGATGATGAGCCTGCGCGCCCTGCTTCTGTGGTTTCTTCTGGCCCTGTCGCCCGCCAGCTTCGCTGCCAACTCGCTGATGATCTGGCCGATCGATCCCGCCATCAATCCGCAGGAAAAAGCCAGCGAACTGTGGCTGGAGAATCGCGGTAACGCCACCACCATCATGCAGGTGCGCATCTTCAACTGGCAGCAGATTGACGGCCAGGAACAGTATCAAACGCAGCAGCAGGTGGTCGCCAGCCCGCCGATGGTGCGGCTGGAGCCGGGGCAGAAGCAGCTGGTGCGCCTGATTCGCCAGAGCGCGCCGCCCGCCGGCGTGGAGCAAGCCTATCGCGTGGTGCTGGACGAGATCCCGACGCCGCGCTCGCCGGGCGAGAATCAGGCCGGGCTGACGTTTCAGATGCGCTACTCGGTGCCGCTGTTTGTCTATGGCGATGGCCTGACGCGCGACAGCGCCAAAGCCGACCTCAGCTGGCGTCAGGTCAGCCGCGACGGCAAACGCTGGCTGGAGCTGACCAATCGCGGCAACGGCCACGCGCGCCTGAGCAACGTCACCGTCGGCGGTCGCGCGCTCGGCAACGGCCTGTTTGGCTATGTGCTGGCTAACAGCAGCCACCGCTGGCCGCTGAACAGCCCGGTGAGCGGTGAACTCGCGGCCGAGGTGAATAAAACTCACTGGCGCAGCGCTGCCGCGCACTGATGAAGCTGACGCCGCCTCCCTGCGCGCTGGCGGTGACCAGCGTGCTGTGCTTTTCCCCGCTGAGCAGCGCAGAGACTTTCTCTGAGCTGCCACCGCCGCCTGCCGTCAGCCACAGCGCCAGCGGCCAGCAATACATGCTGGAACTGGTGGTGAACCAGCGCGAACGGGGCGAGATTGTGCCGGTCGAGCGGCGCGACGGTGAGTTCTGGCTGCGCAGCGGCGATCTGCAGCGCGCCGGCATTCCGGCGGCGAAGCTGGCTGGCGAACAGGTCGCTCCCGGTCAGTTGGGGGAGGTCAAAGTGGAATACGATGAACGCCGCCAGCGCCTGCTGCTGACGGTACCGCCCGCCTGGCTGCCGGAGCAGATGCTTGGTCAGCCGCAAAACGGTCCGCGCTATCCCGGCCAGGCCAGCAACGGCGCGCTGCTCAACTACGACTTCTACGCTACGCGCACCGACAACGCCGGTTCGCGCCTCTCCAGCTGGAACGAGCTACGCCTGTTCGGTCCGGCCGGCCAGTTCTCCAGCAACGGTGTCTATATTCAGCAGCTTGCGGGCGACACCCGCGGCCAGCAGCAGGGTTACATTCGCTACGACACCTGGTACAGCAACGAGAACGAGAACGCCGCGCTGAGCTGGCGCGCCGGCGATTTAATTACGGATGCGCTGGGCTGGAGCAACAGCGTGCGCCTTGGCGGCGTGCAGATCGCGCGTGACTTCAGCGTACGGCCGGATCTGGTCACCTACCCGCTGCCGGCCTTTAGCGGCCAGGCGGCGGTGCCGTCGTCAGTCGATCTGTTTATCAATGGCTATCGCAGCGCGCAGGCCAACGTGCAGCCGGGGCCATGGTCGCTGACCAATGTGCCGTTCGTTAACGGGGCGGGCGATGCGGTGATCACCACCACCGACGCGGTCGGCCGTCAGGTGACGACAACGCTGCCGTTCTATGTCTCCAGCAGCCTGCTGAAAACCGGCCTGTCCGATTACGCCTTCTCCGCCGGGGCGATTCGCGAGAACTACGGCATCAAAAACTTTGATTACGGCGCAGCGGCGGCCAGCGGCTCCTATCGTTACGGCCTGCGCGACTGGCTGACGCTGGAATCGCACGCCGAAGGCAGCAGTGACGTGGCGATGGGCGGTGCCGGCGCGCTGGTGAAGCTGGGCAGCCTTGGCGTCATCAACGCCGCACTGGCGCAGAGCCGGCTGGACGGCAGGCCCGGCACCCAGTACAGCTGGGGTTACCAGTACAACAACAGCTTGTTCAGCCTCGGCACTCAGCACACGCTGCGCAGCGCGGATTTCGGCAACCTGGCGCTGGTCGGCAGCCGCGGCGACAGCGCCAATACCAGCTATTCGCTCGCCAGACGCAGTGCGCAGTACACCGCCAGCCTGTCGCTCAGCCAGTACGGCAGCCTCGGTCTGGCGTATCTGGACATCGCCGGCGGCAGCGGCGATCGCACCCGCCTGTGGAATTTATCGTGGAGTAAAAACCTGTGGGGCAACAGCAGCCTGTACATCTCCGCCAGCCGCGACCAGCAACAGGGCGACTGGAGCGGCGCGATTTCGCTGGTGATTCCGTTTGGCGAACAGAGCAGCGCATCAATTAGCGTCGAGCGCGATCAGCAGGGACAAAGCAATCAGCGCCTGTACGTGTCGCGCGCCATGCCGAGCGACGGCGGTTTTGCTTACGATGCGTCATGGGCGCATCAGGGCGGCGACAGCGGCGATTATCGTCAGGGCAGCCTGCGCTATCGCAACAACAAGATTGATACTTCCGCCGGCTTTTACGGCGACGATGACAACACCACGCAGTGGGCCGATTTCACCGGCTCGCTGGTGCTGATGGACAACCATGTGTTCGCCGCCAACAACATCAACGATGCCTTTGTGGTGGTGAAAACCCGCTATCCGGACGTGACGGTGCGCTACGAAAACCAGACGATGGGCCGCACCGATGACGCCGGCTATTTGCTGGTGCCGTCCATCAGCAGCTATTACGGCGCGAAGTACGATATCGATACCCTCGATCTGCCGGCTGACATGACCGCGCCCAAAGTGGAACAGCGCTTCGCGGTGAAGCGCAAAAGTGGCTATCTGCTGAATTTCCCGGTGGAGCGCCTGCGCGCCGCCAGCGTGGTCCTGCACGACAGCGACGGCCAGCCGCTGCCGGTCTCCAGCCAGGTGTTGCGCCGCGATCGCGCCACCGAATATGTCGGCTGGGACGGCCTCGTGTGGATGGAAGATCTCAGCGCCAGCAACCCGATGCGCGTGGTGACGCCGGACGGACGCCAGTGCGAAACCACGCTGGCTATCGCTGAGGGGCAGCCTAAAGCGCTGCAGACTTACGGTCCACTCACCTGCCCGCTGCCGCCTGCCGCGCCTGGTACGGCAGTGAATGCCGCCAACAACTCACAGTCAGGGATCTCGCCATGAGGAAATTTCTGTTCTTGCTGCTGTGGCTGCTGCCGGCCAGCAGCTACGCGCTCTGTTCGCTTTCGGCCCCCAGCGCCAGCTTTGGCACGCAAACCACGTTTTACGTACAGTCGACGGCGGTCAATACCTCCAGTAACACCAACGTTAACTGCGGCACCGGCACGCTCAACCTGCTGGGCAGCGATTACGTCGCCTATGCGTTTACCACCGCCAACTACCTGAGCGGCACGCGCGCCACCATGAAGGCGTCGGCCAGCGGCACCGATAACGTGCCGATTCAGCTGTGCATTGACAGTGCCTGTGCCACCGAACTGCGCCAGGGCGGCAGCTATCGCTGGAACTCTTCCGCGCTGCTGGCGCTCGGCAACAGCCTCAATTTTGTCATTCCACTCTATTTCCGTACCGTGCCCGGCCAGGTGATCGCCGCCGGCAGTTACACCACCACCATCACGCTGACGGTGAGTTATAACGTGTGCGCCGGGTTAAATGTGGCCGGCGTGTGCGTCGGCACGGTGCAGAGCAGCAGCGGGACGGCGATGCCGATCACCGTGAATATGGTGATCACCAACGACTGCACCACGATTACGGCGCCGAACGTCAGCTTCGGCAGTGCGCCGCTGGTCAGTAGTTTTTCTACCGTGCAGCAGACGATTAACGTGGTGTGTTCAAAGGGCAGCACGTATACGGTGGGACTGAGTAATGGCAGCTATTACAGCGGCACCACGCGCCAGATGGCGAGCGGCACCAACCGGCTGGCGTACGATATTTATAAAGGCACCACCACCACCAACCGCTGGGGCCCGAGCGGCAGCGACCGCTGGAGCAGCGCGACCTCGACATCGCTCAATGCGGATACCGTGACGCGCAACTTTACCTATACGGCGCAGATTCTGACCACGCAGAATACGCCCGCAGCGGGCAATTACAGCGATAGCGTGGTGGTGGATGTGGCGTTTTAGCGGGGTGGGGTCAGGAGCGGGCTGATCGGGCGGGGGTTGAGGTGAAGCGCAGGTCTGCGAAACCGCACTGAACGGTTCCCTCTCCCGCATGCGGGAGAGGGTTAGGGTGAGGGCCAGCGGGCAGAGC
>NZ_NHZE01000089.1:0-319 GCF_002207995.1 Pantoea sp. VS1
GAGAGCAAGCGGACCTCATAAAGTGCGTCGTAGTCCGGATTGGAGTCTGCAACTCGACTCCATGAAGTCGGAATCGCTAGTAATCGTAGATCAGAATGCTACGGTGAATACGTTCCCGGGCCTTGTACACACCGCCCGTCACACCATGGGAGTGGGTTGCAAAAGAAGTAGGTAGCTTAACCTTCGGGAGGGCGCTTACCACTTTGTGATTCATGACTGGGGTGAAGTCGTAACAAGGTAACCGTAGGGGAACCTGCGGTTGGATCACCTCCTTACCTGAAGATACCTTCCCGCGAAGTGCTCACACAGATTGTCTGAT
>NZ_NHZE01000009.1:0-160350 GCF_002207995.1 Pantoea sp. VS1
TCCTCCTTCAGAGTCAAACACTTTTTTCAGCGTTTTTCTCCGGCGGGGTGAATCGCTTCACGCCCTGCTGAGCCGCCTGCGTTGCCGCTTTGCCGTCTCAGTGGTGGCGCATTATAGGGAGTTAATCTGAAGTGACAAGCATTTCCTGAAAAAAATTGACCGAAAGCTACTTTTTTATACGAACGCGGTAAAAACAGACATTTCCCGGCCAATAATCAGGCAAATCAGCTCTCCCGGCGGCACAAATCAGCGCCATCGTCGCAGCGACCGATGCTATCCTGTTTAACTTACGCTCTTTGCTGACCGATTTTCTTCAAGAAGGATTTTCAATGATTCGCTCCGCGCGCAGTATGGCCGGCCTGCCCTGGATCGCCGCCATGGCGTTTTTTATGCAGGCTCTCGACGCCACCATCCTGAATACCGCGCTTCCCGCCATTGCCACCAGCCTTGAACGTTCCCCACTCGCCATGCAGTCCGCCGTCATCAGTTATACGCTCACGGTCGCGATGTTGATTCCGGTCAGCGGCTGGCTGGCCGATCGCTTTGGCACGCGTAAGGTATTTATTGTGGCGGTTTCCCTGTTCACGCTTGGCTCACTGGCCTGTGCGCTGTCCGGATCGCTGAGCATGCTGGTGGTTTCGCGCGTGGTGCAAGGCGTTGGCGGAGCAATGATGATGCCGGTAGCGCGTCTGGCGCTGCTGCGCGCCTATCCGCGCAGCGAACTGCTGCCGGTACTCAACTTTGTCACCATGCCCGGCCTGGTCGGACCGATTCTTGGCCCTATGCTCGGCGGTCTGCTGGTCACCTACGCCAGCTGGCACTGGATCTTCCTGATTAATATTCCTATCGGCATCGCCGGCATCTTCTATGCGCGCAAATATATGCCGGACTTCACCACGCCAAAACGCCGCTTCGATTTCGGCGGCTTTATGCTGTTTGGTTTTGGCCTGGTGCTGATCTCCATCGGCATCGAGCTGTTTGGCGAGCGTATCGTATCGCCGTGGCAGGCGGTGCTGGTGCTGGTCAGCGGCGTGATATTGCTGCTGCTCTATATTATGCATGCGCGCCGCCATCCGGCTCCGCTGATTAGTCTGCCGATGTTTAAGACACGCACGTTCTCCGTCGGGATTATCGGTAGTATTGCCGCGCGTCTCGGTACTGGCTGTATTCCGTTCCTGATGCCGCTGATGTTACAGGTAGGATTTGGCTATCCGGCGATCATCGCCGGCTGCATGATGGGCCCCACGGCGATTGGCTCGCTGCTGGCTAAATCCACCGTGACTCAGGTGCTGCGCCGCTTTGGCTATCGTAAAACGCTGGTGGGCATTACGGTTATCATCGGCGTGCTGGTCGCCAGCTTCGCGCTGCAGTCGCCGGACGGAAGCATCATCATGCTGCTGGTGGCGCTGTTTGTACTGGGCATGGCGATGTCGACCCAGTTTACCGCCATGAATACCATCACACTGGCGGATTTGAATGATGAGAACGCCAGCGGCGGCAATAGCGTGCTGGCGGTAACGCAGCAGGTGTCGATCAGTTTTGGCGTGGCGGTCAGCGCCGCCGTGCTGCGCTTTTACCAGGATTTTGAGAGCACCACGGTGCAGCAGTTCCACGCCACCTTCTTTACCATGGGTGTGATTACCGTGCTGTCGGCGCTGGCGTTTCTGATGTTACGGCCGGGGGATGGCCGTAACCTGATCGCCAACCGCGAGAAAACGCGTAAAAGCAGTTAAACCGAACCGCGCTCCACCAGCTCCGGCGTCAGCACCAGCGTTTGCTGGCTGGCGTCGGGATCGCTCATACGATGAATCAGCGTATCAATGGCCAGCTCGCCCAGCTCATCTTTCGGCTGATGAATGGTACTGAGCGGCGGCGTCAGATAGCGCGCCAGCTCAATGTTGTCATAGCCCATCACCGCCATATCCTGCGGCACGCGCAGTCCCGCCTGATACAGGGCGTGATAGACGCCTACCGCCATCGCATCGTTGCTGGTAAACACCGCCTGCGGTGGCGGATCGAGCGCCAGCAGCTGATTCATGGCGTTAAAACCGCCCTGAAACTCGAAATCGCCGTCCACCACATAGCCCGGCGGCACCGCCAGCCCACTGGCGGCCATCGCCTGATGAAAACCGTCCAGACGCAGGCGCGCCGGGGTTTTATCCAGCGGCCCGGCAATACAGGCGATACGGGTGTAACCGCGGTCAATCAGATACTGCGTGGCCAGTTCGCCGCCCAGCAGCGCATTGTCCTGAATAATATCGCCGCGCCCTTCAAATGGCGCCCAGTCCATCATCACCATCGGCACCGAAGGATAGCGATTAAGGATGTCGGCGGAGGGCAGATGGGTTTCCGTGCACATCATCAGCAGGCCATCCACGCGCTTCTGCATCAGCGTTTCAAGGCTGCGATTCATGCGCTCTTCATCGCCTTCGGTATTGCACAGAATCAGGCTGTAGCCGCGTTCATAGCAGCTGTTCTCTACACCGCGCACCACTTCCGAGTAGAACGGGTTGCTGCTGGCGGTCAGTAACATGCCAATGGTGCGCGTTTGCTTGATCTTCAGGCTGCGCGCCAGCGCCGACGGCGCGTAGTTTAATTCGCGAATCGCCTGTTCCACTCTGTCGCGCACCTGTTCACTAACAAAACGGTTGTTGTTGATAACGTGCGAAACGGTGGAGGTGGAGACGCCCGCCAGACGGGCGACATCTTTCATGGTAGCCAAGCGCTTAACCCTGTTGCTGCAGGAATGCGTCAATCTCAGTGCGCCATGGCACTGAGGGCTGTGCGCCCGGGCGCGTCACGGCAATGGCTGCCGCCGCATGGGCAAAACGAACCGCATCCTGCATCGCCACGCCTTCCAGCCGCGCGGTAATGAAGGCCCCGTTGAAGGTATCACCGGCAGCGATGGTATCCACCGCCTGCACGCTGAAGCCGGGAATACGCTGTCCCTGGCCCTGCTCGCTGAGCCATACGCCGCGCCGGCCCAGCGTAATCAATACGGTATCGATGCCTTTGGCGTGCAGCGCCTGGGCTGCCCGCGCCGCGTCGTCGTCATCATTGACGGCGATGCCGGTGAGGATTTCCGCTTCGGTTTCATTCGGCGTAATAATGTCGATCAGCGCCAGCAGCTCATCAGAGAGCTGGGTCGCCGGTGCCGGATTGAGGATCACCTGAGTGTGACTGGCGCGCGCGATGCGGGCCGCGGCCAGCACGCTGTCCAGCGGCGACTCCAGCTGCATCAGCAGCGCATCGGCCGAACGAATCACCTGCTGGTGGCGCTCCACACAGGCTGGCGTCAGCGCCGCGTTCGCGCCTGAGTAGATGCCAATGTTATTTTCGCCTTCGCCATTCACGAAGATCATCGCCACGCCGGTGGCTTCCTGCGCCACGGTTTCCACCGGAGCGGTATCAATCTGGTCCTGCTGCAGCTGCTGGCGAATACGTTCGCCGATGTCATCTGCACCCACGCAGGCAATAAAAGCAATGTCAGCGCCGGCCCGGCCAGCCGCGACGGCCTGGTTGGCCCCTTTACCGCCAAAGGCAACCTGATACTGTTTCCCGATCACCGTTTCACCCGGACGGGGAAAATGGGCGAGGTTGAGGATGTGGTCGGCGTTGATGCTGCCGAGTACCGCCAGTTTTGCGCTTTTGCTCATAGGGAGTTATCCAGGAAGTTGCGCCACCGCGAGGGTGGCGCGTTGCCATGCTTTTCTTTGGGTTTTATTTAGTAACCAGTTTCAGGTCAACCGGGTTGATCGCCTGCACTTTTTCGCCCTTCAGAACTTTATCTGCGGTATCGACGCCAATCATACCAATCTTGTCTGGCATCTGTGCAACGGTCGCGCTGAGTTTACCGGATTCTACCGCCTTCACGCCGTCCGCGGTGCCGTCAAAGCCCACCACCAGCACGTCGGTTTTGCCTGCGGTCTGCAGCGCACGCAGCGCGCCCAGCGCCATTTCGTCGTTCTGGGCAAAGACTGCCTGCACATCCGGATGCGCCTGCAGCAGGTTCTGCATCACGTTCAGGCCTTTAGTACGATCAAAATCGGCCGGCTGGCTGGCCAGCACGTTGAATTTGTGCGCATCGGCGGCCTGCTTAAAGCCTTCACCACGCTCGCGGGCAGCGGAAGTGCCGGCAATGCCCTGCAGCTCGATGATTTTCGCACCGTCGCCCAGTTTCTTCGCGATGAAATCGCCGGCCATTTTGCCGCCGAAGCGGTTATCAGACGCCACGTGGCTGACAACTTTACCCTGCGCCGCCATACGGTCCAGCGTAATCACCGGGATGTTTGCCTGGTTAGCCATTTTCACGGCGTTACCGACCGCGTCAGAATCCGTTGGGTTGATCAGCAGCAGTTTGGTGCCGCGCACGGTGAGATCCTGCACGTTTGCCAGCTCTTTTGCCGGGTTGTTCTGTGAGTCGAGCACCACCAGGTTATAGCCCAGCTTATCGGCTTCTTTCTGTGCGCCATCTTTCAGCGACACAAAGAACGGGTTATTCAGGGTTGAGACCACCAGCGCAATCGTATCCTTAGCCATCGCGCCAGCACTGAGGGTGGCGCCAAGGATGACGGCCAATGCAGTTAACTTTTTCATTTCTTTAATCCTGTGTGAAGGTCAGAGTTACTTACTGCTTTTGTTATCCACCAGCACCGCCAGCAGAATGACGACGGCTTTGACAATCATCTGGTAGTAAGACGATACGCCCATCAGGTTGAGGCCGTTATTGAGGAAGCCGAGAATCAGCGCACCAATCAGCGTGCCCATAATGCGCCCTTTACCGCCCGCGAGGCTGGTCCCGCCCAGCACTACTGCAGCAATCGCATCCAGTTCATAACCGGTGCCCGCCGTCGGCTGCGCGGAAGAGAGACGCGCCACTTCGATGGTGCCCGCCAGCGCCGCCAGCAGGCCGCACAGCGAATAGACGATGACTTTAACGCGGTTAACGTTGATGCCGGACAGGCGCGTGGCCGCCTCGTTACCGCCCAGCGCATAGATATAGCGGCCGAGGCGGGTGTGATGCAGCATGTACCACGCCAGCGCGAATACTACCGCCATCAGCCATACCGGTGTCGGAATGCCCAGCGGGCGACCAATGCCGAACCAGCCAAACAGATCGGCGTTATCGCTGAAGCCGGTGTTGATCGGACTGCCGTTGGTGTAAACCATGGTGACGCCGCGCAGCAGCAGCATCATCACCAGCGTAGCGATAAACGCCTGCACCTTGCCGCGCGCCACAATCACACCGGTAATGGCACCAATAAAGGCACCGAGCGCCAGCGATGCCGCCACGGCCACCAGCGCATTAACTTCCAGCCCGACAATCGATGCCGCTACCGCGCCGGTCAGCGCCAGCAGCGAGCCGACCGAAAGGTCGATACCTGAGGTCAGAATCACCAGCGTCATGCCCACCGCCATGATGGCGTTGACCGACGTCTGCTGCAGGATGTTGAACATGTTGGGCAGCGTGAAGAAGTTCGGGCTCTGGCTGGCGACCACGGCGATCAGCACAATCAGCGCGATCAGCGATTTCTGCTCCAGCAGCCAGGCTTTGCTGAACCAGCGACGGCTGGCAGGTAAGGTTTGGATACTCATACAACTAACTCCTCGCTGTGTTGCTTACCGACCGCCGCTGCCATCAGGGATTCCTGGGTAGCCTGCTCACGGGAAAATTCGCCACTCAGATGGCCTTCATGCATCACCAGAATGCGGTCGCTCATGCCCAGCACTTCCGGCATTTCCGACGACACCAGGATGATGCTCAGCCCTTCGGCTTTAAACTGGTTAATTAACTGATAGATCTCTTTTTTCGCCCCGACATCGACGCCGCGCGTCGGCTCGTCGAGGATCAGCACATCCGGGCGCGTCATCAGGCCACGCGCAATCGCCACTTTTTGCTGATTACCGCCGGACAGCAGACCGATCGGCTGCATCATTGACGGCGTTTTCACATTGAACAGGCGGATAAAATCGCCCACCGCCAGCTGCTCTTCGGCGTGCTTCAGGCCGCCATCGGCGCGGCTGAAGTAGCGCAGCGCGGTCAGCGACATGTTCTCTTTGACCGACATCCCGAGCACCAGCCCGTCACGCTTACGGTCTTCCGAGATATAGACGATGCCGTTGGCCAGGCCGTCCTGCGGCGAGCGGGTGACAATCTCGCGGCCGTTAAGCGTCACTTTGCCGTGCGTACGCGGCAGCGCGCCGTACAGCACCTTCATTAATTCGGTGCGGCCCGCGCCCATCAGACCGGAGATGCCCAGAATCTCGCCCTTACGCAGGGTAAAGCTGACATCTTCTACGCCCGGTCCGCTAACGTGCTCGACCCGCAGCCGCACCTCGCCCGGTGTCTGATCGAGATGCGGATACTGATCCTCAAGCTTGCGGCCAACCATCATTTCGATCAGGCCCTCTTCGCTGAGATCGCCCACCGCGCGCTCGGCAATAAACTGGCCGTCGCGGAACACGGTGACATCGTCGCAAATCTCAAAGATCTCTTTCATGCGGTGGGAGATATAAACAATGCCGCAGCCCTGCGCTTTCAGCTCATTGATGACGCGGAACAGCGACAGGGTTTCGGTATCGGTCAGCGCATCGGTCGGTTCATCCATAATGATGACCTGCGACTCGAAGCTGAGCACTTTGGCGATCTCCACCATTTGCTGGTCGCCAATCGACAGATCGCCCACCAGCTTGTGGCTGCTGAAGCGCAGATTGAGGCGCTTTAACAGCGCATCCGCCGCGGCATACATCTGTTTCCAGTCGATGCGGCCAAAGCGGTTAACGAATTCACGGCCGAGGAAAATATTTTCCGCGACGGTCAGCTGCGGGATCAGGTTCAGCTCCTGATGGATGATGCCGATGCCGGCTTCCTGAGACGCTTTCGGCCCGGAGAACGTCACTTCTTTGCCCAGCCAGTGCAGCGAACCGGCGTCCATGCTGTAGATGCCAGTCAGCACCTTCATCATGGTGGATTTGCCCGCGCCGTTTTCTCCGACCAGCGCCATCACGCGCCCGGGATAGACCGCCAGCGACGCGCCGTTGAGCGCCTTCACGCCGGGAAATGATTTTTCAATTCCCCTGAGTTGCAATAACGGTTGCATAGCGGCCTCAGAAAGTGACGCCCGCGCTCAGGATGACATTCGCATACGGAGAGCACTCTCCGCTGCGAATGACCGCCTGACTGCGCTGAGTGTGTTGTTTGAACTGTTCATGGCTGGTGTAACGAACGCTAATCACATTCCCCTGGTGCTGTTGCAAGGCTTCGAGCACGGCGATCAGCTGGCTGTGGAGTTGCGGATTGTGTTGTTGGATCTCTTCCGCTATCAGGGCGCTCTCAACCTGCATCTCCTCCGTGATGACCTCCACCACCTGTAAAAAATCGGGCGTACCGGGCGTCAGCGCCAGATCGATGCGCTGTGGACCGGCCGGGATCGGCAAGCCCGCATCGGCAATCGTCAGCGTATCGGTATGCCCGAGGCGGGCAATCACATGAGAGACTTCAGCGTTTAACAGGCGACCTTTTTTCATTTATTCCACTCCACAGCGAAACGTTTCGCTGTCTGGCAGTGTATTAAATGTACATGGCAACTCAATGACGGCATCACGGAAATGTGATCGCCATCGAAACGTTTCGCTTGCGCCGGGGAAAATTTGAGTTTGGCGGGATGGCGGAGCCCGCGACGTGGCTCCGCAGGGGAGGTTACGGCAGTTTACGCACCTGTTTAACGTCCAGTTCAATCGAATTGAAATCCTTATCCAGCTCGCCGGTCAGCTCGACCTGATCCTTCGGCGTAATGGTCTGGCCGTTCCAGCGTTTGTGGTCGATCTCCACTTTCATGCTGCCGCTGCTGTCGCGGAACAGATAATCTTCATCGCCGATCTGCTTATCAAGCTGGCCGCGCACGGTGATCCAGCTGTCATCCTTCATCTCTTCGGCCTGCTTGACCGTCACCACACTGCTGTTATCGGCCTTAAAACCGCCGGCTTTAGCCTGAGCGGCTGGCGCGTTCGGGTCGACAAAGCCACCCTGCTGGGCGGCTAACACCGGGGTTGCCGCCAGGGCGATAATGGCGAACAGCGCTGCACTCTTTTTCATTTTTCACCTCATTTCCATGTCTGTGCGGATTACGGGAGCTATTTCACCACAGGGTTCTTAACAGGATCTTAAGGGAAAAAAAGAGGGGAAAAATAAGCTAAAACGGGCGAATGACGCTGTACAAGCGCGCATCTGCTTCGTATAACCCCCCAGGTAACCGGGAGAAACGCATGCGCATTTTATTAATTGAAGACGATACGCTGATTGGCGATGGCCTGAAGGTCGGCCTGACCAAACTGGGTTTCAGCGTCGACTGGTTTGTCAGCGGCGAAGCCGGATTTCAGGCGCTCAACGCGGCGCCATGGGATGCCGTGGTGCTGGATCTGTCGCTGCCGCAACGTGACGGGCTGGACATCCTGCGCCAGTGGCGTGAGCAGGGCGCGGATGTCCCGGTGCTGATCCTCACCGCACGCGATGCGCTGGACCAGCGCGTGCAGGGCCTGCAACTCGGTGCCGATGATTATCTGTGTAAGCCGTTTGCGCTGACGGAGGTGGCCGCGCGTCTGCAGGCGCTGATTCGTCGCCGTCACGGTCAGCTGCAGCCGGAGCTGCGTCACGGCAGGCTGGTGATGGCTCCCGGCAGCCACAGCGTGACGTTGGATGGCGAACCGCTCAGCCTGAAAAGCCGTGAGCTGGCGCTGCTGGAGCTGTTCCTGCGCAATCCCGGTCGCGTACTGACGCGCGCGCAGCTTGAGGAGAAGCTGTACAGCTGGGACGACGACGTCTCCAGTAATGCAGTCGAAGTGCACATCCACCATCTGCGTAAAAAGCTCGGCAGTCAGTTCATCCGCACCGTGCACGGTATTGGCTACACGCTGGGAGCGGCAGAATGAGTCTGTTCCTGCGGCTGGCCATCGGCTCTCTGCTGTTTATTATTCTGTGTGGTGCCAGTGCCACCTTTAGCGCATGGCAGCAGACGCGCGACACCGTTAATGAACTGTTTGATACCCAGCAGATGCTGTTCGCCAAACGCCTGCTGGCGCTGGATGCCAGCCGTCTGCAGGCCGCCTCGCTGCCAAAAACCAAAGCGATTTTGCGCCACCATCGCGGCGATCAGGATGACGACGCGCTGGCCTTTGCGCTGTTCAGCGCCGACGGCAAACCGCTGCTGAACGACGGCGAAAACGGCCGCGATTTGCTGTTTACAGCGGATCGTGACGGCTTCCACGATGGTCGCCTGCGTGGCGATGACGATCGCTGGCGGCTGCTGTGGCTGACGTCAGCCGATAAGCAGTGGCGCGTGGTGGTCGGACAGGAGTGGGAATATCGTGATGATATGACGCGCGATCTGGCACTGAGCAGTCTGCTGCCGTGGCTGGTAGCCATGCCGCTGATGCTGCTGTTGCTGCTGGCGCTGATGTGGTTTGAGCTGCGTCCGCTGAAACGCCTGACTGCATCGCTGCAGCAGCGCGCGCCGGATGATGCAACCCCGTTGACGCCGCAGCGCCTGCCGCTGGAGGTGAAGCCGCTGGTAGCGGCGCTTAATGGCCTGTTTGCCCGCATGGCACAGCTGGTCCAGCGCGAGCGACGGTTTACCTCCGATGCGGCGCACGAGCTGCGCAGCCCGCTGGCGGCGCTGCGCGTGCAGAGTGAGGTGATTCAGCTGGCCGGCGATGACGAGGCGATGCGTAACCATGCGCTGCAGCAGCTCGACAGCGGCATCCTGCGCGCCACGCGGCTGGTCGATCAGCTGCTGACGCTGTCGCGCGTCGAAGCAGACGATCTGCGCAGCGAATTTCAGCCGGTCCCCCTCGCGCCGTTGCTGCACCAGCTGGTGACCGAACATCAGGTACAGGCGACAGCGCAGCACACCAGGCTGACGCTGACGGCTGACGCGGAACCGGTGATGAACGGTCATCCACTGCTGCTGGGTTTACTGCTGCGCAATCTGCTGGATAACGCGCTGCGCTACACGCCGTCCGGCAGTGAGATTCAGCTGCAGCTCAGCGCGCGCAGGCTGGAGATCGCGGATAACGGACCGGGCGTCAGCGCAGAGCAGCTGGCGCGGCTGGGCGAACGCTTCTGGCGACCGCCGGGGCAGGCGCAAACCGGCAGCGGGCTTGGCTTGTCGATTGTGAAAAATGTGGCTCAGCTGCACGGCATCCGGCTGACCTTCAGCGCGGTGCAGCCGCAGGGGCTGCGCGTCACCCTCAGTTGGTGACGCGCGATGCGTCAGATTTCGACCTGAGTACCGAGCTCGATTACCCGGTTAGGCGGAATTTCAAACTGATCCGGCGCGCGCAGGGCGTTGCGCTGCAGCGCAAGGAACAGCTTGCCGCGCAGACGCAGATACCACGGGCGTTTGCCGATAATCAGCGACTCGTGTGACATAAAGAACGAGGTTTCCATCATACGGCAGTTAAGCCCTTCGAGACCGCAGCGGTGGAAAATCTCCTCGACGTTCGGCGTTTCACGCCAGCCGTAGCTTGCCACCACGCGCCAGAAGGTGGGCGACAGCTGCTCAATGGTCACGCGACGCACGTTGTGCACATAAGGCGCATCTTCGGTACGCAGCGTCAGCAGCACCACGCGCTCGTGCAGCACCTTGTTGTGCTTCAGGTTATGCAGCATGGCAAAGGGGATGACATTGAGCGCCCGCGACATGTAGACCGCCGTGCCCGGCACGCGCACCGGCGGCGACTTCTCCAGCGAGGCGATCATCGCCTCCAGCGAATTGCCATGCTCATGCATACGACGCAACAGGCGGAAGCGCTCGCTCTTCCACGTGGTCATCACGATAAACATCATCAGCGCCAGCGTCAGCGGCAGCCAGCCGCCGGAGAACACTTTGACCAGGTTAGCGGAGAACAGCGAAACGTCGATGCACAGCATCGCGATGAGAATCAGCACCACCAGGTAGCGATTCCAGTGCCAGTTCTGAATCGCCACCGTTGAACACAGAATGGCGGTCAGCACCATGGTACCGGTCACCGCAATCCCGTAGGCGGCCGCCAGATTACTGGAGTGCTCAAAGCCGACGATCACAATCACCACAGAGAAATAGAGCAGCCAGTTGATCACCGGAATATAAATCTGGCCGGATTCCTCTTCGGACGTGTGCACGATGCGCATCGGCGGCAGATAGCCAAGACGCACCGCCTGGCGCGTCAGCGAGAATACGCCGGAGATCACCGCCTGCGAGGCGATCACCGTGGCCAGCGTCGCGAGAATCAGCATCGGAATCAGCGCCCAGTCCGGCGCCAGCAGGAAGAACGGGTTTTTGATGGCCTCCGGATGCTCCAGTAGCAGCGCACCCTGGCCGAAATAGTTGAGCACCAGCGACGGCAGCACCACCACAAACCATGCCAGGCGAATCGGAAACTTACCAAAGTGGCCCATATCGGCATACAGCGCTTCAACGCCGGTGATCGCCAGCACCACCGCGCCCAGCGCGAAGAACGATACCGTTTTGTACTGAATAAAGAAGTGCAGCGCCCAGTACGGGTTCATGGCGTGCAGCACCTCAGGATTATTGATGATACTGCGCGCACCCAGCACCGCCAGAATGATGAACCACAGCAGCATCACCGGCGCAAACAGCTTACCGACAATGCCGGTGCCGTGTTTCTGAATCACAAACAGCAGCGTCAGTACCGCAATCGCCAGCGGCACAATGTAGCTATCGAGGCTCGGCGCGGCGATCTCCAGCCCTTCGATGGCCGAAAGCACGGATACTGCCGGTGTGATCACCACTTCCCCGTAGAAGAAGCTGCCGCCAATCAGCCCCATAATCACCAGAATCGCCGTGGCGCGTGCGCCGGTATTGCGGCCCGCCAGTGACATCAGCGTCAGGATCCCGCCTTCACCGGCGTTGTCGGCGCGCATCACATAACTGATGTATTTAAGCGAAACCACCAGAATCAGCAGCCAGAAGATCAGCGACAGAAAGCCAAACACCGCCTCGCGTTCCACGCCAAAGCCGAACTGACCAGAGAGACACTCGCGCAGGGTATAGAGCGGGCTGGTGCCGATATCGCCATACACCACGCCGATCGCCGCCAGAGTGACTGCGCCAAGGGACTGTTTCTTATCCGAGCTCATAAGTTGTCTTTTGTTGGAGCCGCGCAGGCCTCAGCCCGGCGCTCAGATCATCAAAAAGCGCACAGTATGCACATATTCCCGAAAAAACCTACTTTTACCGTCTGGCATTACGCCGTCTGTGCAGCGTTTTTTCGCCGAAAATCGGCGCGAAATGCGCTGAAAACCCGCGATTTGCCTCACCTCAACCTTCTGAAACAAAAAAGCTGACGGCTATCAACGCTTTCACGCATGATAAACAGTAGAGTATTGCGCTCGCCAGAATATGACGGCACCAGGATCAGAAGGACAATGATGTGATTATGGCTCAACCCCATCTTTTGGCAGAAAGAATTTCTCGCCTCAGCAATGCCCTGGAGAAAGGGCTGTATGAACGGCATCATGCCATTCGTCTCTGCCTGCTGGCAGCGCTGAGCGGCGAAAGCGTGTTTCTGCTTGGGCCACCGGGCATCGCCAAGAGCCTGATTGCCCGCCGCCTGAAATACGCCTTCCAGCACGCCCGTGCCTTTGAATACCTGATGACCCGTTTTTCCACGCCTGAAGAGGTGTTTGGACCACTGTCGATCCAGGCGCTGAAAGATGAAGGACGCTATCAGCGTCTGACCAAAGGCTATCTGCCGGATGCCGAAATTGTCTTTCTGGATGAGATCTGGAAAGCCGGTCCGGCGATTCTCAATACGCTGCTCACCGCCATCAACGAACGTCGCTTCCGCAACGGCGACAGCGAAGAGCCGATCCCGATGCGTCTGCTGGTCACCGCCTCCAACGAACTGCCGGAGGCCGACAGCGGTCTGGAAGCGCTGTACGACCGTATGCTGATCCGGCTGTGGCTCGACAATGTGCATGAAAAACAGAACTTCCGCAGCATGCTGACCCACCAGCAGGATGAAAACGCTAACCCGGTGGCGGAATCGCTGTGCATCAGCGATGAAGAGTATCAGCAGTGGCAGAAAGGCATCAGCCAGGTCAGCCTGCCCGATCATGTGTTTGAACTGATCTATCAGCTGCGCCAGCAGCTGGAGAACCTGCCAGAGGCGCCGTATATCTCCGATCGCCGCTGGAAAAAAGCCATCCATCTGCTGCAGGCCAGCGCGTTTTACAGCGGCCGCGTGGCGATTGCCCCGCTTGATCTGATCCTGCTGAAAGATTGCCTGTGGCACGACGTGGCGTCGATGCAGCTGCTGGATCGTGAAATCGATGCGCTGATGACGCAGCACGCGTGGCAGCAGCAGGCGATGCTGCACACGCTGCAGCAGATCAAAGCGCGCCGGCTGGCGCTGCAACAGCAGCAGAGCGTGGCGCAGGCGCTGACGCTGGAGAAGCACAGCGGCATGTTCAGCCGCAAACCGCACTATGAATTACCGGCCTCGATCACGGACGAACAGCTGACTCTGATGCTGCAGCAGCCGCTGACGCTGCACGACATGCAGGTCACGCACGTGGTGGTGGCACGCGATGCGCTCAATCAGTGGCTGCTGAAAGCAGGCGAGATCCGCGGCAAGCTCAACGGCATCGGCTTTGGCCAGGCGCTCGACCTGCTGGTGGATGCGCACCACTGTCTGACGCTGCGCGACGTCAGCCTGCAGTCCACGCGCCTGACGCTGCCGGGTGCCGCCAGCAGCAGCGACGTGCCGCAGGAAATCATTGAAGAGTACGACGCGCTGGAGGCCCAGCTGCGCGCGCAGCGCACGCTGTTTAGCCAGCATCAGCGCTGCCTGTTTATCAGCGACGACTGGCTGGCACGCGTCGAAACCAGCCTGCAGGATGTGGCGGAACAGCTGAAACAGGCGAGAAAATGATCTCGCTGGAGATGCTCAGCACGCTGTTGTCGATTGGCGAAACCGAGCTGATCGAAGAGCTGATCGTGGCACTGCTGGCCTCGCCACAGCTGGCGCTGTTCTTTGAAAAATTTCCGCGCCTGAAACAGGCGATGATGGGCGAGCTGCCGCGCTGGCGCGCCGAGATTGCCGCCCAGATGAAAACCACGCCGGTGCCGGACGCGCTGGCACGCGAATTTCAGCTGTTCCAGCAGATGCAGCTGCTTAGCAGCCACGCCTTCAGTGAGCAACTGCCTGCCATCATGACGCAGCTGAAAGCGCTGCCGTCCCCGTTTATCGAAGAAGCCAGCAAACTGCTGCTGCATACCGACAGCGCCCAGCTGAGCAATGCGCAGCACACGCTGTTCCTGCAGCGCTGGCGCCTGAGCCTGACGCTGCAAACCCTGACGCTGAACGAAACCCTGCTGGAAGAGCAGCGGGAACGCCTGATGGCCGAGCTGCAGCAGCGCATGGCCATCAGCGGCCAGCTGGCGCCGATTCTGACCGATGACGACGAAGCCGCCGCCGGACGCTTGTGGGATCTGAGCAAGGCACCGCTGCAGCATGGCGACTATGAGTTGATTGTGCAGTACGGCGATTTCCTCGCCCAGCAGCCGGAACTGATGAAACTGGCGCAGCAGCTGGGACGCAGCCGCGAAGCGAAATCGGTACCGTCACAGGATGCGCCGCTGGAAGCGTTTCATCAGCTGGTGCGCGAGCCGGACAACGTGCCGGAAGAGGTCAGCGGCATCCATCAGAGCGACGATGTGCTGCGTCTGTTGCCGCCGGAGCTGGCGGCGCTGAGCATCAGCGAACTGGAGCTGGAGTTTTATCGCCGGCTGGTGGAGAAACGCCTGCTGACCTACCGGTTACAGGGCGATGCCTGGCATGAGAAAGTGACGCTGCGCCCGGCCAGCCATCAGCAGCACGAAGCGCAGCCGCGCGGCCCGTTCATCGTCTGCGTGGATACCTCTGGTTCGATGGGCGGTTTCAATGAACGCTGCGCCAAAGCGTTTTGTCTGGCGCTGCTGAAGGTGGCGCTGGCCGACAGGCGGCGCTGCTACATCATGCTGTTTGCTCACGAAGTGATTGGCTACGAGCTGACCGCGGATAACGGCATTGAGCAGGCAATCCGTTTTCTCAGCCAGCGTTTTCGCGGCGGCACCGATCTGGCCGCCTGCCTGTCTGCGGTGGTCACGCGTATGGAGGGCAGTCAGTGGCAGGAAGCCGATGCGGTGATCGTTTCCGATTTTATCGCCCAGCGTCTGCCGGACGACATCGTCAGCACCATTAAACAGCGCCAGCGTCACCACCAGCAACGCTTCCACGCCGTGGCGATGTCGGCGCACGGCAAACCCGGCATTCTGCGCATTTTCGATCACATCTGGCGCTTCGATACCGGCCTGAAAAGCCGCCTGCTGCGCCGCTGGAAACGCTAATTCATCAGGCAGAAATGCTAATTTGCTATAGTGAATTACCCGCTGTGTTTAATCAGCTTACGGAGTTCACTGTGACAACCGCTCATCTTCACGATCAATTGCCTGCGCCCACCCGCACCGTCCGGCTTTCCGGCAGCAGCAGCGACGCCAAACGCGCCGAACTGCTGGCCTATTTCACCCAGACCTGGGAGCTGTATGAAAGCCTGTTCGACTGCCTCGCCGATGAGCGCGCGTACTTTAATAAAGCCATCACCCTGCGCCATCCGCTGATCTTCTACTTTGGCCATACCGCTACTTTCTACATTAATAAGCTGATGGCGGGCGGTTATCTGCAGCAGCGCATTAACGATCGCATCGAGGCGATGATGGCGATCGGCGTGGATGAGATGAGCTGGGACGATCTCGACGACAGCCATTACAGCTGGCCGGACGTGGCCGAGGTGCGCGACTACCGCGGCAAAGTGAAAACCGTGGTAAGTGAATTCATCCGCACCATGCCGCTGGAGCTGCCGATTGACTGGGACAGCCCGGCGTGGGTGATTCTGATGGGCATTGAGCATGAGCGAATTCACCTTGAAACCTCCAGCGTGCTGATCCGCCAGCTGCCGCTTGAGTGGGTAAAACCGCAGCCGCACTGGCCGGCGTGTCCGCAGGCGCGCCACAATCGTGCCTCGGTACCGGCCAATACATTGGTGGCGATGCCTGGCGGGCGCGTCACGCAGGGTAAAACCGATGACACCTACGGCTGGGACAACGAATACGGCAGCCTTTCAACGGAGCTGAAACCGTTCAAAGCCAGCAAAATGCTGGTGAGCAACGCCGAGTTCTTTCATTTTATTGCTGCTAACGGCTACAACGAACGCCGCTGGTGGGATGACGAAGGCTGGGGCTGGCGCGAATTTGCCCAGGCGCAGATGCCGACTTTCTGGGTCGGTGACATCGCGCAACCTGACGATCTCCGGCTGCGCCTGATGACCGAAGAAGTGGCGATGCCGTGGGACTGGCCCGCCGAAGTGAATCAGCTGGAAGCGGCGGCATTCTGCCGCTGGCTGGCAGAAGAGAGTGGCAAAGCGATCCAGCTGCCATGCGAAGCCGAGTGGATGCAGCTGCGCGAGCAGGTTGCCGGCGATCAGCCGGACTGGATCGACGCGCCGGGCAACATCAATCTTGCCCGCTGGGCCTCTTCCTGTCCGGTAGACCACTTTGCCCAGGGTGACTTCTTCGACATCGTCGGTAACGTCTGGCAGTGGACCACCACGCCGACCAACGGCTTTGAAGGCTTCAGGGTACATCCGCTGTATGACGATTTCTCCACGCCCACCTTTGACGGCAAACATGCGCTGATCAAAGGCGGCAGCTGGATCTCCACCGGCAACGAAGCGCTGAAATCCTCACGCTACGCCTTCCGGCGCCACTTCTTCCAGCATGCCGGTTTCCGCTACGTGGTTTCCTCGCATCAGGAGAGCATGGCGCTGAATCCGTATGAAACCGACAGCATGGTGTCGCAGTACCTCGACTTCCAGTACGGCCCCGGCTATTACGGTGTGCCGAACTACGCGGCGGCGCTGGTCGATATCGTGCTGCCGCACTGCGCACAGCGCGGCCACGCGCTGGATATCGGCTGCGCCACCGGCCGTGCCAGCTTTGAACTGGCGCGCCATTTTGCTGCGGTCACCGGCATGGATTACTCGGCGCGCTTTATCGACGTGGCGCTGCAGCTGACCTCGGGTGAGGATTTCCGTTACGTGGTGCCGGAAGAGGGAGAGCTGGTGGAGTATCGCCAGGTGCGGCTAAAAGAGTTTGGTTTCGATGAGACCCTGGCGCAGCGCATTCAGTTTGTGCAGGGCGATGCCTGTAACCTGAAACCGCAGCCCGATGGCTACGATCTGGTACTGGCCTCTAACCTGATCGATCGCCTGCGCCAGCCGAAGCGCTTCCTGCAGGACATCACGCCGATGATCCGCTCCGGCGGTTTGCTGGCTATCTCCTCACCTTACACCTGGCTGGAAGAGTTCACGCCGAAGGAGAACTGGCTGGGCGGTTTCCGTGAAAACGGTGAAGCGCTCACCACCTGGCAGGCGCTGCAACGACTGCTGCGCGATGCCTTTGAGGAGGTTGCGCCGCCGCAGGACGTGCCGTTTGTGATTCGCGAAACCGCACGTAAGTTCCAGCACACACAGGCCCAGCTGACGCTGTGGCGTAAGCGCTAAAAAGCGTGCAGACAGCGGCAGCTCCGCTGTCTGCGCCTTGCCTGTCCCGCTAATTTGCTGCACATTCTCCCTGTTCAGAGAAGAAGAACCTAATGAGGATGGATGATGGCGGAACACCTGCAACTGGATAATCTCGACCGCGGCATTTTAAATGCGCTGCTGCAAAACGCGCGCACCGCGTACGCCGAACTCGCCAAGCAGTTCAACGTCAGCCCCGGCACGATTCACGTGCGCGTCGAGAAGATGCGTCAGGCGGGGATTATTCTGGGTACGCGCGTGGAGATCGATCCACGGCAGCTCGGATTTGATGTCTGCTGTTTTATCGGCATCATTTTGAAAAGCGCGCGCGACTATCCGGCCGCGCTCAGCAAGCTGGAAGCGCTGGACGAAGTGGTGGAAGCCTGGTACACCACCGGCCACTACAGCATTTTTATTAAAGTGATGTGCCGCTCCATTGACGCGCTGCAGCAGGTGCTGATCAACAAGATCCAGACCATTGATGAAATCCAGTCCACCGAAACGCTGATCTCCCTGCAAAACCCGATCATGCGCACCATCAAGCCGTGATCGGCTTCCCCGCTGTGCATAACCTTATCCCAGGCGGATCGCTTTTGTGATGCGCCTTGTCGCCTGATGCTATCGGCGATTAACCCTGTTTTCCACAGGTGGATCACCGCTTGATCACAGCGTACAATGCTCGCCTTTAGTGCGGGAGAGCATCATGGCCGATATTACCTTAATCAGTGGCAGTACCCTTGGCAGCGCCGAATATGTCGCTGAACATCTGGAAGAGAAACTGCAGGAAGCGGGCTTTTCAACCGAACTGCTGCACGGACCCGAGCTGGATGAGGTGCCGCAGGAGGGCGTCTGGCTGATTGTCAGTTCAACGCACGGTGCCGGCGAACTGCCGGACAACCTGCTGCCGTTTTATGAAGCGCTGCAGGAGAGCCAGCCGGATCTGTCAGGCGTACGCTTTGGCGCAGTGGGTATCGGTAATCATGAATACGATCTGTTCTGCGGTGCGATCAAACTGCTGGAGACGACGTTAACGCAGCTGGGCGCCAAACGTATTGGCGATCGGCTGGAGATCGACGTGCTGGAACATGAGATTCCGGAAGATCCGGCGGAAGTGTGGGTTGCCAGCTGGCACCCGCAGATTTAAGACGATCTTTGCTGGTCGGGGATCGGGTATTTGTGTCGATCCCCAGTTGATTCCGCTGTTTTATCGCCTTTTACCTGCGTCGCTCTGTGGATAAGATCCGTTATTTCATGCGTATAACCAGTAGTTATCCAAAGAACAACCGCTGATGCTTTTTTACGCTGTGCATAAGTAGCAAAGTTGATCTCAGCTTATACGGATCAGGATCACCGATCATTCACAGTAAACGATCCTCACTAATCCCCTGTTGCCACAACGCTTTTCCGGGTTATCAACAGCCAGGGGCGATCCTAATAAGAGATCTAACAGAGAGATCATATAAAAGACTTAAGATCCTTTCTTTTAAACCGCAGGATCCCGCGACTTTCGCCCTGAACAGAATTTCAGTAGAATCCACCGCCCAGGGCAACGATCCCTGTCCGAACACTAACGAGGACCCACTTCATGTTTTATCCAGATCCTTTTGACGTCATCGTAATCGGTGGTGGTCATGCGGGCACAGAAGCCGCGATGGCCGCTGCCCGAATGGGTCAGCAAACCCTGTTACTCACCCATAATATTGATACGCTGGGACAAATGTCCTGTAACCCGGCGATCGGTGGCATCGGGAAAGGACACCTGGTTAAGGAAGTGGATGCCTTAGGCGGTTTGATGGCCGGCGCGATCGATCAGGCCGGTATTCAGTTTAGGATACTAAACGCCAGCAAAGGCCCGGCGGTGCGTGCTACGCGTGCACAGGCAGACCGGGTACTGTATCGCCAGGCGGTACGCACTGCGCTGGAAAACCAGCCGAACCTGATGATTTTCCAGCAGGCGGTTGATGATCTGATTGTGGAGAACGATCGCGTTGTCGGCGCCGTGACCCAGATGGGCCTGAAGTTCCGGGCGAAAACCGTCGTTCTGACGGTGGGCACTTTCCTGGACGGCAAAATCCACATCGGTCTCGATAACTACAGCGGTGGCCGTGCAGGCGATCCGCCGTCGATTCCGCTGGCTAAACGTCTGCGTGCGCTGCCGCTGCGCGTAAACCGCCTGAAAACCGGTACGCCACCGCGTATCGATGCCCGCACCATCGACTTTTCAGTGCTCACGCCGCAGCACGGGGATGACCCGATGCCGGTGTTCTCGTTTATGGGCCATGCCGGACAGCATCCGCAGCAGGTGCCATGCTGGATCACCCACACCAACGAGCAGACACATGAAGTGATCCGCAATAACCTCGATCGCAGCCCGATGTATGCCGGGATCATCGAGGGGATCGGGCCACGCTACTGCCCGTCGATTGAAGACAAAGTGATGCGCTTTGCCGATCGTAACGCGCATCAGATTTTCCTTGAGCCGGAAGGGCTGACCAGCAACGAAATCTACCCGAACGGTATCTCCACCAGCCTGCCGTTTGATGTGCAGATGCAGATCGTGCGCTCGATGAAAGGTCTGGAGAACGCGAAGATCGTGCGTCCGGGCTACGCCATCGAGTATGACTTCTTCGATCCGCGCGATCTCAAGCCGACGCTGGAGAGTAAATTTATCCACGGCCTGTTCTTCGCCGGCCAGATCAACGGCACCACCGGTTATGAAGAAGCGGCAGCGCAGGGACTGCTGGCCGGCCTTAACGCTGCGCGTCAGTCTGCGGACAAAGAGGGCTGGGCGCCGCGTCGCGATCAGGCCTATCTTGGCGTGCTGGTCGACGATCTGTGTACGCTGGGCACCAAAGAGCCGTATCGCATGTTTACCTCGCGTGCCGAGTATCGTCTGATGCTGCGTGAAGACAACGCCGATCTGCGCCTGACCGAAACCGGACGTGAACTCGGCCTGGTCGATGATGCGCGCTGGGCTCGCTATAACCAGAAGCTGGAAGCGATTGAGCAGGAGCGTCAGCGTCTGCGTGACCTGTGGGTGCATCCGAAGTCTGAAAACGTCAGCGAAGTGAACACGGTAATCAGCGCGCCGCTCACCAAAGAGGCCAGCGCGGAAGATCTGCTGCGTCGTCCGGAGATGACCTACGAACTGCTGATGTCGCTGCCGAGCTACGGTCCGGCGCTGGCGGATGAGCAGGCCGCAGAGCAGGTAGAGATTCAGGTGAAGTATGAAGGTTACATCGCGCGTCAGCAGGAGGAGATCGATCGCCAGCAGCGCAATGAAAACACCTTACTTCCGGCCGGCCTCGACTATCGCCAGGTGAATGGACTGTCGAATGAAGTGATCGCCAAACTCAACGACCACAAACCGACTTCCATTGGCCAGGCATCGCGTATTTCCGGCATCACGCCGGCGGCGATTTCAATTCTGCTGATTTACCTGAAAAAACAGGGCCTGCTGCGTAAAAGCGCCTGATTGACCCCCGGGGCGGGCATGCTCGCCCCTGTTAATGGAATTCTCGTCGTGATTAATAAACTCTCCCGGCTGCTGCAAGCGGCAAACATTTCCCTCTCCGATCAGCAAAAACAGCAGCTGGTGGGTTATGTCGAACTGCTGCACAAGTGGAATAAAGCCTACAACCTGACCTCGGTGCGCGATCCGCAGCAGATGCTGGTGCGCCACATTCTCGACAGCATCGTGGTAGAACCCCACCTGCAGGGTGAGCGCTTTATTGATGTCGGTACCGGACCGGGCCTGCCGGGGATCCCGCTGGCGATTGTCCGCCCGCAGGCGCACTTTACGCTGCTGGACAGCCTCGGAAAACGCGTGCGTTTCCTGCGTCAGGTGCAACATGAGTTAGGACTCACTAACGTCACGCCGGTTCAGAGCCGGGTGGAAGAGTTCCCGGCTGAGCCGCCGTTTGACGGGGTGATCAGCCGCGCCTTTGCATCGCTCGAAGACATGCTGAACTGGTGCCACCATCTGCCGGGGGCGACAGGCCACTTTTATGCGCTGAAAGGCGTCAGGCCGGATGACGAAATTGCCGCGCTGCCTGCCGGCTTCGCCATCGAAAAAATTGCGCCACTGCGGGTGCCGGAACTGGAAGGTGAGCGTCATCTGGTGGTGATCAGGCGGCAATAGTCGCGCAAACGGTGTGGATTTATCGCGATTCATGCCGTTTGGCTTAGCGCAGCAGCCGGCTAAAAAAACAGCGGTTGAACGCGTCACGATAAACGCTTTTATTCAATAGGGCAGGGGAAGCGGGTTAACATCCGCCGCGGAAATTATCCGAAAACCTCTGTTACATTTAACGAATAATTCACATTTCATTATCAGTTACATCACTTTAACCGCTGTATTTACTGTGCCGAATAGTCACGGCGGAAAATATAACCCTGCAATAAATTGGCGGACGTAATATCAGTTTTACGTTTTTATTGCGGTGGGTGATGTCAATAGAGTGTTTTTATCGAAAATCTGGCGCTAATCCTGGAGCAATAATTCTATCTTACTGATAGAAAAGTAAATTACGGGTTTCATTAATTGCGCGGCAGGGGTTAAAAAGCAAATTATCGCTGCCGGGGGTGCTTATAATGTGATCTGAAGCACGCTTTAAAAGCAAGTCTGACGGGCAATTTCAAGCCTGTTTCGCCAGGCTGGCCGAAGCGGATGTTTTGAAAAATAGCCCTCCAGAAAGAAATTTAAATAATTGTTCACCTTTTCGCTACTTACCGATTGAAATCGCAGGTGCGGCCCGTATAATTTGCACGGCTTTTGCTGCTTGACTCAAAAGAGTAAAGGCAGTCTTATACGACACGCGACATACCCCGTTCGGGGCAGGAGAGTTAAGCGTCATGTCAGTGTCTCTTTACAGTGTGAAATTAGCCCGAACCGTGCTGGTGATCCAGCTGGTGACCTTTGTCGTAATCGGTGCGCTGTTTGCCCTGAAAGATGTCACCTGGGGCGCCTCTGCCATCGCGGGTGGTGCGGCAGCCTGGCTGCCAAACGTACTGTTTATGTTTTTAGCCTGGCGCCTGCAGGATCAAACTCCGGCAAAAGGGCGTGTCGCCTGGAGCTTCGCCTTTGGTGAAGTGCTCAAGGTGTTTGCCACCGTTGTTTTTCTCGTTGTGGCGTTAGGTGGATTTGGAGCGGTCTTCTGGCCACTCGCAATCACCTGGTTATCGGTGCTGGTGGTACAAATCGTCGCGCCGGCTGTAATTAACAACAAAGGGTAAGAGGCATCATGGCCGCAGGAGAGATCTCAACGCCGCAGGAATACATAGGTCATCATCTGACACATCTTCAGATGGACCTGCGTACTTTCGAGCTGGTGAATGCACACGACGCGCCAGCAACGTTCTGGACGTTAAACCTGGACTCCATGTTTTTCTCTGTTGTACTGGGACTGGTGTTCCTGGTGCTGTTCCGTAAAGTGGCGAAAAGCGCCACCAGCGGTGTGCCAGGGAAAATGCAGGCGGCTATCGAGCTGGTCGTTGGCTTTGTTGATAGCAACGTCCGCGACATGTACCACGGTAAGAGTAAAGTTATCGCCCCGCTGGCTCTGACGATTTTCGTCTGGGTCTTCCTGATGAACTTCATGGATCTGCTGCCTATCGATTTGCTGCCGTTTATCGGCGAGCACTATCTGGGCCTGCCGGCGCTGCGCGTCGTGCCGTCTGCAGACGTGAACATCACGCTGTCTATGGCGCTGGGCGTATTTATTTTGATTCTGTTCTACAGCATCAAAATGAAAGGTGTAGGTGGCTTCGCCAAAGAGCTGACGCTGCAGCCTTTTAATCACCCGATCTTCATCCCCATCAACCTGATTCTTGAAGGTGTTAGCCTGCTGTCTAAACCGGTTTCGCTCGGTCTGCGACTGTTCGGCAACATGTATGCGGGTGAGCTGATCTTTATCCTGATTGCCGGTCTGCTGCCGTGGTGGTCGCAGTGGGTGCTGAATGTGCCATGGGCCATTTTCCACATCCTGATTATTTCGCTGCAGGCTTTCATTTTCATGGTCCTCACGATTGTCTATCTGTCGATGGCATCTGAAGAGCATTGATTTTTATCTCAACAACTTAGCTTTTAACTGAAACAAACTGGAGACTGTCATGGAAAACCTGAATATGGATCTGCTGTACATGGCTGCCGCTGTGATGATGGGTCTGGCGGCAATCGGTGCTGCGATCGGTATCGGCATCCTCGGAGGTAAATTCCTGGAAGGCGCAGCGCGTCAGCCGGATCTGATTCCTCTGCTGCGTACGCAGTTCTTTGTTGTAATGGGTCTGGTGGATGCAATCCCAATGATCGCTGTTGGTCTGGGTCTCTACGTGATGTTTGCTGTCGCCTAAAGCCTGTAGCCGTGGTTCACTCATGGCACGCAGTGTGATGAGGAACGGATTCTGCCGTTTATCGCTGATAGCGGCAGAGCAAGTTAACTTAATAAGAGGCATTGTGCTGTGAACATTAATGCAACAATCCTCGGCCAGGCCATCGCGTTCATCCTGTTTGTCGCGTTCTGCATGAAGTACGTATGGCCGCCGATTATGGCTGCCATCGAAAAGCGCCAGAAAGAAATTGCTGAAGGCCTTGCTTCTGCTGAACGCGCGAAGAAAGATTTGGATCTCGCGCAGGCCAATGCGACCGACCAGCTGAAAAAAGCCAAAGAAGAAGCTCAGGTCATTATCGAGCAGGCGAACAAACGCCGTGCCCAGATTCTGGACGAAGCCAAAACTGAAGCTGAGACTGAACGTAACCGCATCGTGTCTCAGGCGCAGGCAGAAATCGAAGCCGAGCGCTCACGTGCACGTGAAGAGCTGCGTAAGCAAGTCGCGCTGCTGGCCTTAGCTGGCGCCGAGAAGATCATCGAACGTTCCGTGGATGAAGCTGCTAACAGCGACATCGTTGATAAACTGGTCGCTGAACTGTAAGGAGGGAGGGGCTGATGTCTGATCTGATTACTGTAGCTCGCCCCTACGCCAAAGCAGCTTTTGACTTTGCTGTTGAGCATCAAAGTATCGACCGCTGGCAGACCATGCTGGCGTTTGCCGCAGAAGTGGCTCGCAACGAACAGATGGCAGAACTCCTTTCCGGTGCATTGGCACCGGAAGCCTTGTCTGCTTCTTTCAACGCAGTCTGTGGTGATCAACTTGATGAACACGCTCAGAACCTGATTAAGGTTATGGCGGAGAACGGACGTTTGACAGCGCTTCCAGCGGTACTGGAACAGTTCATTCAACTGCGTGACGCTTATGAAGCGACAGCCGAAGTTGATGTGATCTCCGCCAGTGCGCTGAGTGACAGCCAGCTGAGTAAAATCAGCGCCGCGATGGAAAAACGTCTGTCACGCAAAGTTAAGCTGAATTGCAAAATTGATAAGTCTGTAATGGCAGGTGTGGTTATCCGTGCGGGTGACCTGGTGATTGATGGCAGCGTGCGCGGCCGTCTTGACCGTCTGGCAGACGTCTTGCAGTCTTAAGGGGACTGGAGCATATGCAACTGAATTCCACCGAAATCAGCGAACTGATCAAGCAGCGCATTGCTCAGTTCAATGTCGTGAGCGAAGCTCACAACGAAGGTACTATTGTTTCTGTAAGTGACGGTATCATCCGCGTACACGGCCTGGCCGATGTGATGCAGGGTGAGATGATTGCTCTGCCGGGCAACCGTTACGCTATCGCACTGAACCTCGAGCGTGACTCTGTAGGTGCAGTAGTGATGGGTCCGTACGCTGACCTCGCCGAAGGCATGAAGGTGAAGTGTACTGGCCGTATCCTGGAAGTGCCGGTTGGCCGTGGCCTGCTGGGCCGCGTGGTTAACACCCTGGGTGCACCGATCGACGGTAAAGGCGCTATCGACAACGATGGCTTCTCACCGGTTGAAGTGATTGCACCAGGCGTTATCGACCGTCAGTCAGTCGACCAGCCTGTTCAGACCGGTTACAAATCTGTCGATGCGATGATTCCAATCGGCCGTGGCCAGCGTGAGCTGATCATCGGTGACCGTCAGACCGGTAAAACTGCGATGGCCATCGACGCCATCATCAACCAGCGCGATTCTGGCATCAAGTGTGTCTACGTCGCGATCGGTCAGAAAGCCTCTACCATCTCTAACGTGGTACGTAAGCTGGAAGAGCACGGTGCGCTGTCTAACACCATCGTGGTTGTCGCTTCCGCTTCTGAATCCGCTGCGCTGCAGTACCTGGCTCCGTATGCCGGTTGCGCGATGGGTGAATACTTCCGTGACCGCGGTGAAGATGCGCTGATCGTGTATGATGACCTGTCTAAGCAGGCTGTTGCTTACCGTCAGATTTCTCTGCTGCTGCGCCGTCCGCCGGGTCGTGAAGCATTCCCGGGCGACGTGTTCTACCTCCACTCTCGTCTGCTGGAGCGTGCATCACGCGTTAGCGCTGACTACGTTGAGCGTTTCACCAACGGTGAAGTGAAAGGCCAGACCGGTTCTCTGACTGCGCTGCCGATCATCGAAACCCAGGCGGGTGACGTTTCTGCGTTCGTTCCGACCAACGTAATCTCGATTACCGATGGTCAGATCTTCCTGGAATCGAACCTGTTCAACTCCGGTATCCGTCCAGCCGTTAACCCGGGTATTTCGGTATCCCGTGTTGGTGGTGCTGCACAGACCAAGATCATCAAGAAACTGTCCGGTGGTATCCGTACCGCGCTGGCACAGTATCGTGAACTGGCAGCGTTCTCTCAGTTCGCTTCCGATCTGGACGATGCAACGCGCAAACAGCTGAGCCACGGTCAGAAAGTGACCGAACTACTGAAGCAGAAACAGTATGCACCGATGTCTGTTGCACAACAGGGTCTGGTACTGTTCGCTGCCGAGCGCGGCTTCCTGAACGACGTTGAACTGGCGAAAATCGGCAGCTTCGAAGCCGCTCTGCTGGCGTTCGCCGATCGCGAACACGCGGAGCTGATGGCTGAAATCAACCAGGCGGGTAACTACAACAACGAAATCGAAGAGAAGCTGAAAGGCCTCCTCGAAACGTTTAAAGCAACCCAGTCCTGGTAATGTCTGGCGGCTTGTCTGAAAAGGCAGGCCGCAAGGCTTTGAGGAGAAGCTAATGGCCGGCGCAAAAGAAATACGTACCAAGATCGGAAGCGTGAAAAACACGCAGAAGATCACCAAAGCGATGGAAATGGTCGCCGCCTCCAAAATGCGTAAAACGCAGGAACGCATGGCGGCCAGCCGTCCGTATGCAGATACCATGCGCAAAGTGATTGGTCACCTTGCTCTGGGTAATCTGGAATACAAGCACCCTTACCTGGATGAGCGCGACGTTAAGCGCGTCGGCTACCTGGTCGTTTCGACTGACCGCGGGCTTTGTGGTGGTTTGAACGTTAACCTGTTCAAAAAATTGCTGGCAGAAATGAAAGGCTGGTCTGATAAAGGCGTGCAGAGCGATCTGGCGATTATCGGTTCCAAAGGCGTTTCTTTCTTCGGCTCTGTAGGTGGCAACGTCGTGGCTCAGGTTACCGGCATGGGCGATAAGCCTGCGCTGTCCGACCTGATCGGCCCGGTAAAAGTGATGTTGCAGGCTTATGATGAAGGCCGCATCGACAAGCTGTATATCGTCAGCAATAAGTTTAATAACACCATGTCTCAGACTCCGACCATTACCCAACTGCTGCCGTTACCGCCAGCGGAAGGTGAAGAAGAGATGAAGGCGAAGACCTGGGATTACCTGTACGAACCCGATCCGAAAGCGCTGCTGGATACCCTGCTGCGTCGTTATGTCGAATCGCAGGTTTATCAGGGTGTGGTGGAAAACCTGGCCAGTGAGCAGGCTGCACGTATGGTGGCCATGAAAGCGGCAACCGATAACGGCGGAAACCTGATCAAAGAGCTGCAGTTGGTGTACAACAAAGCTCGTCAGGCCAGCATCACTCAGGAACTTACCGAGATCGTCTCGGGAGCCTCCGCGGTTTAACCAGGCATATATCCCGTCGCGCGAGCGCGGCCGGATATTCTCGTATTAGGTAGAGGATTCAAGATGGCAGCTGGAAAGATTGTCCAGATTATCGGCGCCGTAGTTGACGTCGAATTCCCTCAGGACGCGGTACCGCAGGTATACAGCGCTCTCGAGGTAAAAAATGGTGATGCTCGTTTGGTGCTGGAAGTTCAGCAGCAGCTGGGCGGTGGCGTGGTGCGTACCATCGCCATGGGTTCTTCTGACGGCCTGAAGCGCGGTCTGGAAGTCACCGACCTGAAAAAACCTATCCAGGTTCCGGTTGGTAAAGCAACACTCGGCCGTATCATGAACGTGCTGGGTGAGCCAATCGACATGAAAGGCGACCTGAAAGAAGAAGACGGCAGCGCTGTAGAGGTTTCCTCTATTCACCGCGCAGCGCCTTCTTATGAAGATCAGTCAAACTCGCAGGAACTGCTGGAAACCGGTATCAAGGTTATCGACCTGATGTGTCCGTTCGCGAAGGGCGGTAAAGTCGGTCTGTTCGGTGGTGCGGGTGTGGGTAAAACCGTAAACATGATGGAGCTGATCCGTAACATCGCGGCTGAGCACTCAGGTTATTCGGTCTTTGCCGGCGTGGGTGAGCGTACTCGTGAGGGTAACGACTTCTACCACGAAATGACGGACTCCAACGTTATCGATAAAGTAGCGCTGGTGTATGGCCAGATGAACGAGCCGCCGGGTAACCGTCTGCGCGTAGCACTGACCGGTCTGACCATGGCGGAAAAATTCCGTGATGAAGGCCGTGACGTTCTGCTGTTCATCGACAACATCTACCGTTACACCCTGGCCGGTACAGAGGTTTCTGCACTGCTGGGTCGTATGCCATCGGCGGTAGGTTATCAGCCAACGCTGGCTGAAGAGATGGGTGTGCTGCAGGAGCGTATTACCTCCACCAAGACCGGTTCAATCACCTCCGTACAGGCCGTTTACGTTCCTGCGGATGACCTGACTGACCCGTCACCAGCAACCACCTTTGCTCACTTAGACTCAACCGTTACGCTGAGCCGTCAGATCGCGTCACTGGGTATCTACCCGGCCGTTGACCCGCTGGACTCTACCAGCCGTCAGCTGGATCCGCTGATCGTCGGTCAGGAGCACTACGACGTCGCGCGTGGCGTTCAGTCGCTGCTGCAGCGTTACCAGGAGCTGAAAGACATCATCGCCATCCTCGGTATGGACGAGCTGTCTGAAGAAGACAAACTGCTGGTGGCACGTGCGCGTAAGATTCAGCGCTTCCTGTCTCAGCCGTTCTTCGTAGCAGAAGTCTTCACCGGTTCTCCGGGTAAATACGTGACGCTGAAAGACACCATCCGTGGCTTCAAAGGCATCATGGAAGGCGAATTCGACCACCTGCCAGAGCAGGCGTTCTACATGGTCGGCGCGATCGAAGAAGCTGTCGAAAAAGCGAAGAAACTGTAATAACGGTTTCCCAGGAGGAGTGGTATGGCTATGACTTATCATCTGGACGTGGTCAGCGCGGAGCAGCAAATGTTCTCCGGTCTGGTGCAGCGTATCCAGGTGTCAGGTAGCGAAGGTGAGCTGGGTATTTACCCGGGCCACGCCCCGCTGCTGACTGCCATCAAGCCTGGTATGATTCGCATCGTTAAACAGCACGGCGAAGAGGAGTATATCTACCTCTCTGGCGGCGTGCTGGAAGTACAGCCGGGCAGCACGACCGTTCTGGCCGACACTGCAATTCGCGGTGAAGACCTCGACGAAGCGCGCGCGCTGGAAGCGAAACGTAAAGCAGAAGAGCACATGAACAGCAGCCACGGCGACGTGGACTATGCTCAGGCCTCTGCGGAGCTGGCGAAAGCTATCGCGAAACTGCGCGTCATCGAGCTGACCAAAAAAGCGATGTAATCAGGCTTTATGCGTCACGAAATGCCAGCCCCCGGGCTGGCATTTTTTTTGCCTGCTGCCGGTGCGCATAAATGCGCGCCCTGTAAAAACCTGTGCAATTACCCGGCATGATCGCCATTTATGGCGACGAATCTGCCGGTGCGCATAAATGCGCACCCTACGAATAGCTATGCTGGTGCCCTGTATGAACGCCATTCATGGCGACCAAATGTCGGTACGCATAAATGCGCATGCTGTCCAAAACCGCACAATTACCCCGTAGGGGCGCCATTTATGGCGACCAAATGTCGGTGCGCATAAATACGCACCTGTCCAAAACCGCACAATTACCCCGCAGGGGCGCCATTGATGGCGACCGAACATGGCACAACGCCCTTACCTTATGCCCTCCCCGGCGACCCGTGCTGGCCACTCACCGCCGCTCATCCTCTTCCGCTAATTTCGCACGGAGAAAAATGTAGTAATCTCAGGGGTAAACCTTACACTTTCGAAAGCTAAATTGAGTCAGGATAGTTATGTCGACAAGCGCAATGAGCGTGGTGATCCTCGCCGCTGGCAAAGGCACCCGCATGTATTCCGATCTGCCCAAGGTGCTGCACAGCCTGGCAGGTAAACCGATGGTGCAACACGTTATTGATGCCGCTACCGGCCTCGGCGCACAGCAGGTGCATCTGGTCTACGGCCACGGCGGTGAATTGCTGCGGGAGAAACTGGCGCATAACCCGCTGAACTGGGTGTTGCAGGCGGAACAGCTCGGCACCGGCCATGCCATGCAGCAGGCGGCACCGTTCTTCGCCGATGACGAAGATATCCTGATGCTGTACGGCGATGTCCCGCTGATCGCCCAGGAAACCCTGCAGCGTCTGCGCGACGCCAAACCTGCTGGCGGCATCGGGCTGCTCACCGTGGTGCTGGATAACCCCACCGGCTACGGACGCATCGTGCGTGAAAACGGCACCATCACCGGCATCGTCGAGCAAAAAGATGCGTCAGCCGAACAGCTGAAGATTCAGGAGATCAACACCGGCATCCTGATTGCCAACGGTGCCGACCTGAAGCGCTGGCTGGCGCAGCTCAACAACCACAATGCGCAGGGTGAATTCTACATCACCGATATCATCGCCATGGCGCATCAGGAAGGCCGCGTGATCAACGCAGTGCACCCGACGCGTATCAGCGAAACCGACGGCGTGAACAATCGTCTGCAGCTTTCCACCCTGGAGCGCACTTATCAACGCGAGCAGGCAGAAAAGCTGCTGCTGGCTGGCGTCATGCTGCGCGATCCGGCGCGCTTCGATCTGCGCGGTACGCTGCAGCACGGTCGTGATGTCGATATTGATACCAACGTGATCATTGAAGGCAACGTCACGCTGGGCCATCGGGTAAAAATCGGCGCTGGCTGCATCATCAAAAACAGCGTGATTGCCGATGACTGCGAAATCAGTCCTTATTCGGTGATTGAAGATGCCACGCTGGCCGCCGCCTGCACCGTCGGGCCGTTTGCGCGCCTGCGTCCGGGCAGCGAACTGGCTGAACAGGCGCACGTCGGCAACTTCGTCGAGATGAAGAAAGCGACGCTGGGCAAAGGCTCAAAGGCCGGCCATCTGTCGTATCTCGGGGATGCGGAGATTGGCGCGGGCGTGAATATCGGTGCCGGCACCATTACCTGCAACTACGACGGTGCCAATAAGTTTAAAACCATTATCGGCGACAACGTGTTTGTCGGCTCGGACACCCAGCTGGTGGCTCCGGTCAGCGTGGCGGCGGGCGCCACCATCGCCGCCGGCACGACGGTGATGAAAGACGTTACCGCTGCCGATCTGGTCTATAACCGCAAAGAGCAAAATCAGAAGTCTGGCTGGCAGCGTCCGGTTAAGAAAAAATAAATGTCAGGGCCGGCAAAGATCGGCCCGGTATTAAAAACCCGACATATTTCGGTTTTCAGGCAGCTAACGCACCTGCAACCTGGAATAGGAAGGGATCTCCCCCACTCTCTACAAGGCTCGGGGAACAATCAGGTCAGATGACAACGCAATGGCCGAAAGCCATGACGTCAGGAAATTACTATGTGTGGAATTGTTGGTGCAGTAGCGCAGCGTGATATCGCAGAAATTCTGCTGGAAGGGCTGCGTCGTCTTGAGTATCGCGGTTATGACTCTGCCGGTCTGGCGGTTGTCGATCGCCAGGGCCACATGACGCGGTTGCGTCGTCTGGGTAAAGTGGCCAATCTGGCAGAAGCGGCGGAACAGCAGCCGCTTATTGGCGGAACCGGCATCGCGCACACCCGCTGGGCGACGCACGGTGAGCCGTCGGAAGCCAATGCGCATCCGCACGTCTCAGAGCACATTATTATTGTGCACAACGGCATCATTGAGAACCACGAACCGCTGCGTGAACAGATGATCGCACGCGGTTATCGCTTTGCCTCCGAAACCGACACCGAAGTGGTGGCACACCTGGTGCACTGGGAGCAGAAACAGGGCGGTACGCTGCGCGAAGTGGTACTGCGGGTGATCCCGCAGCTGCGCGGGGCGTATGGCATGGTGATCATGGATAGCCGCGATCCGTCGGTGCTGGTGGCTGCACGTTCCGGCAGCCCGCTGGTGATTGGCCGCGGCGTGGGCGAAAACTTTATCGCTTCCGATCAGCTGGCGCTGCTGCCGGTGACCCGCCGCTTTATCTACCTCGAAGAAGGGGATATTGCCGAAATTACCCGCCGCGAAGTGACGATTATCGATCGCCACGGTAACCAGGCACAGCGCGCGGAGATCGAATCCAATGCGCAGTACGATGCCGGCGACAAAGGCGTTTACCGTCATTACATGCAGAAAGAGATCTACGAACAGCCGAACGCCATCAAAAATACGCTGGCCGGCCGCTTCCATGACGGCATTGTTGATCTCAGCGAGCTGGGCGCTAATGCGGAAACGCTGCTGAGCCAGGTGGAACATATCCAGATCATCGCCTGCGGCACCTCTTACAACTCCGGCATGGTGTCGCGTTACTGGTTTGAGTCGCTGGCCAACATCCCGTGTGACGTGGAGATCGCCTCCGAATTTCGCTATCGCAAATCGGCGGTGCGTAAAAACAGCCTGCTGATTACCCTGTCGCAATCCGGTGAAACCGCCGATACGCTGGCAGCGCTGCGCCTGTCCAAAGAGCTGGGCTATCTCGGTTCGCTGGCCATCTGCAACGTGGCGGGTTCGTCACTGGTGCGTGAGTCAGATCTGGCGCTGATGACCAAAGCCGGCACCGAAATCGGCGTGGCCTCGACCAAAGCGTTCACCACCCAGCTGACGGTACTGCTGATGCTGGTGGCGAAGCTGGGCCGTCTGCACGGCATGCGCGCTGACACCGAGCACGAGATCGTCCATGCGCTGCAGGCACTGCCGAGCCGCATTGAACAGATGCTGGCGCAGGATAAAGTGATCGAGAACCTGGCCGAAGGCTTCTCTGACAAGCACCACGCGCTGTTCCTTGGCCGTGGCGATCAGTATCCGATTGCCATGGAAGGGGCGCTGAAGCTGAAAGAGATATCCTACATCCACGCCGAAGCCTATGCGGCGGGCGAACTGAAGCACGGTCCGCTGGCGCTGATTGATGCCGATATGCCGGTGATTGTGGTGGCACCGAACAACGAACTGCTGGAGAAGCTGAAATCCAACATCGAAGAGGTACGCGCGCGCGGCGGTTTGCTGTACGTGTTTGCCGACCAGGATGCCGGTTTCAGCGACAGCGAAGGCATGAAAATCATCCCGCTGCCGCACGTTGAAGAGGTGATTGCCCCAATCTTCTACACCGTGCCGCTGCAGTTGCTCTCCTACCACGTGGCGCTGATCAAAGGCACCGACGTCGACCAGCCGCGTAACCTGGCGAAATCGGTGACGGTTGAGTAATTAATAACGTTGTTTTTGTCATTAAAAAGGGTTGGTGCAAATGTGAATTGGCGCTAACCCTTTTTCTCAATAACTTATTGAATTTAAAAGATTAATGATTTGTGAATTGCTGAGTGATAATAATTCACAAAGAATGACTTCGTCTCCACCCCCTTTTCCCGTTTAATATCATTCTGCTTCCTTACCTTGTGTTGCTATTATTAATTTCCGGATGAACTATGAAAACTCATAGTGCCAGTTGGCTACTCATTTCATGTTTGTTTTTTGCATGCTTAGCAAACGCAGCAAGCAACACTATTTTAAATATTACAGGTATAGTTCAGGCCACGGCAAACTGCAGCGTTAATAATGGAAATCCTGTAAGTATAAAATTCGATAATGTCGCGACCGACCAGATTAACGGAGTGAATTATTCGAGGCCAGTAAATTTTACATTAAAATGTGTCAACTTACCATCACCCTCCCTGAAAGTTCGGTTGACCGGTACCGGTGCTGCCTTTGATAGCACTTCATTAAAGACGTCGGTTGATGACCTTGGAATCGCTTTCACTGACAGGAATGGTGATCGTATGGCTCTCAATGCTACCTGGCAAAATTTTAATTACGCTACACAACCGACAATAAACGCGGTACCGGTAATGCGTGCTGGAGCGACTCTGACTACGGGAGGATTTACTGCATCGGCCACCCTGGTTATAGAGCTGCAATAATCCTGATTAAAAAATGAGGGTGTACCTTGTGTCCCGATATATAAATATATCTCTGACTTTTTTAATAACCCTTGCAAGTCATCCATTAGCATTGGCCTGGAATGCACAAGTGAACTTTAGCGGTACTTTGGTAAGGCCTCCGTCCTGTATCATTAACAACGATACACCAATTGATTTGGATTTCGGCGATAATTTATTAACTACCCGAATTGATGGAATTCACTATCGTCAGCCGCTTAACTGGACATTAGTTTGTCGTGATAACCCATCCAACAGCATGCACCTGCGTATTACTGGCAGTGGCGCTAGTTTTGACGCTACAGCTTTGGCTACAAATGTTAATGGACTGGGTATACGTTTCTCCCAGGGGGCTGCTAATACAACGTTAAAACTAAATGACTGGTTAGACTTCACCTATCCAACTCTTCCGGTTTTAACTGCGATACCCGTAAAAGACCCATCGGTGAAGTTATCTGGCGGTACTTTTACTGCCGGGGCTACGCTGATTACTGAATTTCTTTAAAGTAGCTGAATGATGAATTGTTGAAAGTAAGATGAAAAGGATAATGAATGCCAGCCAGAATAACTCCTCTGGGTAGGAGAAATTTAGTAGCGACACCCTTGTTTTTATTGACTGGCGACGGAATAGCAAAGATAAAAGATAAGATGAAATTCATTTTTTTTACTGATTTTATTAAAGCTAGCCTTGGCTTAATAACTTTGGTGTTAATTTTTCAATTATCTTTTATCTCGGCTGCGCATGCAAAAATATATCTATCGATTACCAAAGTCACGGCTAATGCTGACTGTAATAAACGCTGCTACGAAGTCAAGGGAGATATGATTTGGACCCCTGAAGAGGATGGTCATGCCGTTCCTCAGGAGGGGCGCTTCCCTACATGGACTCTGCAATCCGTAGTGAATGGGGTGGTTCAACCATTGGTTGGAGCTGGTTTTCCATTTTGTACATATCAGGGTTATGCAACTGTTGGTGAGGTTCGTAGGGCATGCAACAGAACCCACTTTTCACAAATGAATAATAATCAGACCGGGCAGCCTCCTGTAGGAGCGAAGTTCTGTTTTAGGATTCTGGACGGCAACGATATGCCGTTGCCAGAGAATGTCATTACCTGGGAGTGTGCTCCCCTTCCGCCGCCAGATATTACTTGTGATATTGGAGGGCCTTATACCATCGATTTTGGGACAATTGATGTTACCTCTCTCAGTGGTCGTGCTGGATCTATTTATGTCCGGGCAAGCTGTACCAGTAACGTGAGTGCGACGATTAAGCTTATTCCTTCTGATGGAAAGAATACCGTAACACTGTTACCCGGACTTTTTGGTACGCTCAGTGTAGATGGTCAGCCTGGCGCGACTGGTTCTCGCAAAACGGTGGGACCAGCGGGGGCAAATTTCGAGCTGACAACTACTTTACAAACAAGTGGAACCGTAGCGCCAGGAATCATGAGAGGTTCGGCTATTGTTCGTATTGAGGTTAACTGAGTACGGGATGTCTTCAGCTATACCAGGCGTATAATGGAGTTTGCCTGAAAACTGCAAACCACCGGTACGCCGCAGGTTGGCACCTTTGACAAGGTTTACCTGCTGCAGGCCACCATTCAGTAATCCGCTTCCTTTATAGTGATGACAATCGCCGCGCCGGTGATTGTCATATTACTGTCACAATTCGTACATTTCACTGTCATCAAACTGTCCTATTTTGCCTCCAGCAGCAATCACTGACTCTTACTAAAACGGCGTCAAGCCTGATTTTTAATCCCCTGGAGGGAACATGACACTGATGCGTAGCACCGTAGCCCGAATTCTCGCCGCCACCTTCGCAGTAAGCGCGGTTTCTGCTTTTGCAGCCACCGACCTGACAGGCGCAGGCGGGACGTTCCCGGCACCGGTTTATGCCAAGTGGGCAGCAGAGTATCAGCAAGCCACCGGTAGCAAAATCAACTATCAGGGTATTGGTTCCTCGGGTGGCGTGAAGCAAATCATCGCCAAAACCGTGGATTTCGGTGCGTCCGATGCGCCGATGAAAGAGGAAGATCTGCAGAAAAATGGCCTGTTCCAGTTCCCGACGGTGATCGGTGGCGTGGTGCTGGCGGTGAACATTCCCGGCGTTAAATCTGGTGAGCTGACGCTCGACGGTAAAACGGTCGGCGACATCTATCTCGGCACCATCAAAAAGTGGAACGATCCGGCGATCACCAAACTGAACCCGGGCGTGAAGCTGCCAGACACCAACATCAACGTGGTGCGCCGCGCGGATGGTTCCGGCACCTCTTTCGTCTTCACCAGCTACCTGTCTAAAGTGAACGAGACCTGGAACAGCAAAATCGGTAAAGGCAACACCGTCAACTGGCCAACCGGTCTGGGCGGTAAAGGTAACGACGGCGTGGCCGCGTTTGTACAGCGTCTGCCGGGCTCGATTGGCTATGTAGAGTATGCCTACGCCAAACAGAACAACCTGACTTACACCAAACTGGTTGATGCCGACGGCAAGCCAGTGGCACCGAGCGAAGCCAGCTTTGCGAACGCCGCCAAAGGCGCTGACTGGAGCAAATCCTTTGCCCAGGATCTGACCTTCCAGAAAGGCAACGATGCATGGCCGATCACCTCAACCACCTTCATCCTGATCTACAAAGAGCAGGCGAATGCGGAGAAGGGCAGTGAAGTGCTGAAGTTCTTTGACTGGGCGTACAAAGGCGGCAGCAAAACCGCTACGGCGCTGGATTACGCTGCGCTGCCAGAGAGCGTAGCGAATCAGATTCGTGCTGCCTGGAAAGCCAACATCAAAGACAGTTCCGGTAAAGCGCTGTACCAGTAAGTGTATGACCCGGCCAGCGCCCGCGCTGGCCAGCCTGATGGGCGGCCTCGTTGCCGCCCTGATTACCCTCTGAGATCGAGAATTCTATGGCTGCCACTAAGCCGACGTTTAAAGCACCGGGCAAGCAAGGCGACATGATATTCGGCGCGCTGGTGAAGCTCTCCGCGCTGATCGTGTTACTGCTGCTGGGTGGCATTATCGTCTCCCTGATTTTCTCCTCCTGGCCGAGCATTCAGAAATTTGGCTTCTCCTTTCTGTGGACCAAAACCTGGGATGCGCCAAACGAAGAATTTGGTGCGCTGGTGCCGATTTACGGCACCCTCGTAACCTCACTGATTGCCTTAATCATCGCGGTGCCGGTGAGTTTCGGTATCGCCCTGTTTCTGACCGAACTGGCGCCAAACTGGCTGCGCCGTCCGCTGGGTACCGCGATTGAGCTGCTGGCGGCCATTCCCAGCATCGTGTACGGCATGTGGGGTCTGTTTATCTTTGCTCCGCTGTTCGCGGAGTATTTCCAGACGCCGGTTGGCGACGTGCTGGCAAATATCCCGATCGTCGGCGCGCTGTTCTCCGGTCCGGCCTTCGGCATCGGCATTCTGGCGGCGGGCGTGATCCTCGCCATCATGATCATCCCTTACATCGCCTCGGTGATGCGCGATGTGTTCGAACAGACGCCGGTGATGATGAAAGAGTCGGCCTACGGCATCGGCTGCACCACCTGGGAAGTGATCTGGCGCATCGTGCTGCCGTTCACCAAAAACGGCGTAATCGGCGGCGTGATGCTGGGTCTCGGCCGCGCGCTGGGCGAAACCATGGCGGTCACCTTTATCATCGGTAATACCTACCAGCTGGACAGCGCGTCGCTGTTTATGCCCGGCAACAGTATCACCTCGGCGCTGGCGAACGAGTTCGCTGAAGCCGAATCCGGCGTGCACGTGGCGGCGCTGATGGAGCTGGGCCTGATTCTGTTCGTGATTACCTTTATCGTTCTGGCGATCTCCAAACTGATGATCCTGCGTCTGGCGAAAAGTGAAGGAGCCCGTTCATGACAGCAATTGAAATGCAGGCGCGCGCCGAGCTGGAAGCCTCGCGCCGTAAAATGCAGGCGTGGCGCAGCACCAAAAACAAAATTGCCCTGACGCTCTCGCTGCTGACCATGGCGTTCGGCCTGTTCTGGCTGATCTGGATTTTGTTCACCACCGTCACGAAAGGGATCGATGGCCTGAGCTGGACGCTGTTTACCGAATCCACGCCGCCGCCCAACACCGCGGGCGGTGGTCTGGCGAACGCCCTGGCGGGCAGCGGCCTGCTGATCTTCTGGTCCACCTTCTTTGGCACGCCGCTGGGCATTCTGGCGGGTATCTACCTGGCAGAATATGGCCGCAAGCACTGGCTGGCGGAAGTGATTCGCTTCATTAACGACATCCTGCTGTCCGCGCCCTCGATTGTGGTCGGCCTGTTCGTGTACACCATCGTGGTGGCGCAGATGCAGCACTTCTCCGGCTGGGCCGGTGTGATAGCGCTGGCGCTGCTGCAGGTGCCCATCGTGATTCGTACCACCGAGAACATGCTGCGGCTGGTGCCGGACAGCATGCGTGAAGCGGCTTATGCGCTGGGCACGCCGAAGTGGAAGATGATCTCGGCGATTACGCTGAAAGCCTCGGTCTCCGGCATCATTACCGGTGTGCTGCTGGCGATTGCGCGCATTGCCGGTGAAACCGCACCGCTGCTGTTCACCGCGCTGTCGAACCAGTTCTGGAGCACCGACATGATGCAGCCGCTGGCCAACCTGCCAGTGACCATCTTCAAATTCGCCATGAGCCCGTTTGCCGAATGGCAGAGCCTGGCGTGGGCGGGTGTGCTGATTATTACGCTGTGCGTGCTGCTGCTGAACATCGTGGCGCGCGTGATTTTCGCCAAAGGCAAACACTAATTTTCCGGCGCGGCTTCGGCGGCGCTGCACATGAGAGATGAGCAATGAGTATGGCAACTCCTTCTGCCGGTAAAATTCAGGTGCGCAATCTGAACTTCCACTACGGTAAGTTCCACGCGCTGAAGAACATTAATCTGGATATCGCCAAAAACCAGGTGACGGCGTTTATCGGTCCGTCGGGCTGCGGCAAATCCACCCTGCTGCGCACCTTCAACAAAATGTACTCGCTCTATCCGGAGCAGCGTGCTGAGGGTGAAATTCTGCTGGATGGCGACAACATTCTGGCATCGCATCAGGATATCGCCCTGCTGCGCGCGCGCGTCGGCATGGTGTTCCAGAAGCCGACGCCGTTCCCGATGTCGATTTATGACAACATCGCCTTTGGCGTGCGACTGTTTGAGAAGCTGTCGCGTGCCGATATGGATGAGCGCGTGCAGTGGGCGCTGAGCAAAGCCGCGCTGTGGAATGAAACCAAAGACAAGCTGCACCAGAGCGGTTACAGTCTCTCCGGCGGTCAGCAACAGCGCCTGTGCATCGCGCGCGGCATCGCGATTCGCCCGGAAGTGCTGCTGCTGGATGAGCCATGTTCGGCGCTGGACCCGATCTCCACCGGACGCATCGAAGAGCTGATCACCGAGCTGAAGCAGGATTACACCGTGGTCATCGTGACCCACAACATGCAGCAGGCGGCGCGCTGTTCCGATCACACGGCGTTTATGTATCTGGGCGAGCTGATTGAGTTCAGCGACACCGACACGCTGTTTACCAAGCCAGCGCAGAAGCAGACAGAAGATTACATCACCGGTCGTTACGGCTGATTCAGGAGAGAAACATGGATAATTTAAATCTGAACAAACATATCTCCGGTCAGTTCAACGCGGAGCTGGAGCACATTCGTACCCAGGTGATGATCATGGGTGGCATGGTGGAGCAGCAGCTTACCGACGCCATCACCGCGATGCATAACCAGGATGGCGAACTGGCACGCCGGGTGATTGACGGTGACCAGAAGGTCAACATGATGGAAGTGGAGATTGATGAAGCCTGTGTGCGCATCATCGCCAAGCGTCAGCCTACCGCCAGCGACCTGCGTCTGGTGATGGCGATCATCAAAACCATTTCGGAGCTGGAACGCATCGGCGACGTGGCGGAGAAGATCAGCCGTACCGCGCTGGAGAAGTTCGGTCAGCAGCATCTGCCGCTGCTGGTGAGCCTTGAGTCGCTCGGGCATCACACCGTGCAGATGCTGCACGACGTGCTGGATGCCTTCGCGCGCATGGATCTCAACGAAGCCATTAAGATCTACCGCGAAGACAAAAAGGTGGATAAAGAGTACGAAGGTATTGTGCGCCAGCTGATGACCTACATGATGGAAGATCCGCGCACCATTCCCAGCGTGCTCACCGCGCTGTTCTGCGCGCGCGCCATCGAGCGCATCGGTGACCGCTGCCAGAACATCTGCGAAATTATCTTCTATTTCGTGAAAGGTCAGGATTTCCGTCACGTGGGCGGTGACAAGCTGGATGAACTGCTGTCGGGCGACGACGGCAGCAATAAACCCTCCTGATTGACGTGATGACTGCCTGTTAGCGCTGAGGCTGACAGGCAGTGTGCTTGATTTCTGCCTGTTCTCAACCTGCCGCTCTCTTTATACTTGGCGCACATTTTTCTGCCAGGTGCTGTTTTATGTCCTCTGCAAATAACAACAAAACCGCCGTTACGCCGGCGAAAGCGATGGTGGCTGCCGTTAGCGGCTATGCCATGGATGGATTTGATCTGCTGATTCTGGGCTTTATGCTGCCGGCGATCAGCGTGTCTCTGGCGCTGGATGCGTCGCAGGCCGGTTCGCTGGTGACCTGGACGCTGATCGGCGCGGTGGTCGGCGGCATTGTGTTTGGTCATCTGAGCGATCGCTACGGCCGCATCCGCATTCTGACCGTGACGATCCTGATGTTCTCGCTGTTCACCGGGCTGTGCGCCGTGGCGCAGGGCTACTGGGATCTGCTGGCGTATCGTACGCTGGCCGGCATGGGGTTGGGCGGTGAGTTTGGCATCGGCATGGCGCTGATTGCCGAAGCCTGGCCGAAGGAGAAGCGCAACCGCGCCTCGGCGTGGGTCGGTATCGGCTGGCAGCTCGGCGTATTGCTGGCGGCCTTTATCACGCCGCCGCTGCTGAGCGTGATTGGCTGGCGCGGTATGTTCCTGGTTGGCCTGCTGCCGGCACTGGTGTCGTTTGTGATTCGCCGCAGTATGGGCGAGCCGGAAGCCTTCACCCGCCATGTGGAAAAAGCCCCACAGCTCTCCTTTTCCGCGCGCATTAAACTGCTGTTTGCCGATCGCGCCACCAGCAAAGCCAGCCTCGGCATTTTGATTCTTTGTTCGGTGCAGAATTTTGGCTATTACGGCCTGATGATCTGGATGCCAAGCTATCTCTCTTCCAGCTTCGGCTTCAGCCTGACCAAATCCGGCCTGTGGACGGCCGTTACGGTGGTGGGCATGACGTTCGGCATCTGGCTGTTCGGCGTACTGGCGGACCGCTTTGCGCGCTGGAAGATTTTCCTGCTGTACCAGTTTGGCGCCGTGGCGATGGTGGTGGTTTACGCCCAGCTGCGCGACCCGACGGTGATGCTGTTTACCGGTGCCATCATGGGGATGTTTGTTAACGGCATGATTGGCGGCTACGGCGCGCTGATCTCGGACACTTTCCCACCGCAGGCGCGCGCCACTGCGCAGAATGTGCTGTTCAACCTTGGCCGCGGCGTCGGCGGTTTTGGCCCGCTGGTGATCGGCATGCTGGCCACGCATATTTCGTTCACCGCTGCGATTACGTTGCTGGCGCTGATTTACCTGCTGGATATTGTCGCCACGCTGTTCCTGCTGCCAAAAAGCCAGGGCAATGAGGATTCGCTGGGCGCGATTGGGTGATTTTTTCCCTCACCCTAACCCTCTCCCGCAAACGGGAGAGGGAACCGCTCAGTGCGGTTTCATAAACCTGTTCTTCACTTTTAACACCCGCTCGATCGGCGCTTTCTCCCACAAACGGGAGAGGGAACCGCTCATTGCGGTTTCACAAACCTGTGCTTCACCTTAACACCCGCTCGATCGGCCCCTTCTCCCGCTGGCGGGAGAAGGCTGGGATGAGGGGGCTGCGCGCACTTACCTGACCACATCCCAGCCACGCGCACGCCACAGCGCTGGCAGCTGCGCCATATCGTCAAAACGCGTCACCAGCGGGTGATCAATCACCGGATTGTGTGCATCGGCACAATAGTAAAACACCGGTATGCCAGCGGCGATGCCAGCCCGCGCGCCAGCCTCTGAATCATCCACCAGAATGCACTTTTCAATCGGCACCTGCATCTGTTCCGCCGCGTGATACATCAGCTCCGGATCCGGCTTCCAGTGATTAATGTCATAGCCGCTGTACAGGCGTCCGCTCAGATACGGCAGCATGCCGGTCAGCCCCAGTGAATGCTCCATCTTCTTCACCGTACCGTTCGACACCACGCACATCGGCACCTTCACGCGCTCCACCAGCGCTCTGGCGCCGGCAATCGGCTGCAGATCAAGATCAAACAGGCGCGCCACTTCCGCGCGGTAGGCACTCTCCACCTCAGCCAGCGGCAGCGTCACCTGATGCTGTGCCGTCACATCGCGGATGATGTCGTAAAGCTTCACCCCTTTGTACTGCTCAAACATCTGCTGTAGCGAGAGTTCGATACCGTAACGGGCAAAGGTGTTGACGTAGGACTGCGTGCAGATCACTTCGCTGTCGACCAGCGTGCCGTCGCAATCAAAAAAGATACATTCAACTGACATCGCGCCTCATCCTTTTAGTAAACAATAAGCTGTCACTCTAGCGCACTCAGCGCAGAAAGCGACCCCAGGCAACCGGTTGCGAAAAATCAGTGTTTTGCGGCGCTAAAGGCTATAGGATACGCGGCGATAAATTTTTCATCGGAACAGCGAAATGAACGAGCAGGGCCTTTTGCAGCGTATTTTCAGGCTGCAGGAACACGGAACCACCGCGCGCACCGAAGTGATTGCCGGTTTCACTACTTTCCTGACGATGGTGTACATCGTCTTCGTTAACCCGCAGATTCTTGGTGCCGCAGGCATGGACACCCAGGCGGTGTTTGTCACCACCTGCGTGATTGCTGCGTTCGGCAGCATCCTGATGGGGCTGGTGGCCAATCTGCCGGTGGCGCTGGCACCGGCCATGGGCCTCAACGCCTTCTTTGCCTTTGTGGTGGTGGGTGCGATGGGCTACTCGTGGCAGGTTGGCATGGGTGCAATCTTCTGGGGCGCGCTGGGGCTGCTGATCCTGACGCTGCTGCGCGTACGCTACTGGATGATCGCCAATATTCCGCTCAGCCTGCGCGTGGGCATCACCGCCGGTATTGGTCTGTTCATCGCCATGATGGGGCTGAAAAACGCCGGCATTATTGTGCCCAACGCGGACACCATCGTGACCGTCGGCAACCTGGCCTCGCACAACGTGCTGCTCGGCGCGCTCGGCTTCTTTATCATTGCGATTCTGGCGTCGCGCAATATCCACGCGGCGGTGCTGGTTTCTATTGTAGTGACCACCGCGATCGGTCTGCTGCTGGGCGACGTGAAGTTTACCGGGCTGTTCGCCGCGCCGCCGGCCATCACCTCGGTGGTCGGCCAGGTCGATATCAAAGGCGCGTTCAACGTGAGCATGGCGGGTGTGATCTTCGCCTTCATGCTGGTCAATCTGTTTGACTCATCCGGTACGCTGATTGGCGTAACCGATAAAGCGGGCCTGACCGATGAGAAAGGTACTTTTCCGCGCATGAAACAGGCGCTGTACGTGGATAGCATCAGCTCCGTCACCGGTTCGCTGATCGGCACCTCTTCGGTGACGGCGTACATCGAAAGCTCATCCGGCGTGGCGATTGGTGGCCGTACCGGCCTGATGGCGGTAGTGACCGGCATCCTGTTCCTGCTGGTGATGTTCCTGTCGCCGCTGGCAGCCATGGTGCCCGCCTATGCGGCGGCCGGCGCGCTGATTTATGTCGGCGTACTGATGACGGCTTCGCTGGCGCGCGTGCGCTGGGACGATCTCACCGAAGCGGTGCCGGCGTTTGTCACGGCGGCGATGATGCCGTTCAGCTTCTCGATTACCGAAGGTATTGCGCTCGGTTTTATCTCTTACTGCGTGATGAAACTCGGTACCGGACGCTGGCGTGAAATCAGCCCGTGCGTAGTGGTGGTGGCGCTGCTGTTTGTGCTGAAAATCGCTTTTATCGACGCGCACTAAACGCAACAGGCCGCGGGTGCGGCCTGGTTATCCGGGATGCCTGACTTCCGGCTGACTGGCGACACGCTCGCCGGGCAGACTGGTGAGGCGCAGGGTGCGCGGCCCGATGTTGGGTTTGCTCATCTCCACATCGCGCAGCGACTGCCACTGCTGCTGCGCATCAATCTCCCACAGCCGTAAACGCTCAGTGCCGGGCGACAGCGCGCAGGACCACACCAGCGTCGGCTCGGCATCACACACCGCCTGAATATCGGGATAGACGCTGGATCGCAGCCGGCCGGCCGCCGGATGCAGCCGCAGCGCATCAATACCGCTGTTGGCTTCGCCGGTCAGTTTGAGGATGCTCTGGCGTAGCGTCCAGATCTGCGTCACCGCTTCCATAAAATCCTGCTGGGCGTTAATCCACGCCTTTTCACCCGATGACAGCCCCTGCGTGAGGGCATCCTGCGCCTGACGGCTATGCGCCCGGACGATTTCCATATCCAGGCCCGCGCGCCCGCCTTCTTCCGCCAGCAGCACGCCGACCATATTACCGGCATAGGAGATACTGAAGTCAGGCAGATTAGGATCGGCAAAGCAGGGACGACCGCTGCTGCTGGCGATCAGCGGCGGCAGGTCACGAATACCATAGACGCGCAGCATCAGCTGGGCCAGCAGCGCGCGTGCGGCAAGAAAGCGGCCGCGGCGCTTATCAGGCAGGTGCCCGGCGCTGGTCATCACATCCTGTGGAACCCGCATGGTATCTGGGGTGAGGGGCGGGTTAACCACCCAACGAACAAAATGACTAGCCATCTGTCGCTCCGTGAAAATGGTCGGATAATCATCAGGGCTATTGTAAGAATTTTCTCATGGGTTTGCATCCGGCTTACGCTGGATAGCCAGTAAATTCAGATAAGGACGAGGCGAATCTCATTGCCATGAGCTGCAATTGAATATGAGGCTTTTGCACATTGGTGTCGGATGGGGTGCCGAAGCGGCGGATGTGGTGTAGGATTTGGACAGGAAAGAGCTGCACAATGAAGTGCTTAAATTATTCACCTATCTGCCAATCGTGCGCATCGCAAACCATGCACGTCGGAGTTGTTATGTCTGTTACCTCTCTTGCTCGCCAGGAATCGATCTCGCTGGATGAATTTCGTCACGGCATGCGCCGTCTCACTGCCGGTGTCTCGCTGGTGACCACCTCATCCAGCGGAGAAAAGTTCGGGCTGATCGCCACCTCGGTCAGTTCACTGGCGGCGGAACCGCCCAGCCTGCTGGTCTGCGTTAACCGCAGCGCATCAAGCCACGATGCCATTCTGCAGGCGGGCTACTTTGCCGTGAACGTTCTGCGCGAGCAGCACGATGACCTGTGCGCGCAGTTCAGCTCGCCGACGCGCCGTGCTGAGCGTTTCCAGAGCGGTGAATGGCAAACCCTTAATACGGGCGCGCCCGTGCTGGCTGATGCGCTGGTGAGCTTCGATTGTCAGCTGGAAAAAACGGTGGAGTGGAACACCCACAGCGTGCTGCTGGCGCGTATCGTGGGTATTGCGCTGCCGGGCGAAGCGACAGCGCCGATGGTCTACTTCAACAGCGGTTTTCACTCGCTGGGCTAAGTCATGGCGCAGCGCGTCGTGCGGCTGCGCTGCTTAACGCATCAGGCAAATTTGCTGGCTTCGTCAAAGCTCAGACGCGGCAGGCGCGGATGCAGTTTGCTGGCTTCGCCATAGCCGAGGTTGATCAGTAAGTTGACCTGCCAGTTATTTTCGCTGAAGAACGCGGCGTTAACTTTAGCCGGATCAAAACCGGACATCGGGCCGGCATCGAGTCCCAGCGAGCGGGCCGCCAGAATCAGATAGCCCGCCTGCAGGCTGCTGTTGCGAAACGCGGTCTCTTTGGCCAAATCCGGGCTGCTGGTAAACCAGCTGCGTGCATCGCCATGCGGGAACAGTTTTGGCAGTGCTTCATAAAAGGTCGGATCCCACGCCACAATCACCGTCACCGGTGCCGCCATGGTCTTATCCACATTGCCTGAGGAGAGCGCCGGTTTCAGCTTCTCTTTACCTTCCTGAGACGTCACGAACACAAAGCGGCCTGGCGAGCAGTTGGCTGAGGTCGGCCCCAGCGCCGTCAGCGCATAGAGCTGCTTCAGCACCTCCTGCGAAATCGGTTTATCCTGCCAGTAGCTATGGGTGCGGGCTTCAGTAAACAGCGCGTTCAGCGCCACGCTGTCGAGCGGTGTACTCATGTTTCTCTCCTGTTCAGGCAACAACCTGCGCCTGATTTTTAGCATGAATAATGGATGTGGCCGCTGCGTTTACGCGGCGACCCTCAACCGTTATACGACAAAGGCGAGGGCGCGCCAAATAACAAAGATGTATGTTGGTAGCGATTCCGGTGCGCCTAAATGCGCACCCTGCAGCATCGTATGAATCCCCTGTAGGGGCGCCATTTATGGCGACCTGTGACGGCGACTATTTACCAATACAAAAGCTGGAGAAAATCCGGCCCAGCAGATCGTCGGAGGTAAACTCGCCGGTGATTTCGCTCAGCGCCTGCTGCGCCAGCCGTAGCTCTTCGGCCAGCAGTTCGCCCGCCCAGGCTCCCAGCAGCTGCTCTTTGCCCTGCTGTAAGTGAGTGGCTGCTAACTCCAGCGCCTGCAGATGGCGGCGACGCGCGAGGAAGCCGCCTTCCATATTGCCGGCGAAGCCCATGCTCTGTTTCAGGTGCTCGCGCAGCGTATCGACGCCAGCACCGGTGCGCGCCGACAGGCGAATAAGTGAGTGGCCATTTACTTCTGTCAGGCCCAGCGTTTCACCGGTCATGTCCGCTTTATTACGTACCACGGTAATCGGCAACGCAGCCGGTAAGCGCGCTACGAAATCAGGCCAGATGGCGGCGGCTTCAGTGGCGTCAGTCGTGGTGCCATCCACCATGAACAGGACGCGATCCGCCTGCTCAATCTCCTGCCAGGCGCGTTCAATGCCGATACGTTCCACTTCGTCGCTGGCTTCACGCAAACCGGCGGTATCGATGATGTGCAGCGGCATGCCGTCGATGTGGATGTGCTCGCGCAGCACGTCACGCGTGGTGCCGGCGATATCCGTCACAATCGCTGCTTCGCGTCCGGCCAGTGCGTTGAGCAGGCTCGATTTTCCGGCGTTGGGACGACCGGCAATCACCACCTTCATCCCTTCACGCAGCAGGCTGCCCTGGCGCGCTTCGGCGCGGACGCCGTTGAGATCGCCGATCACCGCATTCAGCTGCGCTTCGATTTTGCCGTCGGAAAGGAAGTCGATCTCCTCATCCGGAAAATCAATCGCTGCTTCCACATAGATGCGCAGGTGAGTAAGTGCTTCCACTAACGCATTAACGCGCAGTGAAAAGGCACCCTGCAGCGAGTTGACGGCGGAGCGGGCGGCCTGCTCGGAGCTGGCATCAATCAGATCGGCAATCGCTTCTGCCTGCGCCAGGTCGAGCTTGTCATTCAGAAAGGCGCGTTCCGAGAACTCGCCCGGCTGCGCAATGCGCACACCCGGCAGCGCCACAATGCGCTTCAGCAGCAGATCGAGAATCACCGGACCGCCGTGGCCCTGCAGTTCCAGCACATCTTCGCCAGTAAAGGAGTTCGGACCCGGGAACCACAGCGCGATGCCCTGATCCAGCACGCTGCCATCAGCATCGTTAAAGGGCAGATAGTCGGCGTAGCGCGGCTTTGGCAGCTTGCCCAGCACGGCCTGCGCCACCTCAGCGGCTTTGCCACCGGAAATACGCAGAATACCGACGCCACCACGGCCGGGAGGCGTCGCCTGGGCAACAATAGTGTCACTGTGGCTCATAAGTACCTTCTTCCAAAAAAAACAGGGAGGCATAAATGCCGCCCCTGGAGATGTTGCGTCCTGCTCAGCGTTGCCGGGCGTTACGCTTTCTTCTTGTCGCGGCTGTGTAAACCACGCTTTTCCAGCCCGCGATAAATCAGCTGCTGCTGGAGAATGGTTACCAGGTTGCTGACGATGTAGTACAGCACCAGACCTGACGGGAACCACAGGAAGAACACGGTAAAGATAACCGGCATGTAAGTCATGATCTTCTGCTGCATCGGATCGGTCACGGTGGTCGGTGACATCTTCTGAATGAAGAACATGGTGATACCCATGATGACCGGCAGAATGTAGTACGGGTCCTGCGCGGACAGGTCATGGATCCACAGTACAAACGGAGCATGACGCAGTTCAACGGAACCGGACAGCATGTAGTACAGCGCCAGGAAGATTGGCATCTGGATAACCAGTGGCAGACAGCCGCCCAGCGGGTTCACTTTCTCCGCCTTATACAGCGCCATCATCTCCTGGCTCTGCTTCTGCTTATCGTCACCCAGACGCTCACGCATGGCCTGAATCTTCGGCTGCAGCATACGCATCTTGGCCATCGAGGTGTACTGCGCTTTGGTCAGCGGGTACATGATGCCACGCACGATGAAGGTGATAACGATAATGGAGAAGCCCCAGTTACCGATAAAGCTGTGCAGGAATTTCAGCAGCTTAAACAGCGGCTGAGAGATGAACCACAGCCAGCCGTAATCCACGGTCAGATCGAGGTGCGGCGCGATAGCGGCCATTTTGTCCTGGATTTCCGGACCGACCCACAGAGTGGCACCGAGATCCTGCTGCGCGCCGGCGGCGATGGTCACAGGCGCCGACTTATAGCCGATTGCCGCCACACCGTTGCCGAGATTGCTGGTGTACAGCGTATTGTTACCCTGAGTGCGCGGCACCCATGCGGTCGCAAAGTACTGCTGCAGCATCGCCACCCAGCCGTTGCTGGTGGTGGTGTTCAGGTTCTCGTTATCGGCGATGGTATCGAATTTGTATTTTTCATACTTCGCATCGCTGGTCGAGTAAGCGGCACCACGGAAAGTGTGCAGCGCAAAGTTATTGCTGCCGGTATCGCGATGCTTCGGCAGATCGATCGTCTGCTTCAGCTGACCAAACATCGCCACTTCCAGCGGCTGCTGCGAGGCGTTATTGATGTTGTAGTCGACGTTAACCGCGAATTCGCCACGTTTGAACACGAAGGTTTTGGTGTAAACCACGCCGTTCTCACCGGTCCAGCTCAGCGGCACGCGCAGCTCGGTCTGGCCATCGGCCATCTCGAAGTGATCCTGGGAAGCGGTATACAGCGGACGTGCGCCGTTGTTCGGGTTATCCGGACCGTTACGGCCGGTTAAGCCGCTCTGCGCCTGATAAACGAAGGCCGGAGTGGTTTCCAGCAGCTGGAACGGTGCGTCTGAACCCAGTTTGTCCGGGTAAGTCAGCAGCTGTGCCTGCTCGATATCACCGCCGCGGGTATTAATGTTGAGTGACAGGACATCAGTCTTAACGGTGATCGTTTTGCCCTGGCCGCTAGCCGGCACGCCGGAAGAGGCGGCATCACCCGCTGCGCTGCTTGTGTTCTGCGTGGTCTGGGTCTGCTGTGGCTGCGGAGCGTGGTCCGTCTGCCAGGCTTGCCAGATCATAAAAGACACGAACAGAAAAGCGATGAGAAAGAGATTGCGTTGCGAATCCATCGTTAATGTTCTCTGGTATCAAAGGTTTTTGGCGGCACCGGATCGTCGCCACCCGGGTTCAAAGGGTGGCATTTTAATACGCGTTTAATCGTCAACCAACTGCCTTTTAACATGCCGAAGCGGCGTACAGCTTCCACCCCATACTGCGAGCAGGTGGGATGGAACCGGCAATGAGGTCCCAGCAGTGGGCTGATGGCGCGTTGATAAACGCGTATCAGGGCGATCAGGAGCCGCGCGCCAGGCGACAGTGACGACGCCATAATTTCTCCAACGCTTCCGTCAGTGCACGGTTATCGAGGTCAGCAATCCCTTTTTTCGCCACGATGACAAAATCCATCGGCGGCAGCTCGTGTTGACGCAAACGAAAGCTTTCACGGGTCAATCGCTTGATCCGGTTGCGTTCATGGGCGCGTTTCACGTGCTTCTTGGCGACGGTAAGACCGATGCGGGGATGCCCCAGCGAATTAAGGCGGCCGAGGATGGTGATTTGCGGCGTGCCAGCCCGAAGAGGTTGCTGGAAGACGAAAGTGAAATGAGCGGGAGTTAACAAACGTAACTCCCTGGGAAATGCGAGCTTAACCACGAGGGTTAGCTTTTATTACTTAGAAACGGTCAGACGAGCACGGCCTTTAGCACGACGACGTGCCAGAACCTGACGACCATTTTTAGTAGCCATACGAGCACGGAAGCCGTGAGAACGGTTGCGCTTCAGTACGGACGGTTGAAAAGTGCGTTTCATGGCGATTTCTACCTAAACTTGAAAAATTTCACTGGGTGACGCGTTTTCGGGCCAGTAAAACGACCGACGCCTCAATGTGTCTTTAATAAAGAGGCGGGATTGTAATAATTGTACAGTCCGGAGTCAATTTACTTCGCTGGGCGCGAGACCTGAAAACTCTGATACAGCCCGCTAATTCCGGGCATCAAAGCTTCACGCGCCAATGCCGGGTGGGGAATTATACGGGCTATAAAGGAAAGCGCAAGGATCGTCCAGGATCTTCTTGCGATCGCCGCGCCGATCGTAACGGCAAAAATGCGAGCGCGGTGGAAAATTTCTCGCTTTCAGCCTGATCCCCGCTCGCTTTTTCCGCAGACGGCGTAAACTGATGCATGCCTGGACACCCTGTGGATAAAATGGATCAAAACTGTGTAGAAAGGGAAGATCTCTGAGGCGCTTTGCGCTATGATCCGCCCTTCCGCTGACGATCCTCCTTGCGATCGCCGGGGATGACTACCGCGGATAGCGGTCGCAGGCGCTTTCTGACCGCCTGTGTCAAAAAAGACAGTTTCTATTATTAGCGCCTGAAATTCTTATCGATTTTGTACGAGTGGAGTCCGCCGTGTCACTTACGCTTTGGCAACAGTGTCTTGCCCGTTTGCAGGATGAGCTTCCTGCCACCGAATTCAGCATGTGGATTCGTCCGCTGCAGGCTGAATTGAACGACAATACGCTGGCCTTGTATGCACCAAATCGGTTTGTACTCGACTGGGTTCGGGATAAATATCTCAATAGTATCAATGGGCTGCTGAATGAATTCTGCGGTGCGAACGTGCCGCTGCTGCGTTTTGAGGTCGGCACGCGCCCGGTTGCGCCGGTGGCTGCTACGCAACCCGCCATGGCCAGCAGCGTCAGCGCGCCCGCACCGGCTGAGAATCGTCCGGCACCGGCACAGCCGCTGCGCCCGAGCTGGGATTCGGTTCCGGCACCGGCTGATGTGACCTACCGCTCGAACGTGAATAACCGCCACAACTTCGACAACTTCGTTGAGGGTAAGTCCAACCAGCTGGCGCGCGCGGCGGCACGTCAGGTGGCGGATAATCCTGGTGGCGCTTATAACCCGCTGTTCCTGTATGGCGGCACCGGCCTCGGCAAAACGCACCTGCTGCACGCGGTGGGCAACGGCATCATCGCGCGCAAGCCGAATGCCAAAGTGGTTTATATGCACTCTGAACGCTTCGTGCAGGATATGGTGAAAGCGCTGCAGAACAACGCCATCGAGGAGTTTAAGCGCTACTACCGTTCGGTGGACGCGCTGCTGATCGATGATATTCAGTTCTTTGCCAATAAAGAGCGCTCGCAGGAAGAGTTTTTCCACACCTTCAACGCGCTGCTGGAAGGTAATCAGCAGATCATCCTGACCTCGGATCGTTACCCGAAAGAGATCAACGGGGTGGAAGATCGTCTGAAATCACGCTTTGGCTGGGGATTAACCGTGGCGATCGAGCCGCCTGAGCTGGAGACGCGTGTCGCGATCCTGATGAAAAAGGCGGACGAAAACGACATCCGTCTGCCGGGCGAAGTGGCCTTCTTTATTGCCAAGCGTCTGCGCTCTAACGTGCGTGAGCTGGAAGGGGCACTGAATCGCGTGATTGCCAATGCCAACTTTACCGGGCGTGCCATCACCATCGATTTTGTGCGCGAAGCGCTGCGCGACCTGCTGGCACTACAGGAAAAGCTGGTGACCATCGACAACATCCAGAAGACGGTGGCCGAGTACTACAAAATTAAAGTGGCGGATTTGCTGTCGAAGCGCCGTTCGCGCTCGGTGGCGCGTCCGCGTCAAATGGCGATGGCGATGGCCAAAGAGCTCACCAACCACAGCCTGCCGGAAATTGGCGATGCGTTTGGTGGCCGTGACCATACCACCGTGCTTCATGCCTGCCGTAAAATTGAGCAGCTGCGTGAAGAGAGCCACGACATCAAAGAAGATTTCTCTAACCTCATTCGAACATTATCTTCCTGACGCATATGAAATTTATTGTTGAACGTGAGCAGTTGCTGAAGCCACTGCAACAGGTGAGTGGCCCGCTTGGCGGACGCCCGACGCTGCCGATCCTCGGAAATTTACTGCTGCAGGTGAATGAAGGCACGCTGCTGCTGACCGGTACCGATCTTGAGATGGAGATGGTGGCGCGCGTGGCGCTGACCCAGCCGCACGAACCGGGCGCGACCACCGTCCCGGCGCGTAAGTTTCTTGATATCTGCCGTGGTCTGCCTGAAGGCGCAGAGATCAGTCTGACGCTGGAAGGTGACCGCATGCTGGTGCGCTCCGGCCGCAGCCGCTTTTCGCTGTCGACGCTGCCAGCCAGCGACTTCCCGAATCTCGACGACTGGCAGAGCGAAGTGGAATTCACGTTGCCGCAGGCCACGCTCAAACGCCTGATTGAAGCCACGCAGTTCTCCATGGCGCATCAGGATGTACGTTACTATCTCAACGGCATGCTGTTTGAGACCGAAGGCGAAGAGTTGCGCACCGTTGCCACTGACGGTCACCGTCTGGCGGTCTGTTCGATGCCTGTCGGCCAGGCGCTGCCGAACCATTCGGTGATCGTACCGCGTAAAGGTGTGATTGAGCTGGTTCGTCTGCTGGACGGCGGTGAAACGCCGCTGCAGGTGCAGATTGGCAGCAGCAACATTCGCGCGCACGTCGGCGACTTCATCTTTACGTCGAAGCTGGTTGATGGCCGTTTCCCGGATTATCGCCGCGTGTTGCCGAAGAATCCTGACAAAGCGCTGGAAGCGGGCTGCGATCTGCTGAAACAGGCTTTTGCCCGCGCGGCAATCCTGTCGAACGAGAAATTCCGCGGCGTTCGCATCTATATCACTGAAAATCAGCTGCGCATCACCGCCAATAACCCGGAGCAGGAAGAGGCAGAAGAGATGCTGGATGTGTCGTACAGCGGCACCGAGCTGGAGATTGGTTTTAACGTCAGCTACGTGCTGGATGTGCTGAACGCGCTGAAGTGCGAAAACGTGCGTCTGCTGCTGACGGATTCGGTTTCCAGCGTGCAGATTGAAGATGTAGCCAGTCCGGCTGCGGCCTACGTCGTGATGCCCATGCGTTTGTAATAGAAAATATCGGCCTGGCTTACTTGCCATTCTGGTCCCGGGCAGTGCTCGCCCCTGGTCACATACTTCAGTATGCTCCCATGGCCTGCGCGCTGGCCGTGGCCAGACTGCCTGCGCCGCCAACGGCCTGGATTGTTAATGTTAGGCAACCCCTTCTGGCTGGATTGATTCATGGCTTTAACCCGCCTCCTGATTAAAGATTTTCGTAATATCGAGCAGGCCGATCTCACGCTGGCGCCGGGCTTTAATTTTCTCGTGGGTGCCAACGGCAGCGGTAAAACCAGCGTGCTGGAGGCGATTTATACGCTGGGCCACGGCCGCGCATTCCGCAGTTTGCAGGCCGGACGCGTAATTCGTCACGATCAGGACGCGTTTGTGTTGCACGGGCGGATTGAAGGCAGCGAGCGCGAGCTGGCGGTCGGCCTGAGTAAAAACCGCGCCGGCGACAGCAAAGTCCGCATCGACGGCAGCGACGGCCATAAAGTTGCCGAGCTGGCGCAGCTGCTGCCGATGCAGCTGATTACGCCAGAGGGGTTTACTTTGCTCAACGGCGGCCCCAAATACCGTAGAGCCTACATCGACTGGGGCTGCTTTCATGCTTATCCCGGTTTCTTTCTGGCCTGGAGCAATCTGCGTCGCCTGCTGAAACAGCGCAACGCGGCGCTGCGCCAGGTCGCGCGCTACAGCCAGATCCGGCCATGGGATCAGGAGCTGGTGCCGCTGGCAGAACAGATCAGCGCCTGGCGCGCGGAATACAGCGCAGCCATTGCCAGCGAAATCACCGCCACCTGCAGCCAGTTTTTACCGGAGTTTGCGCTGAGCTTCTCCTTCCAGCGCGGCTGGGACAAAGAGAGCGACTTCGGCGAGCTGCTGGAGCGCAACTTCGAGCGCGATCGTGCGCTCACCTACACCGCCAGCGGTCCGCACAAAGCCGATTTTCGGATTCGTGCTGAAGGCACGCCGGTGGAAGATTTACTCTCACGCGGTCAGTTAAAGCTGCTGATGTGTGCGTTGCGGTTAGCGCAGGGCGAGTACCTGACGCGCAGCAGCGGACGTCGCTGTTTATACCTGATTGACGACTTCGCCTCCGAGCTGGATGACACCCGTCGTCGCCTGCTGGCGGAACGCCTGAAAGCCACGCAGGCTCAGGTGTTTGTCAGCGCCATTGGTGTCGAGCATGTAATCGATATGAGTGACGAAAAGGGCAAGATGTTCCGCGTGGAACAGGGTAAAATAGCGGTTCAACCTGAAGATTAAATGAGCGAGAAACGTTGATGTCGAATTCTTATGACTCCTCAAGTATCAAAGTCCTGAAGGGGCTTGATGCGGTACGCAAACGCCCGGGTATGTACATCGGCGATACGGATGACGGCACCGGTCTGCATCACATGGTATTCGAGGTCGTGGATAACGCCATCGACGAAGCGCTCGCCGGCCACTGTAGTGATATCGTGGTCACCATCCATGCCGACAACTCTGTCTCCGTGCAGGATGACGGCCGTGGTATTCCGACCGGTATCCACCCGGAAGAGGGCGTCTCTGCTGCCGAAGTGATCATGACCGTACTGCATGCCGGCGGTAAGTTTGATGACAACTCCTATAAAGTTTCCGGTGGTCTGCACGGCGTCGGCGTATCGGTGGTGAACGCCCTGTCGCAGAAGCTGGAACTGACCATTCGTCGCGACGGCAAAGTGCATCAGCAAACCTACGTGCACGGTGTGCCGCAGGCGCCGCTGGCGGTGACCGGCGATACCGACGCTACCGGTACGCGCGTGCGTTTCTGGCCGAGCCACGATACGTTCACTAACGTCACCGATTTTGAATATGAAATCCTGGCGAAGCGTCTGCGCGAGCTGTCATTCCTTAACTCCGGCGTGTCGATTCGCCTGGAAGACAAGCGCGACGATAAAAACGACCATTACCACTATGAAGGTGGTATCAAAGCGTTCGTTGAATATCTCAACCGCAACAAGAACCCGATTCACCCGAATGTGTTCTACTTCTCCACCGAAAAAGACGGTATCGGCGTCGAAGTTGCGCTGCAGTGGAACGACGGTTTCCAGGAAAACATCTACTGCTTCACCAACAATATTCCGCAGCGCGACGGCGGAACGCACCTTGCCGGTTTCCGCGCGGCGATGACGCGTACGCTCAACGCCTACATGGATAAAGAAGGTTACAGCAAAAAAGCCAAAGTCAGCGCTACCGGTGACGACGCGCGTGAAGGGCTGGTGGCAGTGGTTTCGGTGAAGGTGCCGGATCCGAAATTCTCCTCTCAGACCAAAGACAAGCTGGTCTCTTCCGAGGTGAAATCGGCGGTGGAACAGCAGATGAACGAACTGCTGAGCGAATACCTGCTGGAAAATCCGTCTGACGCCAAAATCGTGGTCGGTAAAATCATCGATGCCGCGCGTGCGCGTGAAGCCGCACGTCGTGCACGTGAAATGACCCGCCGTAAAGGCGCGCTGGACCTGGCGGGCCTGCCGGGCAAGCTGGCAGACTGTCAGGAGCGCGATCCGGCGCTGTCTGAAATCTACCTGGTGGAGGGTGACTCTGCAGGCGGTTCCGCCAAGCAGGGACGTAACCGTAAGAACCAGGCGATTCTGCCGCTGAAAGGTAAAATCCTTAACGTGGAGAAAGCGCGTTTCGACAAAATGCTCTCTTCACAGGAAGTCGCCACGCTGATCACCGCACTGGGCTGCGGTATCGGCCGCGATGAGTACAACCCGGACAAGTTGCGCTATCACAGCATCATCATCATGACCGATGCGGACGTCGATGGTTCGCACATCCGTACGCTGCTGCTGACCTTCTTCTATCGCCAGATGCCGGAAATCATCGAGCGTGGCCACGTTTACATCGCGCAGCCACCGCTGTACAAGGTGAAGAAGGGCAAGCAGGAGCAGTACATTAAAGATGACGACGCGATGGACCAGTATCAGATTGCCATCGCGCTGGACGGCGCAACGCTGCACACCAACGCCAGCGCACCGGCGCTGGGCGGCGAGCCGCTGGAAAGCCTGGTGGCGGAATACAACAGCACCCAGAAGATGATCAAGCGTATGGAGCGCCGCTTCCCGTCTGCGCTGCTGCGCGCGCTGGTTTATCATCCAACCCTGAGCGATCTCAGCGATCAGACAGCAGTGACCGCATGGCTGGAGAGCCTGGTGGCTTACCTGAACGAGCGCGAAGCGCATGGCAGCAGCTATGTGGCACAGGTGCGGGAAAATCGCGAACAGCAACGCTTTGAGCCGGTTCTGCGCGTGCGTACTCACGGCGTTGATACTGATTATCCGCTGGACAGCGAGTTCATTGACGGCGCGGAATACCGCAAAATCTGTGCACTCGGCGCGCATCTGCGTGGTCTGATTGAAGAGGATGCCTACATCGAGCGCGGCGAGCGCCGTCAGCCGGTTGCCAGCTTCGAGCAGGCAATAGACTGGCTGGTGAAAGAGTCGCGCCGCGGTCTGTCAGTGCAGCGCTATAAAGGTCTGGGCGAGATGAACCCGGATCAGCTGTGGGAAACCACCATGGATCCGGACAGCCGCCGCATGCTGCGCGTCACCATCAAAGACGCCATCGCCGCCGACCAGCTGTTCACCACGCTGATGGGCGATGCGGTTGAACCGCGCCGCGCCTTCATCGAAGAGAACGCGCTGAAAGCCGCCAACATCGATATCTGATATCGCAAAACCCTTCCCAAACGGGAAGGGTTTTTTGTTTTATTAAACGCGCAGAATTCTTCCACCCGAGCCGTCCGGCATTTCAATCAGCAGGCTTAGCTTGCCGCCCATCGCTTCAATGTAGCGCTTAATGGTAATCAGACGCTGATCGGCGCCGCCCTGCTCAATTTGCGTGATACGCGGCTGCTTAACGCCCATCGCTTCCGCAACGGTTCTCTGCGATAACGCTAACTCTTCCCGCAGCAGTTGCAGGCCGGTTTCGAGAATCAGCTCATCTGCCATCAGCTGAATGTCAGCTTGCTCAGCTTCAGTAAACTCACTCTCGATAAATTTTTGTAAGTCGTTCATGAATGATTTTCCTCTGCGTTATTGAGGTAAGCCGTGAACAATTGATCTGCAAGGCATACCATCCGCGCATAAAATTGTTTGTCTCCGGATTTATTGCCAGCACACAAAATGACCGCTTTGCGTTGCGTGTCGAATGCGTATAGCGCCCGAATTGGCTGACCAGCGTACTGTATTCTCAGTTCTTTCATGTTGTGGAAGCGTGATCCGTTAACCGTATCGGCATAGGGCCGTGGCAGCAACGGGCCATAATGCTGCAGGTTTAACAGGGCCGCAGCGATGCGTTTTTTCAGTTTGTTATCCTGTGCCCGCAACCATTCCCGGAAGGTGTCGGTAAAAATGATTTCCCACATAGCGCAATCTCCATATAAGTGATTGCTTATAGTAATTTATAAGCAATCACTTATATGATCAAGCGAGTCAGCAGAAGTAAAACATCAAATGCTCAAACTGGATAATGCTGCACAAAGCATGACAGGCGTTATCTGCCGATTAACTGGTCAATGTGAGCTGAATCGCGCTAGCATTAAAGCCAGACCCTGAATTAACCGAGGACGTTATGGCGATAAAACTGATTGCGATCGATATGGATGGCACGCTGCTGAATCCGCAGCACGAAATCACGGCGGGCGTCAAAGCGGCGATTGGCCGGGCGCGGGATAAAGGTGTGTCGATCGTGCTGGCCACCGGACGCCCGTTTGTTGGTGTGGAGCGCTACCTGATGGAACTGGATCTGCGTCAGTCGGGGCAGTATTGCATCAGCAACAACGGCGCACTGGCGCACAGCGCGGACAGCGGTGAGGTGGTGGCCGAGAAGACGCTTGGCTTTGATGACTATCTCTACCTGGAACAGCTGGCGCGCGACCTTGGGGTGCATTTTCAGGCATTCGACAAATCCTTCCTCTACACGCCAAATAAAGACATCAGCGAATACACCATCCACGAAGCCAGCCTGACCGGCATTCCGGTGCGCTATCGCGCCGTAGAAGAGATGGACCCGGCGACGCGTTTCCCGAAACTGATGATGATCGACAAACCGGAGCTGCTGGATAAAGCCATCGCCGCCTTACCGGCGCGCGCCCGCGACAGTTATACCATTCTGAAAAGTGCACCTTACTATCTCGAAATCCTTAATCCGCTGGTCAACAAAGGCTACGGCGTAAAAATGCTGGCGGAGAAACTCGGCCTGCAGCCGTCAGAAGTGATGGCGATTGGCGATCAGGAAAACGATTTGGCGATGATTGAATACGCCGGCACCGGCGTGGCGATGGGCAATGCGATTGATTCCGTGAAGCAGATTGCGCAGTTCGTGACGAAGACCAATATGGAAGATGGTGTCGCGCACGCCATTGAAGAGCTAGTGCTGTAACCCTCCTCTGATGCGGGCGGCGTTCTGCTGCCCGTCACTTCTCTGCTGAATTTTTTACTGCCAGTGCGCCGATGGGTTGTCTGTTTTGTGATCCATATTGTAGTACAAACATTGCATGTGGTACTACAATATCCGCTACAGGATGCGTCAGGGATTGGGCTTTGCACTACGAAAGCAGTAATCTGATTTCTCACGCCTTTCATGGAATCGAACACGATGACGCAGGAACCACTGAGTAAAACAGAGCGCATCATCCAGACGCTGGGTGAAGAGATTGTTGCCGGAAAATATGTGCCGGGCGCCGCGCTGCCGGCGGAAGCGGAGCTGTGCGAGCGATTTTCAACCTCGCGCAATATTATCCGCGAAGTGTATCGCTCCCTGATGGCTAAACGCCTGATGGAGATGAAGCGCTATCGCGGCGCGTTTGTCACTTCACGTAACCAGTGGAACTATCTCGACAGCGATGTACTGCAGTGGGCGCTGGCGCACGATCACGATCCGCGCCTGATTGCGGCCATGAACGAGGTGCGCGTGCTGGTGGAGCCGCAGATTGCGCGCTGGTCGGCCGAGCGGGCAACGTCGACCGATCTGGCGGCGATTGAGCTGGCCTACAACGATATGGTGGCCAACCACCTCAACCGTGATGCCTTTAACGACGCAGACATCCGCTATCACGAAGCGGTGATGGCCTCGGTGCATAACCCGGTGCTGCAGCAACTCAATGTGGCCATCAGCCAGTTGCAAAAAGCGGTGTTTGCGCAAACCTACATGGCGGACTCCGGCAACATGCCGCGCACGTTAGCCGAACATAAAGCGCTGTTCGATGCCATTCGCCACCAGGATGGCGATGCGGCGGAACAGGCGGCGAAGGCGATGATTGCCAGCTCAACCGCCCGACTCAAGGAGATTTTGTGACCGGTTATATCGCTATTGACTGGGGCTCTACCAACCTGCGCGCCTGGTATTACCGCGCCGGTGAATGCGTCGATGAGCGCCGTTCGGAAGCGGGCGTGACGCGCCTCGGCGACCGCACGCCTGCTCAGGTGTTTGCCACCATTACCGACGGCTGGCCGGTGGCCGAAGTCCCGGTGATCATGGCCGGTATGGTGGGCAGCAACGCTGGCTGGCTGGCAGTGCCTTATCTCGCCTGTCCGGTGGCGCTCAATGCATTAAGCGATCGCCTGACCTGCGTGGAGGGAAAAGCGTGCATTGTGCCGGGACTGAGCGTCGAACGTGACGACAACTACAACGTAATGCGCGGTGAAGAAACCCAACTGCTCGGCGCGGTCACGCTGCAGCCCGCGCCGCTGTATGTCATGCCGGGCACGCACGCTAAGTGGGTGCAGATGGAACAGGATCGCGTCATCGATTTCCGCACCGTGATGACCGGCGAGCTGCACCATTTACTGCTGAAGCAGTCGCTGATTGGCGCCGGTTTACCCGCGCAGGAAGCCTCTCCGGACGCGTTCCGGGACGGTTTGCAGATTGGCAGCCACGACCCATCAATTCTGGCGCGCCTGTTTGAAGTGCGTGCCGCCCACGTGCTCGGCGCGCGCGATCGGCGCCATATCAGTGATTTTCTCTCTGGCCTGTTAATCGGCCATGAAGTGGCGCAGATGACGCAGCAGTTAACGCATAGCCGCCAGCCGATTGTCATTATCGCCGGCAGCGCGCTGGCACAGCGTTATCAGCAGGCGCTGGCCTTTATCGGAACAGATTCAGTCACGCTGGAGGGCGATCGTGCTTTCCAGCACGGAATAAGGAGTATTGCGCATGTCCTGGCCCACTAAACTTCCGTTGATCGCCATTCTGCGTGGCATCACGCCGGATGAAGCTGAAGCGCACGTCGCGGCGTTAATCGACGCCGGTTTCGATGCGATTGAAATTCCGCTCAACTCGCCAGAGTGGGCGAAAAGTATCGGCGCGATGGTGCAAACCTTCGGCGATAAAGCGCTGATCGGAGCCGGCACCGTGCTGCAGGCGACGCAGGTCGATCAGCTGGCGGCGCTCAATAGCAAGCTGGTGGTGACGCCCAATACCGATGCTGCGGTGATTCGCCAGGCCGTGGCGCACGGCATGCTGGTAGCTGCAGGCTGTGCCACCGCCAGCGAGGCCTTTACCGCGCTGCAGGCTGGGGCGCAGGCGCTGAAAATTTTCCCGTCGTCGGCGTTTGGTCCGGGCTACATCAAAGCGCTGAAAGCGGTGCTGCCGCCGGAGGTGCCGGTCTTTGCCGTGGGCGGCGTCACGCCGGAAAACCTGCATGAATTTATCGCCGCCGGTTGCGTCGGGGCTGGCCTGGGCAGCGATCTCTATCGCGCCGGTCAGCCGCTGTCGCGCACCGTGGAGAAGGCCCGCGCATTTATTGCTGCCTATAAGGACGCTGTACGATGAAAATTACGAAACTGACCACTTATCGCCTGCCGCCGCGCTGGATGTTCCTGAAAATCGAAACCGACGAAGGCATCATCGGCTGGGGCGAGCCGGTGATTGAAGGGCGCGCGCGCAGCGTCGAAGCGGCGGTGCATGAGCTGTCGGAGTATCTGATTGGGCAGGATCCGGCGCGGATTAATGATCTGTGGCAGGTGATGTATCGCGGCGGTTTTTATCGCGGCGGCCCGATTTTAATGAGCGCGATTGCCGGTATCGATCAGGCGCTGTGGGATATTAAAGGCAAAGCGCTGGGCGTGCCGGTGTATCAGCTGCTGGGCGGTCTGGTGCGTGACAGCATCAAAGCCTATAGCTGGGTGGGCGGCGATCGTCCGGCTGAAGTGATTGATGGCATTAAGAAATTACGTGGTATCGGCTTTGACACCTTCAAACTCAACGGCTGCGAAGAGATGGGCATCATTGACAATTCTCGTCAGGTCGATGCCGCTGTTAACACCGTAGCGCAGATCCGCGAAGCCTTTGGCAATGACATTGAGTTTGGCCTCGATTTCCACGGTCGCGTCAGCGCGCCGATGGCCAAAGTGCTGATCAAAGAGCTGGAGCCGTATCGTCCGCTGTTTATTGAAGAACCGGTGCTGGCCGAGCAGGCAGAATACTATCCGCGCCTGGCGGCGCAGACGCATCTGCCGATTGCCGCAGGCGAACGCATGTTCTCCCGCTTCGAGTTCAAGCGCGTGCTGGAAGCCGGTGGGCTGGCGATTCTGCAGCCGGACCTGTCACACGCCGGCGGCATCACCGAATGCTACAAAATTGCGGCGATGGCCGAGTCTTATGACGTGGCGCTGGCGCCGCACTGTCCGCTGGGGCCAATTGCGCTGGCTGCCTGTCTGCATGTCGACTTCGTGTCGCGTAATGCGGTGTTCCAGGAGCAGAGCATGGGCATTCACTATAATCAGGGCGCTGAACTGCTCGATTACGTGATCAATAAAGATGATTTTAAAATGGATGACGGCCATTTCTATCCATTAAATAAACCCGGCCTCGGTGTAGAAATTAATGAAGAGCTGGTGATTGCGCGCAGTAAAAATGCGCCAGACTGGCGTAACCCATTATGGCGCTTTCCGGATGGATCGGTAGCCGAGTGGTAATAACCGTGGTATTGCACCCGGTCGCTGCGTTTACCGCTTTATAACAGCACCGATTATCAGGCGATTAAACATCTGACTATTTAAACCATGTGCGAAATATATAAGGCACAGGGCAGCGCTCAACCTGTTTTCACCGCGCTGCCAGTTTACCGCTGCTGCGGCTTTTATCTTCGATAACCTTACCCTGCGTTGGCTGCGGCGTGTTTCGGCACGTCCGCCAGCTGACATCTGACGGAGAAACACCATGGATCTCTCTGCTGTTCAGGCGAAACCTACGCGTCGCCGTTATATTACGCTGCTGATGATTTTTATTACGGTGGTCATTTGTTATGTCGATCGCGCTAATTTAGCCGTGGCCTCGGCGCATATTCAGCAGGAATTTGGCATCAGCAAAGCAGAAATGGGGTATGTCTTTTCTGCTTTTGCCTGGTTATATACGCTGTGCCAGATTCCCGGCGGCTGGTTTCTCGATCGCGTAGGTTCACGCCTGACCTATTTTATCGCTATTCTCGGCTGGTCGGTGGCGACGTTATTGCAGGGATTCGCCAGCGGCTTATTATCGCTGATAGGTCTGCGCGCCATTACCGGTATTTTTGAAGCGCCGGCTTTCCCGACCAATAATCGCCTGGTCACCAGCTGGTTCCCGGAACAGGAGCGCGCTTCGGCCGTCGGTTTTTACACCTCAGGTCAGTTTGTCGGCCTGGCGTTTCTCACGCCGTTGCTGATCTGGATTCAGGAACTGCTGAGCTGGCACTGGGTGTTTATCATCACCGGCGGGATTGGCATTATCTGGTCGCTGGTGTGGATGAAGGTTTACCAGGCACCGAGCCAGAGCAAAGGCATCAATCAGGCCGAGCTGGATTACATTCGTGCCGGTGGCGCGATGGTCGACGGCGATGCGCCCGGCGAGAAAAAAGCACGCGTTAAACTCACCGCGGCCGACTGGAAACTGGTGTTTCATCGCAAGCTGTGCGGCGTGTATCTCGGCCAGTTTGCAGTGACCTCAACGCTGTGGTTTTTCCTTACCTGGTTCCCCAACTACCTGACGCAGGAGAAACATATTGCCGCGCTGACGGCCGGCTTTATGACTACCGTGCCGTTTCTCGCCGCCTTTGTTGGCGTGATCCTCTCCGGGATGGTGGCCGATCGTCTGGTGCGCAGCGGCCGCTCGCTCGGCTTTGCCCGCAAGACGCCGATCATCTGCGGCCTGCTGATCTCCACCTGCATTATGGGCGCAAACTACACCAACGATCCGCTATGGATTATGGTGCTGATGGCGCTGGCCTTCTTCGGCAACGGGTTCGCGTCCATCACCTGGTCGCTGGTCTCGTCGCTGGCGCCGGTACGCCTGATCGGCCTGACCGGCGGCATGTTTAACTTTATCGGCGGCCTCGGTGGCATCACAGTACCGCTGGTGGTGGGGTATCTGGCGCAGGATTACGGCTTTGCGCCCGCGCTGGTGTACATCTCCGCCGTTGCCCTGATTGGCGCGCTCTCTTACATCCTGCTGGTGGGGGATGTGCAGCGCGTGGGCTAAGCTTCCGGGTGCGCATGCCTGCGCACCCGCATTAGCTGCTCAGCTTTTGCTTAACTGAACGGCATCACGTAATTTGTCCGGCAACGGTTACATCTGAGGTTGCCCCATGTCAGAAAAACAACTCACCTTTACTCAGCGCCATCATCAGCTGACCAATATCAACGTCTGGACCGCCGACAGCCAGTGGCTGGCATTTGATGTGCGGCCGTCCGGCGCCGCGTTTACCAGCCTGACCATTGAGCGCGTCAACGTGCACAGCGGCGCGGTCGAGGTGCTGTATCAGGCGCGCGATGGCGCGCACGTCGGCGTGGTGACCGTGAGTCCGGATCTGCCGCCGCGCTATGTCTGTATTCATGGGCCAGAGCATCCCGATGCGCACTGGCACTATGACTTTCATCACCGGCGCGGCGTGATTGTTCAGCAGGGCATCGCGGAGAACCTCGACGCCTGCGATATCACCGCGCCCTACACGCCGGGTGCGCTGCGTGGTGGCTCGCACGTGCATGTGTTCAGTCCGGATGGCTCGCGGCTGAGCTTTACCTATAACGATCACGTGATGCATGAGCGCGAGGTGCGTGACGACCTGCGCAACGTCGGCGTGGCGGTGCCGCTGCATCCGGTGTGCCCGCCAAAACAGCATCCGCGCGAATATGACGGCAGCCACTACTGCGTGCTGGTGAGCCACACCCGGCGCGATCCGCAACCGGGCAGCGATCAGATTGACCGCGCCTATGAAGAGTGCTGGATTGGTGAGCGTGGCTATCAGAAAGCGGACGGCAGCTGGCAGCGCTGGGCCATCGCCTTTATCGGCGATACGCGCAATGCCAGTGGTGAAAAAGTGCCGGAAGTGTTTGTGGTCGATCTGCCTGAGGCGCTGGCGGACTATGCCAGAGCCGGCAATGCGCCGCTGCAGGGCACGGCAGAGCAGCTGCCGGCACCGCCGGCTGGCGTGCAGCAGCGGCGGATCACGTACAGTAAAGGGCTGGCGCTGCAGCCGCGCCACTGGTTGCGCGCTGCGCCGAATGGTAGCGCGATCGCCTTTTTGCAGGCTGACGAGCAGGGTATTGTGCAGCTGTGGACGGTCTCACCCAACGGTGGCGCGGCGCGTCAGATCACCTCACTGCGCAGCAGCATTCAGTCTGCTTTCAGCTGGCAGCCGGACGGCGCAGCCATCGCCTTTATCTGTGATAACAGCGTGATGCGTTGTGAGATAGCCAGCGGACAGTGTACGCGCCTTACCGCGCGCAGCGCGCAACCGCCGGGCGGCGACGCGGTGGTATGGTCGCCGGACGGGAAGCAGATCGCCTACATGCGCGAGGTTGACGGCTGGCGACAGCTGTTCTGCGTCAGTGCGATTCCGCCGGCATAGCCGCCGCGGTGGCCAGGCTGGCCTGGGTGCCAGCCATCTTCTCGCTCTGCAGCACGCGTTCGCGCGGCGAATCTTTGGTTTTATCGTCGTCGGCGCGGAAGTAATCCCACGGCAGCAGCAGCGTATCCATCACCGCCGAGAAGGGCAGATCGATCAGCGCCAGCGGTTTAATCGCCCAGCTGGTATTGTCATCGGTCAGCATCTCTGCGCTGGCGCGCGTGCCGGGGTAGTAACCCTGGCTGGCACCGGTATGCGACATCACGCTGGAGCAGCCTGATGTGGCACAGGCGCAGCAGACCAGCAGGCCGGTGAGCGGAAAGCGTTTCATCATTTTCATCATCATCATCCCTACAGTCATGGCATGGCCCTGGCTGGAGTGTGTCACCTGACATCCGCATAACTCTGTGGTTATGTCCTTCCCGTCAGGCGAAGCGTCCCCTGAGTGTATGCCATATCGTCAGAATTGCTGCAAAAAAAAGCGCATTGCCCCTTGAAAGCGACCTGAGCGCACCCATCTTTAAGCTACGGTCACGACGCGGTCGCCGACAGGGACACCGACGGGCCGGACAACCTGTCCATGGTGGAAGGTTGCCAAAACTTGCTGATTATCAGGAGTCTTATTATGCGTAACTTTGATCTCTCTCCGCTTTATCGTTCTGCTATTGGTTTCGACCGTCTGTTTAACCTGCTTGAGTCCAACCAAAACCAGGCTAACGGCGGCTACCCTCCGTACAACGTCGAGCTGGTAGACGAAAACCACTATCGCATCACCATTGCCGTCGCCGGCTTTGCGCAGAGCGAACTGGATATCACCGCCCATGACAACATGCTGGTGGTGCGCGGCGCCCACCCTGAAGAGCAGCAGGAACGTAAATACCTGTACCAGGGCATCGCAGAACGTAACTTCGAACGCAAATTCCAGCTGGCCGATCACATCGTGGTGCGCGATGCGCGTCTCGAACTGGGCCTGCTGAGTATCGATCTGGAACGTATCGTCCCGGAAGAGGCGAAACCACGCCGGATTGAAATCCTGAAATAAGGCTAACGAAGTAAAGAAAAACGCCGCTGCAACGCGGCGTTTTTTTATGGCTGCATCATCAGGTACGTACCAGCAGGCGCTGGCTCACCATACCGCCAAACACATTCACCAGCAGCCCGAGAATGATCACCGACGCGCCGAGAATCTCCCGCGCCGACAGAGTTTCGCCGAGGATCAGCGCGGCGCTGAGAATACCGACCACCGGCACCAGCAGCGACAGCGGCGCCACGCGCCAGGTTTCGTAGCGGCTGAGCAGATTGCCCCAGATGGCGTAGCCAATGATGGTGGCGAAAAACGCCAGATAGAGCAGCGCCAGCACCGTCTGCAGCGAAATATCCAGCAGGCTGGTGACAATGGCGGATTCGCCCTCAAACCACCACGAACAGGCAAAGAACGGTGCAATCGGCACCAGCGCGCTCCACACCACCAGCGACATCACCGGCACCTTGCGGTTGCGCAGGATAATCTTGTTAGTGATATTGCCCAGCCCCCACGACAGCGCCGCCGCCAGCGTCAGCATCATGGTGGTCAGCGTGATGCCCGCGGTTGTCTGGCCCTCCATACCGGCGGTTGCCAGCATAAACATGCCGAGCGTGGCGACCAGAATGCCGGCGATGTGGTTCCAGCGCAGCTTCTCGGCCAGCAGCAGCGCGCCGAGCAGCAGGGTGAAAAATGCCTGCGCCTGCAGCACCAGCGAAGCCAGCCCGGCTGGCATGCCAAGCTTGATGGCGAGGAACAGAAACGCGAATTGACCAAAGCTGATGGTCATGCCATACACCACCAGCCAGCGCAGCGGAATTGCCGGACGACGCACGAAAAAGATCGCCGGAAACGCCACCAGCGTAAACCGCAGTCCCGCCAGCAAAAAGGGCGGCATGCCCTGCAAACCCAGCTTAATCACCACAAAATTTACGCCCCACGCCACCACGACGCACAGGGCTAACAACATATCTTTCACGGACATACGCATTCCTCAGCGCGGCAATCAGGCGGTTGCCGTCACCGGTGTGGCGATCTCTGCACCGCAGTCGTCGCCGATCAGTCGAAAATAATCATCCACATCCAACGCTACCGAGCGGTCCAGCGCACCGGCGTTAAACCACAGCGTCCCGACATCACGCAGCCGCGCATCCACGCGCAGCGCCAGTCGGTCATCAAAACTAAACGGCGGCACCGCGCCCATCACACACTGCGTCAGCGCTTGTGCCTGCTCAGGGGTGGCAAACGTCGACTTCTTACCGCCAATGGCACGCGCGGCGTGTTTGAAGTTGATTTTGCAGTCGCCGGGTACGATCGCCAGCAGATAGCGCGGCGCGGCACCGTCCGGCATAGTGACTTCCAGCACCATAGCTTTGGCCGCCTGCTGGAGATCGTTTCCGCGGATGGCGCTGATCACCTCGGTCTGGCCGATGGCCTCATGCTCCACCACGCGGTAGCGGGCCTGCTGCGCATCCAGCAGCGCGATCACTTTGTCATAGGTTGTCATACTGTCTTCCTCGTCTAAGGCCGGGATTAACTCCAGGCAATGGCGTGCTTCATTTTTTTGTCGGTCAGGCCAAAGAAAAAGCCCATGGTGATGCGCGTGTCGCCCTCAACGCGATCGATTTCATGATAAAACGCGGGATTAAACAGATAGATATCGCCACTGCGCGGCGCGAACTCGCAGGTCTCGCTGCCGGCGATGACGCCGCTCTGGTAGCCCAGCTCGCCGGGCGTTTTAAAGCGCTCGTCTTCCGACTGCCATTTCTTATTGAAGATGCGCAGCGCGCCGCCGGCGTTGCACTCCTGCAGGCACACCACGCAGCTCAGCTGATGCAGAATGTGCGTCACCGCCAGACCGCTGCCAGCGGCATCGCGCACGATGTTGTCGTTATGCAGCGGATTAGCGACGCCGTCAGCGTGGAAACGCACAATCGAGCCAGCGTAATCACCCAGTGCCGGTTCGGTGGCGGTTTGCAGACTCTCAAGGCGCAGCGCATGCTGCACCCAGTGGTAAATCTGCGCGCGCAGGTGGTGCAGCGAGGCCGGCAGCGCCGGCTGGATGTCGCGCAGTTCGGTGAAATAGTTTTCCGGCGCGGCGGTGTGCTTCGCCAGATACGGGCCGAGCGTGGTCAGCGCGCCATTTGGATAGTGAGAAACCCGTACCTGCTCGCGGCACTGCTGGAGATCAGCCACCACCGCGGTGCGCACCTCTGGCGTGAGGAAATTGCGCAGCACCAGCAGCGGCACGCGCGCGGTGACGATGTCATCCAGCCAGGTGCTTTCGACGAACATGTTGGGGTTAATGACGCGAATCTGATTGAAAATGGCCATGGGTTCACTCTCCAAAAGGAATTTCATGAAGTTCATGGTTGCTCATACGGTGCCATGCTGACGCCGTGCCCAGTGTTGAAACAGGTTCAGAGGAGATAAAGGTGCTGTTGTTCTGCTGACAACGATGCAGGGTGAAATAGTCGGGGTAAGGCGTGTCATCAGGATGCCATTGCCACGCCCAGGCCTTCTCGCGGGTGACGAAAATGGCGTTTGCCGCGCTGCCACCCGGCGCCACCCGGGCCATTTTTTCGCGCAGATAGTCGCGGGAGAAATCGGCGGGCGTCACGCGGTCGACGATATATTCCAGATATTCAGCGGAATCAAAGCGCGACTGCGCCATGCCGAGCTGCGCATAGACGGTCGGCAAAAAGCCGTTGTGCATCATGTACCACTGGGTGGTGCCGCTGGTGCGCCGCAGCGGATGGGAGAACGCAATGCCCTGGTTTTTGCTGAGCGTGGCGTGACGCACGTGCACCGCCAGAAAGCGGCTGTGCTGCATGCGCGTGACGTCAATGGCTGGCAGTGCTTCGGCAAAGGTGCCGCTGCCATGCAGCGTACGGATCTGACCGTGCTCCAGCCACAGACAGCCCCAGCCGTTGGGATGTTGTTTAATCGGGCCGTCGTGCGCGGCGGTTTCACCGCAGCTCATGGCGCGTGCGGCGTCCAGTACCGCAGCGGCGTCAAACTGGCCGTGTGCCAGAATCATTCTGCACATAGTAAATCTCTCCGTGAGGTCAAAGCGGGAACAGCAAGAAGGGCGTGAAACACCGCCAGAATTTCGTCGCGGCTGGCGGCAGGCAGACGCAGCGTAGCGAGAATCCCGGCGTGGCGCGTCAGATCGGCGTACAGCGATGAGCGCGGCGAGACCTCCAGCGCCGGTAAGTTGAGCGGCGGTAACAGCTGGCCGCGCTGGTGCTCGGCAATCCAGCGCTCGGCGGCGTCATGCTGCAGCCGCTGGCGCAATCGCAGCCGGCCGACGGCCTGTGACGGTGAAGCGAAGTGCAGTTCAGGCAGGCCGCGTCCGGCTTCAACCTGAAAGGCCACCTCGGCCCAGTTGATGCCGGTGACCTCTTCCACCAGGTTCACCACGCCCATGCCGGACAGGCGAAAGCCCATTTCGAGAAAGTGCGGCTCGCCGTTCACCATAATGAAATCAATGTGGAAAGCGCCGCGCCGGTAGCCGAAGGTTTCACAGCAGAAGCTCATCAGGCTGGTGAAGGCGGCGGGCAGCTGCTGCGCCGCCATCGCCACATGGCCGGATTCGTAAAAGCTGATACAGCCGTCGGCCTCGGTATGCTGCTCAATCACCTTCTGGCAGCAGGTCAGCGCCACCGCGTGTCCATTCTCCACCACGCCCTGCAGCGAATATTCGTCACCGGCCAGCCAGCTTTCGACGATAAAGCCGGTAAAGCCGCGTCCGCCATAGTTCATGGTGTCGAGCAGCCGGGCAATCACCGCATCCAGCTGGCTGGCCTCTTCCACCAGCCAGATGCCCAGCCCGCCGCCGCCGTCGACCGGTTTGATCACGCAGGGGTAGAGCAGTGCATCCCGCGCGTCGCCAATGCTGAGCGGTGAGGCAAAGAAGCGAAACTCCGGCTGCGGAAAACGCGGCCAGGCTTTGCGCAGCGCCATGCGCTGTGCATATTTATCCGGCGGGATAAACCCCGGACCGGCATCCGGGCCGGCCAGCAGTTCACGCACCCGGCCAGCGCTGGCGTTGTAAGCCTCAAAACCGGCCAGCACCACCTGTGGATGCTCCAGCAGACCGGCGTGCAGACAGGCATTGAGGACATCCCACGGGTTTTCCGGGCGATCGAGACGCACAATCAGATCGAACGGCAGGGCGATGCTGAGCGATTGATAGTCGACAAAATCCCCCATTTCGGCCAGTACGGTAAAATAGCCTTCGCGTTTTGCCACCGCGCAGTAGGGATTTTGCCCGTCGCGCGTGGCGCCAATCTGCAGAAAAATCTTTCTCATCGCGTCGCCTTACCGGGTTAACGCCCGGAAATCACTTCAGTAACGATGTCCTGTAACGCACCGTTGTTAACCTGAATCACCGCTTTGTGCGGGTCGAAACGCAACACGCGCGACAGCGCATCGCCGCGCGCGCCGTCCAGCAGCGAACTCACCGCCGCGCTGCGCCAGCAGTGCCGCATCTGCGCCACGCTGAGGCCAGACAGCTGCGTGAGCTGCTGCGCCAGCGCCACATCTTCGCTCTCTCCGCTCAGCAAGGCGCGCACCGCGGCTTCTTCCGGCGCGGCCGGCAACTGCAGCAGCCAGGCTTTCAGCTGCTGGCCGGCGGCGATAAACGGTGAATAGATCATGCATACCAGTTGGGTTTCACTAAGGCCGAAAGCGTCGAGTGCGAACTGCGCGGCGCGCTGGCGTGCACGGGCAATCGCGGCATCGTCCTGATAGCGCGCGGCCATCTCATCAATCAGCTGCGGCGGAAAGTCCTTCTGCACCATCAGGCCGAGCGCAAAGCGCACATATTCGCGAATGCCTTCGGCGTAGCTGCGCTGCAACAGCGTCTCCGCACGCAGACCGCGAATATGTGCCATTAACGTCGGGTTGCCGCAGTCCGATTCGGAGAAGCTGAACATCAGCTCGTCGAAGCGGAAATGCATGAATTCGGTCAGCAGCGCCCAGTGCGCGCCAGCCTCATAAGCGGTGTCCTGATAGATGTTGAAGAACAGCGGGTCGCGCGTCAGCTGCCAGGTAATGCGATGTGCCGGCGTGACCTGGTCAGCGCCGTAAATGTCGGCGAAGTAACGCGCCGCCACGCCGTCCAGCGTGTGCAGAAAGCCGCTGAAGCCGCGCGACTTATCGGCCATCGGCGCATCAAACAGTTTTGACAGGTGGCGCGCCCACGCAAGGTAAGCGGTCTGTTCCTGCGGCGAATCGCCGGTGATGATCACATCGACGCCGCCATCGTAATGCGCCGCCAGGCCAAACGAATTCACCATACTCAGGTTGCAGGCGTTGCAGAAGGTGGAGCGCGCGTCGGCACGGAAGCGGTGACCATTCATCAGCACATCGTCGCGGTTCTGCTGACGCACGCTCTGCGGCATCGGCAAATGGCGATCGAAGGGTCGAATCTGCAGCCCGTCGGTCACCAGGCACTCGGTGAACGCGTCGTCATGGATACGCAGCGCGCGATAGACGCGGTCGATGTTTTCCATCACGCTGTCGTTCATGGCGGCATGGCGGTTAGTGCTGATGCGCAGCTGAAACGTGCTGTTGCGCTGTTGCCAGATTAACCCCTGAATGTAACGTACGTAGGCCACCATATAGCTGCTGTCTTTGCCGCCGCCATAGGCCAGCAGTACGCGGTTACGTTCGGGATGGTCGGGATCGGGCAGGGCGGCGAGCAGTCGCTGAGCACAGTGCTGGGCGGAATCGAGAATCGCGGGCGTCAGGTATTCTTCAATTTCACTCATCATCGCGGACAGATTATTCATTTTTCACTTCATCCTTTGGCTAATAAAATCGCCGCTGCCGTGCGGGCGACAACGGGCTGGAAAACGGGCCACGAAGGTGCTGCATGAAGCTGAATTAACAGATGCAGCCTAAAGTACTTTGAATGTAATCTGATGAATACGCACAGATCAGCACGATATGGGGTGGAACAGATGGCGGGTGAAACGCAGGAACAGGAGAGTCAGAGCAGTCGTTACCGTCAGATCGCTGAGCAGATAAAACAGGCCATTCATAGCGGATCGCTACCGCCCGACAGCCGTTTGCCGTCGGTGCGCACGCTGGCGACGCAGTATCGCGTCAGCATGACCACTGCGCTGAAAACATTACGCACGCTGGAGGATGAGCACTATGCGGTGGCGCGGCCGAAGTCTGGCTTTTTTGTCGCATCGCGTCCCACAGAGAAAAAAGTGCCGGCGGTATTCAGCGAGCAGCCGCGCGAAGTGGCGCCGCTGGATGAGCAAACCGAACTGCACCTGGCGATGCTGGGATCGGACTGCCGCGTGCGGCTCGATCTGGCCAACGGCGACATCTCGCTCTATCCGGTGAAAAAAATTGGCCTGCTGATGCGGCAGATGGGTTACAGCAAACCGGCGCTGCTCGGTAATACGGTGAAAGGCACCGGCTATGCGCCGCTCAAGGCGGAAATTGCCCGGCGCGCGGTGGATTATGGCTGCAATATCAGCGCCGATGACATCCTGGTCACTAACGGCTGCATTGAGGCGATTTCGCTGGCGCTGCGCGCCACCACGCGGCCAGGCGATATCGTGGCGGTAGAGTCGCCATGCTACTTCGTGCTGCTACAGATGTTGCACAACCTCAACCTGCGCGTCATTGAAGTGGAAGCCGGGCCGGAGGGTTATGTTAACGTCGCGAAACTCACCGGGCTGTTCCGGCGTAAAGCGGTGCAGGCCTATCTCACCATCAACAACATCAATAATCCGCTGGGCAAAAGCATTCCCAACGAGCACAAAGCGTATATCGCGCGCCAGGCCGATGAGAATGATGTAGTGATCATTGAGGACGATATCTTTGGCGATACGGCTTTCGGCGAGCGCCGGCCTTTTCCGATGCGCGCCTTCAGCCCCAATGCCATCCTGTGCAGCGGCTTTTCCAAAACCGTGGCGCCTGGCATCCGTATTGGCTGGGTGCATAGCACCAAGTACATGCGCAAAATCGCCTCGCTGAAGTACACCACCAGCATGGGCACGTCGGTGCTGTCGCAGGCGGCGATTGCCGAACTGCTGCGCAGCGGCGGTTACGATGCGCACCTGCGCAAGCTGCGGCGCGAGCTGAAAAATCAGATTCACCATATGCGCCAGGCGGTGCTGCGCTACTTCCCGGCGGGCACGCGTGTGTCGGATCCGGAGGGCGGTTACGTGCTGTGGGTGGAGATGCCGCAACAGGCGCTGAACGTGCGCGCGCTGTTTCTCAAGGCGCGCAACGCGGGCATCGGCATCGCGCCTGGGCACATCTTCGCCACCGATCACCGCTACGATCACTGCTTCCGGCTCAACGCCGGTTTTGGCTGGAACGCCGAAGTCGAACAGGCGATTCAGCAGCTGGCGCAGTGGTGCCAGCTGTCGTTAAGCGCGGATTAAGCGTTCCAGGCGTTATCCAGCTCTTCCGCCAGAATCTGTACCGCACGCTCAATCTTGTCGCTGTCCGGTACGTAATTCATGCGCATGCACTGATGGGTGTGCGGCCAGGCCTGTTCCAGCCCCGGGAAGAAGAAGTGGCCCGGCACCATCAGCACGCCGCGCGCTTTCAGACGCTGATACAGCGCTTCGGTGCTGATCGGCAGGTCGCGGAACCACAGCCACAGGAAGATAGCGCCTTCCGGTTTGTGGATCAGGCAGCGATCTTCGCTGATATAGCGACGAATAATCGCGATAGTTTCGCTAACCTTGGCCTGATAGAACGGTTTAATCACTTCCTGCGACAGGCGCAGCAGATCGCCACGCACAATCATCTCGGTGGCAATCGCCGGACCGATGCTGCCCGGCGCCAGACTGATAATGCCATTCATGTTACCAATGGCACCGATCGTGCTCTCATCGGCAATGATAATTCCGCAACGTGCGCCCGGCAGGCCCAGCTTCGACAGGCTCATGCATAGAATGGTGTTGGGGTTCCACAGCGGACGTGCCTCACTGAAGATGATGCCGGGGAACGGCACGCCGTAGGCGTTATCGATTAGCAGCGGGACGCCGTGCTGCTGTGCCAGCGCATCCAGCTGCAGCAGTTCGTCATCGGTGATGACGTTGCCGGTTGGATTGGTCGGACGCGACACGCAAATCAGGCCAGTCTCATCATTCAGCGGCAGATGGTCGAAGTCGACGTGGTATTTGAACTGGCCTTCCGGCAGCAGTTCAATATTGGGTTTGGCGGAGATGAACAGATCCTCCTCCAGCCCGGCATCGGCATAGCCGAGGTATTCCGGCGCCAGCGGGAACAGCACGCGCTTTTTGCTGCCGTCGGCGCGGCGGCCGGCGAACAGATTAAACAGGTAAAAGAACGCGCTCTGGCTGCCGTTGGTGAGCGCGATATTTTGTGGCGTCACCGGCCAGCCGAGTTCCTCGCGCAGTAGCGTAGCCAGCGCCTCCAGCAGCAGCGCTTTGCCGCGCGGGCCGTCGTAGTTGCACAGCGCTTCGTTCAGCTTGCCGTCCTGATGCATCTGCAGCAGCAGCTGACTGAAATAATCATTGATGGCCGGAATCTGCGCCGGATTACCGCCGCCCAGCATGATCGTGCCAGGCGTGCGCAGCCCTTCGCCCATATCTTCCATCAGACGAGAGATGCCGGAATGTTGCGTAAATTTGTCGCCGAACTGAGAAAAAGCCATAGGAGGTAAAAACATTGTTATCAGGGGGAAGACCACCATAGCGCCCGCAACCGGCAGGCGCAATGGCTAAAGCCGTGGGATCAAGCCTGGACCTGCGGGTTAACGCAGTTTTTCTCCACTTTACCGCTCAGTGCGGCGATCAGGTTGTCGACCGCATCGCGCGCCATGCCGTAGCGCGTTTCATGCGTGGCGGAGCCGATGTGCGGCAGCGCGACCACGTTCGGCAGCGTGAGGATTTCCGCATCGGCTGGCACCGGCTCGACTTCAAACACATCCAGCCCGGCGGCGTGAATGGTGCCGTCTTTCAGTGCGGCGGTCAGCGCCTGCTCATCGACCACCGGACCGCGTCCGGCGTTGATCAGAATCGCGCTCGGCTTCATCAGTTTCAGCTGTTCCGCACCGATCATATGGTGCGTCTGCTCGGTCAGCGGCAGGCTGATGCAGACAAAATCGCTCTCTTTCAGCAGCGTTTCCAGATCGCAGGCGCGCGCGCCAAAGCGGGTTTCCGCCTCTTCATGCTGGCGGCGGGCGTTGTACAGAATGTTCATGCCGAAGCCAAAGTGCGCGCGCTGCGCCAGTGCCAGACCAATGCGGCCCATGCCGAGAATGCCCAGCGTCTTGTGGTGTACGTCGATACCGAAGTGCTCAGCGTCGATACTCTTTTTCCACTCACCGGCTTTGACCCACTTATCCAGCTCGGTGACGCGACGCGCGGTGCTCAGCACCAGCGCCATCATGGTATCGGCCACGGTTTCGGTCAGTACGGTGGGCGTGTGCATCAGCAGAACGTTGCGCTGGTTGAGCGCATCAACGTCAAAGTTGTCATAGCCGACGGAGACGGTAGAACAGGCACGCAGTGCCGGCATGCTGGCCAGCAGCTCATCATTCACTTTGCCGCCGGAGCCCAGCAGACCCTGCGCTGCGGCGAACTGCGCCGCATGCTGTTTCACCGTCTCCGGCGAGACATCTTTCACTTCCGTGACGCTGAAGTGCTGGTCCAGCTTGGCACGCAGGTTATCGGGCAGGCTCTTATACAGAATCACAGCAGGTTTCATTATTTGCTCCCTGTAGAACGTGTGACGGGCGACCTGAGTCGCCCGGAAAAGTCATCGCTTACGCTTTCAGGCGTGCTTCGCCCCGTGAATTGGCGGCGGCGTTTTGTTGGCCGCCGGTTTGACAATCAGCGTCAGCCACACCGACGCCAGTAGCGCAGCACCCATAAAGACATAGGAGGCGGCAGGACTGCCGGTCGCCCCATTAAGATAGCCTACGATCCATGAACCGATGAAGGAACCCAGTGCGCCCATACTGTTAATCAGCGCCATGGCACCGCCGGAAACGTTGCGCGGCAGCATCTCCGGAATGATGGCGAAGAACGGGCCATACGGGGCGTACATCGCACCGCCGGCAATCACCAGCAGCGCATACGACAGCCAGAAGTTACTGGAGCCCACCATCCACGAGCCGAGGAACGCCAGTGCGCCAATCAGCAGCAGCGGCCAGACAAACAGCTTACGGTTTTGCGTCTTGTCTGACGCCCACGACACTACCAGCATGGCGATGGTCGCCACCAGATACGGTACCGCCGACAGCCAGCCCGCTTCGACCATGCCCATCTGCGTGCCGTTACGCAGAATCGACGGCAGCCACAGCACGAAACCGTACACGCCGATGCTCCAGGCAAAATATTGCAGGCACAGCAGGATAACGTTGCGGTTGCGGAAGGCTTCGCTGTAGTTGCGCACCGCTTTAATGTTCTCCTGCTCCTTCTGCAGCTGCGCCTGCAGCGCCGCTTTCTCTTCGTCGCTCATCCATTTGGCCTGGGCCGGTTTATCCTGCACCATAAACCACCAGGCAATCGCCCAGATCACCGCCGGGAAGCCCTCAATGATGAACATCTCGCGCCAGCCAAAGGAGTTAATCAGGTAGCCGGACACCACCGACATCCACAGCACCGTCACCGGGTTGCCGAGGATCAGGAAGGTATTCGCGCGTGAGCGCTCGGATTTGGTAAACCAGTTGCTGATGTAGATCAGCATCGCCGGCATCACTGCCGCTTCCACCACGCCGAGGACAAAGCGGATGGCGGCCAGCATCGGAATATTGCTGACGATACCGGTCAGCGAGGCGCAGCCGCCCCACAGAATCAGACACCAGAAAATCAGTTTTTTTACGCTGCGGCGCTCGGCATAGACCGCGCCGGGGATCTGAAAGAAGAAGTAGCCAAGGAAGAACAGGGCACCGAGCAGCGATGACATGCCTTTGGTGATACCGAGATCCTCATTTATCCCTGCGGCAGAGGCGAAGCTAAAGTTCGCCCGGTCCAGATACGCCAGACTGTAGGTGATAAACACGATGGGCATGATATACCACCAGCGTTTTGGCGCGATTGTCTGCGATTTCATGGGTGACTCCTCTGGTTGAGGCGGGCGCATTCTGTGGATGCGTCTCGAAATTAGGGTGTAGAGACAGTTTTAACGTATTGGCACGGCATCGTAGCGGCGCGATTCATCGCGCGTTGTTGACGTTGCGTCCTGCATGTGCGCAATAAATTGCGCCGCTACGGGTCCGTGCGTTTGTTTAATAATCGCCGAGCGCTGCGCGCGTCGGCAGGCCTTCGCTGTCGCCGGCAACCTGAATCGCCAGCGAACCAATTTTGTTACCGCGCAGAATCGCCTGCGGCAGCGATTTCCCTTCCAGCAGTGCGCTGATCAGCCCGACCGCAAAGCCATCGCCCGCGCCGACGGTATCCACCACATTCTCCACGTGGATCGGCGCAATCTGGCCCTGTTCGCCCGCGGCGGTTTTATACCAGGCGCCGTCGCTGCCGGTTTTGATCACCACCGCCCGCACGCCTTTGTCGAGGTAGAAATCCGCGATCGCCTCAGGCTGACGGTAGCCGGTCAAAATCAGCCCCTCTTTTTCACCTGGCAGCACCCAGTCGGCGTATTCTGCCAGCAAATTCAGCTGCTTACGCATCTCTTCTTCACTGCGCCACAGCACCGGACGCAGATTAGGATCAAAGGAGATGGTTTTGCCGCGGGCGCGCATCTCTTTCGCCGCATGTTTAGCCAGCGCCAGCGAGCTATCGGAAAGCGCGGCGGCCACGCCGCTCAGATGCAGATGGCGCGCGCTGCCGAAATAGTTTTCGTCGAAATCATCCGGTGACAGGTGGCTGGCAGCGGAGCCTTTACGGAAATACTCCACTTCCGGATCGGAGCCGTCGTCCACGCGCGCTTTGAGCTGAAAACCGGTGCGATAGCGGTTATCAATGGTCACGCAGCGGTGGTCGACATGCTCTTTCGCCAGCTGCTGCAGGGTAAAACGGCCGAAGCTGTCGTCGCCGACGCGGCTGACCCAGCCAACCTGCAAACCGAGGCGCGCCAGACCAATCGCCACGTTAAGTTCGGCACCGGCAATGCGCTTCGTGAACTGATCGGCTGCGGCGAGATCGCCGGTTTGCCCGGCAATAAACATCGCCATCGCTTCACCAATGGTGACGACATCCAGCTGAGAGGTGTGTGTCATGCTCAACTCCTTACACCGCGCGCAGCAGATCGACGTAGTGGCGGGTCACCGCCAGTAAATCTGCGCCGGCTAATGGGAACTCAATACCGCGCGGTGCATCGGCCGGCAGCGCCTGCAACAGCGTGCGCCAGCTGTCGTCGGCGTCATCCAGCGCAATGGCGCGGAAGCTGTCACCGTGCGGCACCGCCGCCTTAACATGAATGTAGCTCACGTAGCGACTAAGCTGCGCCGCTGCCTGCAGGGCGTCTTCGCCGGTCCAGCGCCAGTTGCCCATGTCGAAAGTCATATCCAGCGGCAGCGCGGCATCGCAGGCGTGATGGAAGAAGTGCAGCATTGGCGTCAGCTTACTGTCCGGCGTCTGATCGTTTTCGATGACCAGCGTGACGCGCGAGCCGGCCAGCACCTCGACCAGCTGGCGATCGGCCAGCGAGACATAGTGACCCAGTGCCAGCTTGAGGCGCTGAGCGCCCAGCAGCTCAGCTTCCTGCAGGAACTGCGCCAGACGTGGATTGAGCGCACCGTCCGCCTGCCACAGCGCTTCCGGCACTGAATAGCTGACGCTGAGCTGATGCTGACGCAGCGCGTCGCTAAGCGTATGCAGCTGGCACAATTCGTCGTCGCTGAACAGCTCACGGCGGATCTCGACGCCATCGGCACCGGCCGCTTTAATCAGCGGCAGCAGCGCTGCCTGGCCGCCCAGTCCTGCCACCTTGTGCGCGCCGTAGGCGGCCGTGACCACAATAATTTCCGCTTTCGACATCTTTCCTCCAGCCTGTCTCGCTGTACTGCCCGCCGCACCGTTATGCGCCGGACAGCACGTTAATGTGCTGTAAAAAGCTTAATGGAACCGGTTCCAAAGGAAAGTAGCAGAGTGCGGAATTATGATCCTGCTCACGAAGTGAGCCGTGAAAAGCGGGATTAGCGCAGCGGCTGGCTGGAGCCGCGCACAATCAGTTCGCCGGAGAAAACCTGCTCGCGAATCGGCTGTTCGCTGCCTTCGATACGCGCGATCACCTGCTCCAGCGCGGCATAGCCGATCTGCCAGGTGGGCTGCTTCAGCGTGGTGATGCCGACGCCGGCCAGCGCCGCCCACTCCAGTTCGTCGAAGCCCAGCAGGCCAATGCTCTCGCCCCAGCGCAGCGTCAGGCGCTGTAACGCCCGCGCCACCTGTAGCGTCAGCGCACCGTTGGCCGCCATCACCGCGCAGCGTTTGCCCGGATGGCGCTGATGAAACGCCTGCAGCACCTGTTCCAGCTGTGCCGGCTGATGCAACACCACTTCGGCATTCTCCGCCACCACCTGTGGCGCGCTGCTGATGGTGTCAAAGAAGGCGGCGAGACGTTCGCGGCGGGTATTGACGCTGCCGAGCGGCTCACTGAGAAACAGCAGCGCTTCGTAGCCGTTATCCAGCAGATGCCGGGTGGCAATGCGGGCGGCCTCCGGGTTGTTGAGCCCGACCACGTCGCAGGCGAAGTCGGGAATTTTGCGGTCAATCAGCACCATTGGCAGCATCGACTGCTGCAGACGGTTGAGCACCTCTTCGTGCATCCCGACCGCATTCACCACAATGCCTTCCACCTGATAGCTGCTGAGCAGCTGCAGGTAGTGCTGTTCGAGGTCAACTTCGTTGTTGGTGTTACACATCAGCAGCGTAAAGCCGCGCGCGCGGCAGGCGGCTTCAATGCCGCTCAGCACATCCACCGAGTAGGGGTTGGTGATATCGGCAATGATCAGGCCTATCAGCCGGGTGCGGCCGCGTTTGAGTCCGCGCGCCATCTGGCTGGGGCGGTAGTTGAGGTCGGTAATCGCCTGTTCGATACGGGCTTTCAGATCCGGCGAAAGCAGATGAACTTCGCCATTCAGATAGCGGGAAACGCTGGTTTTACCGGTTTTTGCCGTGCGGGCAACGTCACTGATTGTGGCTCGTGGCGGCCTGGTTTTCATCACATACACCTGATTAATTGCATCAGGCGAAGACTATCACAGCGCGGCACCCGCGCAATCACTGTGCGTCAGAAGTGAGGCGCAGCATTGGCTGCCACAGCGTCTGTAACTGCGCGGGCGGCGCGCCTTCCAGCAGCTGCAGCACCATTTCGGCGACGCGTTCGCCAATCCGCTGCTGTGATGATTGCAGAATCGCGTTGACCGGTTGCGTGATAATGGAGTCGTGCGGCAGACCATCGTACACGTACAGGGGAATTGCCTGCGCGCCGCTCAGACGCCCGGCCTGCTGCAGGGCAATCGCTGCGCCTTCGCCGAGTGGGCTGCAGTCGGTAATGATGGCGTCAGGCTGGATAACGTGCGCCAGCCAGGCACGGGTTTGCTGATAGCCCGCGCGGCGCGAGGGCGGCAGCGCGGCTATCCAGCCAGCCTGCTGCGCGCAGGGCGTGGCGGGCAGCGCGTCGATAAACCCCTGCCGGCGGTCAAGAATGTAGGTGCTGGGCTCGTTACCGCCGAGATAAGCGATGCGCGTATAGCCCTGCTGCTGGCAGTGCTGCGCCGCCAGTAGCGTTCCGGCATGGTTATCATAATCAAACCAGGCGTAAGGCTGCGGCAGCTGGCTGCGCCCCAGCGTAAGAAAGCGAAAACCCTTCTGCTGCAGGCGCTGCAGTCGCACATCCTGCGGCGTGGTATGGGTGACAATCAGCGCGTCCAGCACGCCGCTGCGCAGCATACGCAGCAAATTGCGCTGCTGATCCTGCGGTTTGTCGGGGAGCAACAGCAGATCGATCTCGTGCAGGGCAAGGCGCTGATCAAGCGTCAGCAGCATTTCACTGTAGTAGCTGTCGTTGAGTGAGGCATTGCTGACCGGAAACACCAGCCCGACCGCATTGGCACGACCGGTCTTCAGGCGACGCGCGGCGGCATTCGGGCGATAACCGCGCCGGTCGGCTTCCTCTTCAATGCGTTTGCGGGTAGCAGCGGCGACATCATCAAACCCATTCAGCGCGCGGCTCACGGTGGTCACAGAGAGGCCAAGGGCGGAGGCGATAGCTTTGAGTGACATGATGGCTTTCCACTGATCAAATTTTGATCACGCTAGCATAAAGTCATCGCTGGCTCTATCGTCCGGCGACGTTTACGCGTCATCTGCTGCTTTGCGCGCCAATAAGCGCGTAAAAACGCGTCAAAAGCCGGCCTGCAGCGGCAGACCGGCCTGTGCCTTAGCCCAGCGGACTCAGGGTAATTTCGACGCGACGGTTTTGTGCTTTACCGGCTTCGGTGCTGTTGCTGGCGATCGGGTTATCCGGGCCCATGCCCTGGGTGCGCAGGCGGTTCTGCGCCACGCCCTGCACGATCAGCGCGCTGGCAACGCTTTCTGCACGCTGCTGCGACAGGCGCATGTTCAGCGCGCGCGTGCCGGTGCTGTCGGTAAAGCCGACCACGTTGACGGCGGTTTTCGGATACTCTTTCAGCACCATCGCCACGCCGGTCAGCGTATTTGCGCCGGCCGGTTTCAGGTTGGCGCTGCTCGAGTCAAAGGTCACGTTGTTCGGCATGTTCAGCACGATGTTATCGCCCTGACGCGTTACGCTGACGCCGGTGCCGCGCATCTTGTCGCGCAGTTTGGCTTCCTGCACATCCATGTAATAGCCGACGCCGCCGCCCAGTGCCGCACCGGACGCTGCGCCAATCAGCGCACCTTTACCGCGATCTTTCTTCGACGAAGAGAGCACGCCCACGCCAGCGCCCAGCACCGCGCCCAGACCCGCGCCGATGCCCGATTTCCCGGCCTGCGATTCGCCGGTATAAGGATTGGTGGTACAACCCGACAGCGCCACGCTGCCGCTCATTAACAAGGCCAGCGCCAGTACACGCTTTTTCATGAAAAAGTCCCTCATACGGAAACGGGGAAAACGCCCCAAAACGGCACTATTATGCCGTTCAATGATGGGGAAATTCGTGAGGCGCAGTCTTAATTTGTAAACTTTTGCCTTAAAGATTATCGGGATGGCAGAAACAGCTGGTTTGATGATCGTTGATCAGCCCGCAGGCCTGTAAAAAAGAGTGGCAGGTTGTAGGCCCGACGAATTTAAAACCACGCTTCTTAAGCGCTTTAGACAGCGCAATGGCCGGTTCGGAGGTGGTTGGCGCCAGTTTATAATCCGCGTAACGGTGCAAAATCGGCTGGTTATCGACAAATGACCAGATAAAGCGGGAAAAGTCTGCGCCGGTGGCCTCCAGCGCCAGCAGCGCTTTGGCATTATTGATGATGGCTTCCAGCTTGCCGCGATGGCGGATCAAACCGCTGTTCTGCAGCAGGCGCAGCAGATCGGCCTCATCCATCAGCGCCACCGCCTGCGGATCAAAATCATGAAACGCCTGGCGGTAGTTCTCGCGCTTTTTCAGCACGGTGATCCATGACAGGCCAGCCTGTTGCCCCTCCAGACACAGCATCTCAAATAAGGCGCGCTTATCGGTCTGCGGCACGCCCCATTCCGTGTCGTGGTACGCCAGATAAAGCGCATCCTGTGTTACCCAGCCACATCGCTGCATTGCATCACTCCCTAAGCATGAGGAAAAAGCGGTCAGTCGCTTGACGTTTGAAAGAATCGATTAATAGTTAATCAATGGGTGCCGATAATAACGTCATGGACGTTCGCGCTGCAACCGGGTGAACGCTTCAGGATCATCATCAATTTCAAGGCCAACCCGATCCCTTCCGGCTCGTCAGGAGTCTTTCATGTGGCAGAACAGTCAGCGGACCGGCCAGCGTCTCCTTGCGCTGGCCTTTAGCGGTGGGTGGCTACTGGTGGCGGCCCTGCCGGCGCACGCGTGGGATCAGGCCAGCGAGAGCAGCGCGCCGGATTATAATGCGATACTTGCCGAAAAAATTTCCAGTAATCATCTGATGTTGACAGAAAACCGCGACAGCGATCTGCTTGATGCCGCGCTCAATCCGCCCGGCGGCGGCATGGCGCTGCACAGCGAAACGGCCAGCGTCGGCAACTCGCCGCTGGTGAACCGCTACTCGGCAGGCTGGAACCTGCCGATGAATGACCGCCTGCGCACCGGTCCGGTGGCGCAGTTTGCCGTCGATGATTCCACCCTGAGCTGCGCCGCCTGCGCGCCGGTCGATCGTAACAACGCCGAACACATCGCTTCACTGGGCTGGCGCGTGGATTCCAGTTTTGGCTGGATATCGCCGTGGGCACAGGTGAGTTACAGCCATCAGCTCAGCTTCGACGGCACGGCCGCGCCACGCGATCGGCCGGAAGAGATGAACCGGGAAACGAACTGGATGGATGTCAGCGTCGGTGCCCGTCTGCCGCTCGGCCAGAACATGGCGGCGTTCGCCTCCTTCGCCCAGACCGGCGCGGTCAGCAGCGGCGAACAGTTCATTTACAACCTCGGCGTCAGCGCCAGCTTCTGAAGCGGCATGAAATGAGAAGTGGTGCCAGCCAGCAGAAATATAATAAGCGCGCTAATTATTTTCTGATTTGGTATCACAATGCGCGAAAACATTATTCTTATTAGCCGCGAACTGGCGGCCTTTATCATCAGTGGATTGGTGCTGGTCTTCTGTATGGCGATGGTCTACATCGACGTCAACTGGATGAACGATGCACTGCACGAAACCTCTTTCACCGAAGCGACACAGGAGCTGATGCTGGCGGCCATTGCCGCACTGTTCTTCCTCGCCGCCTGGCAGCGACCGCAGCAGCGCAGCGCGCTGATCCTGGTCGGTGGCTTCTTCAGCTGCATGCTGATTCGTGAAATGGATTTTCTGTTCGACGTGGTGCAGCACGGCGCATGGCTGTGGTTTGCGCTGGCAACGACCGCGGCCTCGCTGGCGATGGCGCTGCGTCAGCCGCGGCAAATCCTGCCGGGCCTGGCGGCACTGCTGCAGCATCGCAGCTGGCAAATGATGGCCGCCGGGCTGCTGGCGGTGCTGGTGTTCTCGCGGCTGTTTGGCATGCATGAGCTGTGGCAGCAACTGATGCTGGATGGCTATAACCGCGTGGTGAAGAACATGGCGGAAGAGGGCAGCGAGCTGTTTGGCTACAGTCTGTGTCTGGTGGCATCGCTGCGCTATCTGTGGCAAACCCGCCCGGCGCTGGCAACGGCCCGCGCCAGCCGTCGCGTGGTCAGCATTGAGGCGGCTGAAGCGCACTTCGCCTCGCGCTAAATCCGCGCGGTTTTATGGCGATCCCCGGTGCTAAAACAGGTACACTGACCGCTTAGCACCGGGTCGCCGGTGCACCGGGTGAGTCAACGTCAGGTTTCTTCATGTCAGTCAAAATCTTATCTTCAACGCTGGTGGGGCTGGACGGCTTTTGCCACGATCCCCTCACCACGCTGCAGCAGGCCGATAACGGCACGCTGGCGGTGCTGCACAACAATGTTCCGGCGTTTTACGCGATCACGCCGCAGCGCCTCGCGCACCTGCTGGCGCTGGAAGCGGCGGCGCAGCAGCCGAATGATGTCACGCTGGACGACAGCCTGTTTCACAGCGACGCCGCGCCGATCGCCGTACCGGTGGGCAAGTTTGCCATGTATCCGGGCTGGCAGCCGGACAGCGACTTCCAGCGCCAGGCGGCGATCTGGGGCGTGGCGCTGAGCGAGCCGGTGACCGCCGCAGAGCTGGCGGCTTTCGTCGCCTACTGGCAGGCAGAGGGCCGGCTGTTTCACCATGTACAGTGGCAGCAGAAACTGGCGCGCAGCGTGCAGATGAACCGCGCCGCCAACGGCGGTCAGCCAAAGCGCGATATCACCCAGATCAGCAATACTGATTATGATATTCCCGATGGATTCCGAGGTGAGTAATGAAAACGCCGAACGATCTTTTCAGTCGCCTGAAAAAAATTATGCCCGCGGATGTGCAGCCAAAGTTTAAAAACGGCGCCGAGCTGCTGGCGTGGAATCAGGAGCAGGGCCGGCTGCGCTCAGAAGCGATTGTGCGCGAAAACCGCGCCATGAAGATGCAGCGCATCATGGGCCGCTCCGGCATTCGTGAGTTGCACATGAACTGCTCGTTCGACAACTACCGCGTTGAAAATGACGGCCAGCGCAAGGCGCTCAGTCTGGCGCGTGAATACGCCGCCGGCTTTGAGAACAGCATCGCCAGCTTTGTCTTCTCCGGCCGTCCCGGCACCGGCAAAAACCATCTGGCGGCGGCGATTGGTAACGATCTGATTCTGCGCGGTAAAAGCGTGCTGATTGTCACGGTGGCCGATCTGATGTCGAGCATGAAAGGTACCTTCAGCGGCGGCAGCGACCTGACCGAAGAGCGGCTGCTGCAGGATCTCAGCCATGTCGATCTGCTGGTGATCGATGAGATCGGCATGCAGAGCGAATCGCGCTACGAGAAAGTGATCATCAATCAGATTGTTGATCGCCGTTCGTCGTCAAAGCGGCCGACCGGCATGCTCTCCAACCTCGATCCGGCCGGCATGAACACGCTGCTTGGCGAACGGGTGATGGATCGCATGCGCCTCGGTAATAGCCTGTGGGTGCGTTTTGACTGGGAAAGTTACCGCAGCCGCGTGCGCGGCGACGAGTACTGATACGCGGCAGAAGCGGTAAAAACCCGGTTTTACCGGCGATTAACCGCCGGTGCGGGCTGCTAAACTTACACCTATTACTCTTTGTCAGGTGAGGGTGCGATGAAAGCAGCCGGGAAAGGACCAGCGGTACTTCGACTGAACAACCTCAAGCGGGTGATGACGCAGCTGCGTACCACCCGTATCACTTCCCGCCAGGAACTGGCGCTGGCGCTCGACCTGAGCAAAAACACCGTTTCCCTGATTATCGATGACCTGCTGGCGCAGGGGCTGATTCACGAGCTTGGCCCGGTCAGCGTGGCTGCGGCCGGTCGGCCCAAAATTGAGATCGAACTGCGCGCGGGTCAGCTGAAAAGCGCGGGCATCATGGTCGAGCGCCAGGCGATTCACTGGCGCGTGTGCGACTACTTTTCGCGCGTGGTGGCCGAGCAAACCTGGCGCACCGAAACGGCCGATGCCGACGGGCTGCTGCACGAGCTGACGGAAGTGTGTCAGACGCTGCGCGCGGCGCATCCGGCGCTGCTGGGCGTGGCCATCGGTTTTCCCGGCATCATTGATTCTCAGCGCGGACGGGTGCACTTTTCTGCGCCGCTCGGCTGGCAGGATGTCGATGTGCTGACGCCGCTGCGGCGTGGCGTTGAGCTGCCGCTGCGCATCATGAATAACGTCAAAGCGGCCGCGCTGCTGGCGGTGCAGCAGCTGGAGCTCAATAAAGCGCAAAGCCACTTCTATCTGCGCATCGCCGACGGCGTGGGCGGCGCACTGGTGGAGCGCGGCGAGGTGTTCAGCGGCAGCAGCTGGACTGCCGGTGAGATTGGCCATCTGAGCGTGCAGCCCAACGGCGCGCGCTGCAGCTGCGGGCGACAGGGTTGTCTGGAGACGCTGGTGAGCCTGCCGGCGATCCAGCAGCAGCTGGCCCGGCGCAAGCCCGGCTTACGCTGGCAGTCTGGCGACAGCGAGCCGGAGATCGTGTATGAGCTGATGGCGCAGACCGGCCGCTATCTCGGCCATGCGCTGAGTCAGGTGATGCAACTGGTCAATCCGGCCAGCATCATCATTGACGGCCCGTGGAATGCGCAACCGGCGTTTGTGCAGGCGGTACAGCAGGCGGCACAGGCCGGCACGCTGGCGTTTACCTTTGCCCATACCGCGCTGCACTTTCTGCCGCAGCGCATCGATCCGGCCAACGGTCTGGCGCTGGCGGTGATTGAGCACTACGAACGAGCGGTATGACCGGCGGAGCAGCGTTTCTTTTTTGACTCGCCAGCGGGCATAATACGTTGATTGACAGGCTCTCTTTGCGGACCGCGCAATGAAAACGCAGCGCATCACTCTGGACGATATTGCGACTCTCGCAGGGGTCACCAAGATGACGGTGAGCCGCTATCTGCGCACGCCGGAAAAGGTCAGGGCGGAAACGGCGGCAAAAATCGCCAGCGTCATGGCCGAAATCGGCTACGTCGCCGAACAGGAAAGCACCGCGGCGTCGCGGCACCCGCCGCCGCGCATCGGCGTACTGATCCCCTCATTCAATAATCAAATCTTTGCCGATCTGCTGGCCGGTATCGAATCGGTCACCAGCGCCCACGGCTATCAGACGCTGGTGGTCAACTACGACTACAATCCGCAGCGCGAAGAGGAGCAGATTGCCACGGTACTGGCTTTTAACGTGCAGGGATTGATCCTGACCGAGTCGGTGCATACCGTGCGCGCGGAAAAGTATCTTAACGCGGCCACCATTCCGGTCGCCGAAGTGATGGGACTGAGCGAGACGCGCGGGCGCATCAACGTCGGCTTTGATAATTACCGTGCCGGCTACGACATGACCGCGATGCTGCTGGCCAGCGGCAAACAGCGGGTGATTTATTTTGGCTCAATGTCCGACCGCCGTGACCAGCAGCGCTACGCCGGCTATTGCGATGCCGTGGCGGCGGCCGGATTGCCGGCCGGACGCATCGTTCCGAACAAAGTCTCTTCGGTGTCGATTGGCACTGGCATGATGACGCTGGCGCGCCAGCTCTATCCGCAGATGGATGCCATTCTCTGTACCAACGATGATCTGGCGGTCGGCGTGCTGCAGGAGTGTCAGGCGGCAGGCATTGCAGTGCCGCAGGCGCTGGCGATTGCCGGATTCCACGGACTGGAGATTGGTCAGGCGACAACGCCGCGGCTGGCCAGTGTGATTACACCGCGCTTTGAGATGGGCAAAGTGGCAACGGAAATTGTGCTGAAGAAGATTAACCAGCAGCCCACCATTGAACAGGTGGATTTGCATTATCAGCTGTCGATGGGCGCCACCATTTGAGCGGTGGCGCTTTGGTGCAGGCGCGACGTGCGCCTGCTTAATCAACGCTTAGTCGCGTGCAGCGGCGGGCGGCACAATCGACGGCTGAGCGTGATGGGTGCGCTTCAGGAAACGGCTCTCCAGCAAATTCCACGAGGTGTAAGCCAGCGCCAGCGTCATCACAATTGTCAGCCCCAGGCCAGCAAACGCGTTGGCATCGAACACACCGAAATGCTGCAGCACCTGAATAATCGGCCAGTGATAGAGGTACATGCCGTAAGAGAGATCGCCGTACTGGCTGATTTTAATCTCTTTACACAGGCTGGTGCAGAACAGAATCACTACCGCCGAAAACGCCACCGGCTCAACGATAAACGCGTAATCCGTGCTCTTGAACAGCAGGAACACCACCAGCGACACAATGGTGATCTCTTTCAGGCGGTCAAAGGTTGGCTGATGCACCGCCAGCAGGCTGCCAAAGAAGAAGTAGGACGACAGCGCAATAAACTGCTTGGCCAGCGTATCGGCTTTCGGGCCGCTGTACAGCGCGGTGAAGTAGAAGTACCAGGCGCAGGAGATAATAAAAATCACGCTCCACACTTTCAGCGGGCTTCGCTTCAGCAACGGCACGATAAAGGGCAGCAGCACGTAGAGCGTCAGCTCGGCTTTGATGGTCCACAGGGAACCATCCAGCGGCTGATTGGGGTTGTTGGTAAACACGCCCGGCAGCGACGGCTGAATAAAGTTAAGAAACGAGAAGTTGGCGACCAGATATTTAAGGGTTTCTTTATTTTTCAGGAAATCCATCAGCGGCAGGGTAGTAAGACACATGCCAATCACAAAACACATGATGATGGTGAAAATATAAGCCGGCAATATACGTTGCGCGCGCTTAATAAAATAGGACGTCAGCGATTTACTTCTTAAGTAACTTTTTGCAATAAGAAAACCACTTATTGCGAAAAATCCTTTGACGGCAAAATCACTATTGAGAAAATGCGCCAGGAAACGGATATCGGCGTTTCTCGTCACCTCAGCGGAATGCACCAGCATTACGATAAAGGCGAGGGAAAGTCGTACGATGTCAAAATTGTTTTTTTCGTTCATGTCAGCATTCTTTCATTGAGTGACGACGTGCCAGGAAAAGCCATGAAAGACTTTGCATGGTTGCTTCGGAATATTCTTATCACAGGTGTTCTGCGTGAGCAGATGCAATCTATTAGAATTTTAATCCTCATAAAAAGCAAGCAATGTTCAGGACCAGTAAAATATTCGGATTTTCCCTGGATGACGATGAGAAAGGGCTTATTAATGAAAAAACGCTAACCAGTTGGCTAGCGTTATTTCTGGACCTAACGGAACAGCTGGAAAGTGCGTGACACCTCATAGCCGACAATCGACTGCTTGCTCGATACGGTGTTGTAGTAGAGATAGTACAGCACCATCAGAATGGTGACAGCCACGGCAAGCACCTTCTTCAGCTTTCTGGTTTCCCAGATACACAGCGAAATAAGCACCGGCTCAACCTGCAGCAAATAGTTCGCCAGACGACCACCGGAAGCGTAATCCTGTAGCGCCATCCTCAGGCCACTGCCGATGGCAAAAGTGATCACCAGAATGTAATAGGTATTAAACTTTTCCGGGTCGAAATTTTTAATTTTATCGCTCAGCAACATGTAGCTGAAGATAAAGACGAAGCCGATATTCTTCAGGTTCGACAGGGTCAGAATACCCTGTTCCTGGCGTGAATCGGCATCGGCATAGCCCATGGCCCTGTCGCCCAGCGCACCGAGGTGGCTGGAGAGCGCGGCGATCAGCGCCGAACTGCCGAGAAACGCCAGCGGCAGGCTGGCGACCACGATGGCAATCGGGATGTATTTGTTTTTGCGCACAATCATCGCCAGCGGAATCAGCAGCGCGACAATCGCGGTGGCGTGGCTGATAAACGACAGGATGAAGGTGGTGATCATGCCAGACTTGCTGCGCCGCGACATGTGCCAGACGAAGCCCATTAAAAACGCCGAACATAAACCGAAGCGAATCTGGTTCATGTCTTTGTTGATAAACAGGTGCGCAGAGTAGACGGCGAGGGCCACCAGCGGCAGCGGTGTCAGCTTACGGAAGTAGTGCGCGTTGACACCAACAGCGATGACCGCGAAGACAAAGATGAAAATGTCCGGATTAGCGGTAAAGATGCGTGTCGCACCGGCAATGGCGTAAATGGCTGGTTCATAACGGAATTCCACGACCGCACGCCAGAAACCTTCGATAATAATTTTATCGATAAACTGGGCATAGAAGTCGCGATACTGGAAGTCATCAAGGCCGGTTCCCAGGCCACGAATACCGCCAAAAGTAAAAAGTACTACAACGGCAACAAAATAAAGCCACGTCCTGATTTGCGCTGTGTTTTCATTTTTACTTAACATGATTTCGACAATAGCGACGAAAGTCAGGCTAAGACTTATGATCCAGTAAATTCCCATGGTCACAGATTCTTATAGTTTAAAATTCACTTATAACATACGGTCTTGTTAACGTAAACATGAGAAAAGTCTAATTTTTTCTGGTCCGATATTATATTGAATAGGTTTTGCCATATTTATTTGCTACCGTTTCCACAGACATTTTTCGATGAGTATGTTTTTTTCATTATCTCGCGGGGAGCCGGAGCGTCACTGAGCGATTTTATCCGCTCAGTTTGACTTTTGTTACTGTTTTTATTCAGGATTTGGAGCCAGTGCGATGAGAGGGTTGCGCATATTTAGCCTGTTTTTTTTACTGTATCTTCCTGCCGCGTTTGCCAATAAGGAAATTCCGATCTGGCCAGATGAAGTGTCAGCAAATAATAAATTTATTAATTTTAGTAAAAACCCGGCCATTAATAATCGGGCTGTTACCCACGTCGATGCGCCACAAATGATTTATGTTCCGGCAACGGGAAAAAATAATCATGCGGCGGTGCTAATCATTCCCGGTGGGGGTTTTTCTTATATTATGAAAGATCTCGAAGGGCTGGATGTTGCCAACGTGCTCAGCAAGCAGGGCTACGCTTCATTTGTGTTAATTTATCGTCTGCCACACGACGGTTCAGCGCAGTATCGCCAGCAGGCTTTTGCCGACACCCAGCGAGCGCTGCGGCTGATTCGGGCCAATGCGCAGCAGTACCAGGTGGCGCCTGACCGCATTGGCGTGATGGGCTTTTCCGCCGGTGCCTTTCTCGCCGCCAATCTGAGCAACACTCCCGATGAAGCTAACTATCAGGCCGTCGATGCGCAGGATAAGGTGTCGGCGCGCCCGGATTTCAGCGCGCTTATCTATCCGGTGCTGTCGCTGAAACAGGGCGTGACCCACCCAGGCACGCGCGCGGCGCTGTACGGAAAAGATCTCAGTGCCCAGCAAATGGCGCAGCTTTCACAGGAAGATCGCGTCAGCGCACACACGCCGCCGACTTTTCTGGTGCAGGCGCTGAACGACGGCACCGCCTCACCGCAAAACGCGCTGGGCATGTTCAGCGCACTGCGGCAGAACAAGGTCAACGTGGAGCTGCATCTGTTCCAGCAGGGCGGTCATGGCTTTGGCACCGGGCAGAAGCAACATCTACCGGTGCAAAACTGGCTCACCCTGTTTCACGCCTGGCAAAGCAGCCTGGTGAAGCGGTAAGCGGGATGCGCCGCGGTAACGCAGATGCCGCAGAGGAAACGGAATTCCTCCCTGGGCAGTTATACGGTGTCTGCCAGCTCACCGTCGGTTAGCCTGGCAAGGATTTGATGATAACTGCTGCACAGCAACTTACCGATCAACACACGGTTATGGTTACCGGCCTGAGCGAGAGGGTGAGCGCTACGTCAAACGGCTGTGTCTCGATAACTCTTTGCAGACGATTTATGAGGCTTCCATTTGATTGCGGTGCACGAAAGCAAATAAATCACTCATGGTTTTGCAGTGCAGTTTATCCATTAACCGGCTTTTATAAGTGCTGACGGTTTTATTACTGACGCCCATCCGCGCTGCGATGCGCATATTATTCAGGCCCTTAATAATGTGATGAAAAACCTGAAACTCCTGTGGTGACAATGATTCAATCATTTTTTTCTCCGCCAGCGTGCTTTCCTGCTCCATTTGCTGCATAAAACCGCCCAGCGGGAAATAACCGTAACCACGTTGTGTCGCCTGAATAGCAGTTGCGATCTCTGGCATATCGGTTTTTTTACTGACAAAGCCATTGGCGCCGCTGCGCAGGCTCTGCACGGCATACACGTTTTCATTTTTCCCGGAGATAACGATGATTTTTCCTGGAAAACTCTGATCGCGCAACGACTTAACCACTTCAATTCCGTCCAGCGACGGCAGGTCGATATCAATGATGACGATATCCGGCTGCTGCTGCTGAATCAGCGTTACCGCTTCCCGGCCATCGGCGCTTTCGGCCAGCACCGTATGTCCATTTTGTTCCAGCAAATAACGAACGGCCATCCGCGCGATCGGATGGTCATCAACCACAACGACCTGAGCCATAGTTAACCTTTTCCTGATGAGTGAATGACAGGTCAAACTTTAGCCGCTCGTTTAATTTTATATATTGCGTATGATCAAGAACAATAAAATAATTATTTGTAGTCTATGTCCTACAAGATTAAATTAATTATAAAAGGGAAATGGTTATTCCGCCTTGAGGAGTTATCTTTCCTGGTGGGAAATAAATATTCCCTTTCTGTCACTCACTTCGTTAATTAACTTATGCCCAATCGCCTTTTCATCGTAATTTCTTATACTGTGGCGGTTTGCCTTTTCCCATTTGGCAGCCTGATTAACGCGGATGCCTGGTCAGGGCGTCATCTACGCTCAGCCGGGATAAATTGTTGCCGCCAGCGTGGTTTGCTACAGTAGCGGGAATTTCAGAGGAAACGTCCATGCCACGCGATAACCGCCTGTCCCGCTCGCTGCACGCGCTCATTCATCTTGATCGTCACGTTAAACGCGCTACTTCCGATGCCATGGCAAAAATGCTCGGCACCAATCCGGTGGTGGTGCGTCGCATGATGTCGGGGTTGCGAGAAAAGGGATATCTGGTGTCGGAAAAGGGGCACGGCGGCGGCTGGGAGCTGCGTGCGGACCTGCACGATATCACGCTGCTGGATGTGTACCAGGCCATCGGCTCACCGGCGCTGTTCAGTATTGGCCCGGCAGCCGATCCTTCGCCCTGCCTGGTGGAACATGCGGTGGACGCCCGGCTCGACCAGGCGCTGGGTGAAGCCGAAGCGCTACTGCTGCAGCGCTTCAGCCAGATTACCGTGGCGGACATCGCCGACGATTACCTGCAAAAAATGGCCAGCCTTGGGCTGGATCCGCACACCTTTCCGCGCTGCAGCGACTAGCCGGCGCGGCCGTTAATCCTGCTTCTGCAATTTGATCTGTGCGTCATGCTTCATCACATGCGTGGTGACGGCGGCCTGAAACACTTTAAACATCATACCGCTGACAAACGTGGTCAGCGTCAGCGTAATGAAGGCTGTCATGATCCAGTCGACCAGCGGCCAACCGCTGTTCAGCAGCGTTGGGTGATAAATCAGCATCGCGGCAAACACTACCCAATGGCTCAGGCAATAGAAACAGTGAAACAGATGACCGAGCAAGGCGTGTTTGCGTGCGGTCCAGGCGCGCAAACCGGCAAACAGTTCGGTCTGCGTCATGGTCATCGCGATGCTGGCTGAGGCCAGCGCAATCGCCAGGCACACACCCGTGTCAGAGAGTAAAAAGGCATGCATATATTTTCTCCTTTGTGACGATTGGTGCAGCGGAAAGAGCGGCTGCTTATCCATAATGTAACTTACAATATTACATGATGTGCGCTGGCGCAACAGCGTGTTCTCCCCGCCAGAGTAGTGGCATGTAAATTGGCGAGTTATCGCTATTTATTGGCTTTATGCGCAAACACAGCCAGTCATCCTGTTTTTACAATGTCGCAGATTGAGTCGCACCACGGCATCAGGAGGAGAGGATGGATATTCACGCAGCCTTTATGCATCAGCTGATGATGTGGATAGAGGCGAATATTGAACAAAAGCTCATGCTGGAGACGGTCGCACGGCGGGCCGGTTATTCGCAGTGGCATCTGCAGCGGCTGTTCCGCAACTACACTGGCGTGGCGCTGGGAGCCTATATCCGTGAACGTAAGCTAACGGCTTCCGTCATCACTCTGCTCAGCAGTAATACGTCGCTGATGCAGATTGCGCTGCAGTTTGGCTTCGATTCACAGCAAACCTACTGCCGCACCTTTCGGCGCATGTTTGACCTGCCGCCGGGCGCGTTTCGCCGCAAATACCGGCACAGCCTGCCACCGATTGACGGTCCGGCTAGCCTGCTGATGCTGCATTCGCAGAGTCGGCTGGCGTCGTAAAGTATTTGCCTGGCGTTGAGCCGAAGGCGGCGCGAAACGCGCTGATATAGCTGCTGACGCTGTCGAAGCCCACCTGCCAGGCAACCTGCTGCACGCTGTGGCCGGCCGCAAGCCCTTCCAGCGATTTCAGCAGGCGCGATACCTGACGATATTTACTCAGGCTCATGCCGACCGCGCTCGACCAGTGGCGACTCAGGCTGCGCGCGCTCAGACCAGCCCACTGCGCCAGCTCCGGCCCGGTGCGTGTATCAGCCGGATCGTCCATCAGCAGGCGTGCAATCTGCCGCAGACGCGGCTCATCCGGCAGCGGCAGGGTGAGTTCCTGCGGCGTGGATTCGTACAGTTCATCAAGAAACACCTGACCCAGCCGGGTATAGCGCGCGCTGCTCCACAGTTCAGGCTCCAGCACCGCCAGCCGTTCTGCCAGCGGCTCCAGCACGGTCGGGCAGGAGAGCAGCACCGGCCGATCCGGCAGCGGTGCAGCCAGCGCTTCGTCAATCAGTACCGTCCAGCCCAGCACGCGTCCCGGCCCGACAAGGGCATGGTCAAACCACGGCGGAATCCAGCCGACCAGCCGCGGCGGATTAGCAAAAATGCCCGACGAGGTGTTCACCGTCATCAATCCCTGGCGCAGGCAAAACAGCTGTCCGGCGGCATGACGATGCGTGCGTCGCTCGCGATCCAGCTCCTTCGACAGTGACACGGCAATAACTTTAGGCGCATCTGGCCGCATCAGCCGCTGGCGCAGCTCTTCCTTACGCGGATCGCCAGAGAACGGAAGGTTGTCGGATGGATGGATGAGCATGGCTGGGCCTGAGTGGTGAGTGGCGGAAGATCACAGGAGTCGAACCTGCCCGGGACCGCTGGCGGCCCCAACCGGATTTGAAATCCGGCCGCCTCACCGGAGACGACGATCTTCCTTTGAAGATGCCGCGCAGTATAGCGGCAATTGGCGGCAAAATCTTGATCGCAGCGGGGCGTTATTGCACCTTCTCGCCGTGATGCTGTCGATACTCCTTTGGCGTGGTGGCGTAGCTTTTCTTAAACACCGAATAGAAGTACTGCAGGGAAGGATAGCCGCACATCTGCGAAATTTCATTAATATTCAATGAAGAGCAGGCCAGCAGTTCACGCGCTTTTTCCAGCTTTTCGCGGTGAATCATGGCGTGAATGGTATCGCCGGTCTCATCGCGAAAACGCTTTTCCAGATTGGAGCGCGACATGCCAATCGCATCCAGCACCTGTTCGACCTTGATGCCTTTACAGGCGTTAAAGCGGATGTAATGCATCGCCTGAATCACCGCCGGATCGCGCAGCGAGCGAAAATCGGTAGAGCGGCGGGCAATGACTTTTACCGGCGGCACCAGAATACGTTGCAACGGCAGCGTTTGCCGATCGAGCAGGCGATGCAACAGCTTGGCGGCCTGATAACCCATCTGGCGCGTGCCCTGGGCCACCGAAGAGAGCGCCACGCGGGACAGATAGCGCGTCAGCTCTTCGTTATCGATGCCGATTACGCTGAGCTTCTCCGGCACCGGAATTTTCAGGTGTTCACAAGCCTGCAGCAAATGACGCGCACGCGCGTCGGTCACCGCGATAATGCCGGTCTGCGGCGGCAGCGTTTGCAGCCAGTCGGCGAGGCGGTTTTGCGCGTGCTGCCAGTTTTCCGGCGCGGTTTCCATCCCCTGATACACCACGCCCTGGTAGCGCTCGCGCATCACCAGCTGGCGAAACGCCTGCTCGCGCTCTTGCGCCCAGCGTTTGCCGCTGGCGGCGGGCAGGCCGTAAAACGCAAAGCGATTAATGCCTTTCTCTTTCAGGTGCAGAAAGGCACTCTCCACCAGCGCAGCGTTGTCGGTGGCGATGTAGTGCACCGGCGGATAATCCTGCTGGCGGTGATAGGAGCCACCAACGCCGACAATCGGCACCGGCACATTGCTGAGCAGGCTCTCGATTGAGCTGTCGTCGTAATCCGCAATGACGCCGTCTCCCAGCCATTCGCGGATGTTGTCGATGCGGCAGCGGAAATCCTCTTCAATGAAGATATCCCAGTCGGTTTGCGAAGCCTGCAGATACTCGCCGACCCCTTCCACTACCTGGCGGTCATACACCTTGTTGGCGTTAAACAGCAGCGTAATACGGTAACGTTTTTCGTGCATCGTGGCGCGCTCCCTTAAACCTGTTGCGCATTGCATAGCACGGCGGAAAAGGCAGCAGAAATTGTTTGCGCCACATTGTGATCGCCCACGCGATTACACCCGGCGGCGCGTAGCCGTATCCATCCACACCGCCAGCAGTAAAATCGCCCCTTTGACGATGTACTGCCAGAAGGTCGGCACGTCCATCATGCTCATGCCGTTATCCAGAGACGCCATGATGAAGGCGCCCATCACCGCGCCGGCCACCGAACCGACGCCGCCCGCCAGGCTGGTGCCGCCAATCACGCAGGCAGCGATGGCGTCCAGTTCGGCAATATTGCCCGCCGAGGGCGAGCCAGCACCAAGGCGTGAGCTGAGGATCAGGCCGGCAATAGCCACCATGACGCCGTTGATGGCGAACACCGCCAGCTTGGTGCGTGCCACGTTGATGCCCGACAGGCGCGCTGCATCAATGTTGCCGCCGATGGCGTAAATCCGTCGTCCGAAGGCGGTGCGCGTGGCCATAAACATGCCGCCGAGCAGCAGCAGTGCCAGCAGCAGGACCGGTGTCGGCACGCCGCGGTAATCGTTCAGTAACCAGATGGCACCCAGCACCAGAACAGCGGTAATCGCCTGGCGTGCCACTGTGCCGCTGGCGGCCGGTTGTGATAACCCCAGCTGCTGGCGACGCAGCCGCAGCCGCCATTGCCAGAGAATAAACAGCGCCAGACCGGCGAAGCCGAAGCCAAAGCCAACACCGCCCGGCAAATAGCTTTGCCCGATCTGCGACATCGCCGGCGTTGTTGGCGCTACGGTGGTGCCATCGGTGATACCAACCAGAATGCCGCGAAACGCCAGCATGCCCGCCAGCGTGACGATGAACGAGGGCACTTTACGGTACGCGACCCACCAGCCATTCCAGGTGCCCAGCAACAGGCCAAGCACCAGCGTTACCACGATGGTCAGCGGCAGCGGCCAGCCGAGCCAGACGTCAAAGATGGCTGCGGCACCGCCCAGCAGGCCCATCATCGAACCGACGGAAAGGTCGATCTCCGCCGAGATAATGACAAACACCATGCCCACCGCGAGGATGCCGGTGATGGCGGTCTGGCGCAGCAGGTTAGAGACGTTGCGTGGGCTAAGCCAGGCACCGTCGGTGGTCCAGGTGAAGAACAGAGCGATAAGCACAATCGCTCCCAGCATCACCAGCACCTGCAGATTGAAGCGCGGAAACTTGCCCGGCGCTGGCTTGCCCGGGGTACCGGACAGGCTCTGGCTACTTTCAGTTTTAAGCATAATGTTCGCTCCGCAGGGCAGCTTCCATGACCTGCTCCTGAGTCAGGTTGTCGTTAATCAGATCGGCTTTGATTTGCCCTTCGTGCATCACCAATACGCGGTCGCTCAGACCCAGCACTTCAGGCAGTTCGGAGGAGATAACAATCACCGCGATGCCCTGCTGCACCAGCGCGTTAATCAGCAGATAGATCTCCTGGCGAGCGCCGACGTCGATGCCGCGCGTCGGTTCATCCAGAATCAAAATGCGCGGATTGAGCAGCAGGCATTTGGCGAGGATCGCTTTTTGCTGATTGCCCCCGCTGAGGCGGCCAATCGCCAGCTCGGGTGAGGAGGTTTTGACACGCAGACGGCGGATAGCATCGTTGATCGCCTGCTGCTCCTGGGCTTCATCCAGCGTGGAGAAGCGATGGCTGTATTGATCCAGCGCGGCCAGCGTGATGTTTTTCCCCACGCCCATCAGTGGCACGATGCCATCTTTTTTCCGGTCCTCCGGCACCATGGCGATGCCGTGCGCAATCGCTGCCCGGCAATCGTCGATCTTCACCTGCTGGCCATCAATCCAGATTTCGCCCTGCCAGCGACCGGGCCAGACACCAAACAGGCACTGGACCGTTTCGGTGCGTCCTGCGCCCACCAGCCCGGCAATACCGAGAATTTCGCCGCGCTTCAGGCTGAAGGACACATTATTAACGCGGCGCACGTGGCGGTTGACCGGATGCCAGGCAGTAAGGTTTTCCACTTTCAGTACCGTTTCGCCGATCTCGTGCGGCTGGTGCGGATAAAGTGCGGTGAGCTCACGACCCACCATCATCGTGATGATGTCATCTTCACTCAGCCCGGCCGCTGGCCGTGTGGCGATGTGCTGACCATCGCGGATCACACAGATGGTGTCCGAAATTGCTTTGACCTCATTAAGCTTGTGGGAGATGTAGATGCAGGCAATACCGTGCTCGCGCAGGTTAGTGATAATCCCAAGCAGCACTTCGGTTTCCTGTTCGGTGAGCGACGAGGTCGGCTCATCAAGGATTAGCAATCGCACCTGCTTATTCAGCGCCCGCGCGATCTCTACCAGCTGCTGCTGGCCGAGGCCGAGCTCACCAACTTTGGTGGCAGGCGAAACCTTAAGTTTGACCCGCTCCAGCAGCTGCTGGCAGCGCAGCGTCATGGTTTCATCATCGACCATACCGAAGCGACCCAGCTCGGCACCGAGGAAAATGTTCTCCATGACCGTAAGCTGCCGCACCAGCGCCAGCTCCTGATGAATAATCACAATGCCTTTGCGCTCGGTGTCGCGGATGGTTTGCGCCTCAATGCGATCGCCGGCAAAGCGAATTTCGCCGTCAAATTCGCCGTGCGGATAAAGCCCGCACAGCACTTTCATCAGCGTCGATTTGCCCGAGCCGTTCTCACCGCACAGCGACATGACTTCACCGGCTTCGAGCCGCAGGCTGACCGCATCCAGCGCTTTCACCGCGCCGAAACGCTTGGTGATGTTGTTCATTTCCAGCAGCATCGATCTGCTCCTTCGCGTTTCAGGCGCTTAGAGTTCGCTCTGTTTATGGAAGCCGTCTTTCACCACGGTGCTTTCGATGTTGTCTTTATTGACCGGAATCGGCTTCAGCAGGCGCGACGGCACCTCTTTCAGGCCATTATTCAGCTTGCTGTTGCTGGCGGGGGTTTTGCCGTCGCCCAGTTCCACCGCAATTTTTGCCGCTTCGGTGGCAAGTTCGGTGATGGGTTTGTACACCGTCATGGTTTGCGTGCCGTTCATGATGCGTTTGATGGCGGCGAGATCGGCGTCCTGACCGGAAATGGCGACTTTGCCCGCCAGTCCCTGCGCGCTCAGCGCCTGAATGGCCCCACCGGCGGTGGCATCGTTGGAGGCAACGACGGCATCAATGTGGTTGCTGTTAGCGGTCAGCGCGTTTTCCATTATTTTCAGCGCATTCTCTGGCAGCCAGGCATCAACCCACTGATCGCCCACCACTTTAATGCTGCCGTTATCGATGTAAGGTTTTAACACCTTCATCTGGCCGGCACGGAACAGACGCGCGTTATTATCCACCGGCGATCCGCCCATCAAAAAGTAGTTCCCTTTAGGTACCTGTTTAACCAGACTTTCGGCCTGCAGTTCGCCGACTTTTTCATTATCAAACGAGATATAAAAATCGATGTCGGCATTATTAATCATGCGGTCATAAGCGAGCACTTTAATGCCTTCGCGTTTCGCTTCGGCCACCACATTACTCAATACCTGACCGTTATAAGGAATGATGACCAGCACATCGACACCGCGGTTGATCATATTTTCAATCTGCGAGATTTGCGTCTCTTCATTGCCGTTGGCCGACTGGACAAATACTTTGGCCCCAGACTTTTCCGCCTGGCTGACAAAAATGTCCCGGTCTTTCTGCCAGCGTTCCAGACGTAAATCATCGATCGCCATACCGATTTTCACTTCTTTCGCCAGCCCGGCGTGGCTGAACAGGGCCAGTGCAGCGCTGAGGGCTAACAGCGTGTGTCTCATTTTCATCATGGTCATCCTGTAGGTTGAGGCTATTGTCGTTGTAAGGCTATGAACCAGGGCGGATGAATTGTTGCCCCGCGACGTGAACAACATCAATTACTGATTTTTATCCTGCTATTACGTTTTTTTGTTTATTTGTGATTCTTTGAGCGCGATCGAAATTTTACGCGGCCATCTGTTAAATCTTGCAGCGGCGCTGCGCGCCGGTACGCGATGTAATTAAATACATGGATTTGCGAGCTGCCGCACAAATAATAATTATCTTAAGTTCAGTGTGAAATATCGTAATTGAGCTGAACGCTTACGCCTCCGCAAAATAACGCTTCACTGCTGACCATTCGGGTCTGATGCTAAGGAGCACAACATGCACGCTTATTTCGACCAGCTTGAGCGCGTTGGTTATGAAGGGGCCAATACCACTAACGCACTGGCGTTTCGTCATTACAATCCGCAGGAAGTGATTCTGGGTAAAACCATGGCGGAACACCTGCGTTTTGCCGCCTGTTACTGGCACACGTTCTGCTGGAATGGGGCGGATATGTTCGGTGTGGGTGCCTTTGAGCGCCCGTGGCAGAAAAATGGCGATGCGCTGCAGCTGGCGAAGCTCAAAGCGGATGTCGCGTTCGAGTTCTTTTACAAACTCAACGTGCCCTATTACTGCTTCCATGATGTCGATGTGTCACCGGAAGGTGATTCGCTGCGCAGCTACCAGGAAAACCTGGCGGTAATGACCGATAAGCTGCTGGAAAAACAGCAGGAAACCGGCGTCAGATTGCTGTGGGGCACCGCGAACTGCTTTACGCATCCCCGCTATGCGGCCGGCGCGGCGACCAGCCCGGATCCGGAAATTTTCGCCTGGGCAGCCAGCCAGGTGTGCAGCGCGATGCAGGCGACGCAGACGCTGGGCGGTGAAAACTATGTGCTGTGGGGCGGACGCGAAGGATACGAGACGCTGCTGAATACCGATCTGCGGCAGGAGCGCGAGCAGATCGGGCGCTTCATGCAGATGGTGGTGGAGCACAAGCATAAAATCGGTTTCCAGGGGATGCTGCTGATTGAGCCGAAGCCGCAGGAGCCGACTAAACACCAGTACGACTTTGATGTCGCGACGGTCTACGGTTTCCTCCGGCAGTTTGGCCTGGAAAAAGAGATCAAAGTGAATGTGGAAGCCAACCATGCCACGCTGGCGGGTCACTCTTTCCACCATGAAATTGCGACGGCGATTGCACTGGGCATCTTCGGTTCGGTCGATGCCAACCGCGGTGACAGCCAGTGCGGCTGGGATACCGACCAGTTCCCGAACAGCGTCGAAGAAAACGCGCTGGTGATGTACGAGATCCTCAAAGCGGGCGGGTTCACCACCGGCGGCTTAAACTTTGATGCCAAAGTACGGCGCCAGAGCACCGACAAATACGATCTGTTTTATGGCCACATCGGCGCGATGGATACCATGGCGCTGGCGCTGAAAGTGGCGGCGCGTATGGTGAGCGATGGCGAGCTGGATAAGCGCGTGGCGCAGCGCTATAGCGGCTGGAATGGTGAGTTCGGCCAGCAAATTCTGAAAGGCGAGTTTTCTCTTGCCTCGCTGGCGGCGCATGCTCAGCAGCAGCAACTCAATCCGCAGCATCGCAGCGGACGCCAGGAGCAGCTGGAAAATCTGGTGAATCACTATCTGTATAATTTCTAACCCATCGGGAGCGAAGCATGGTTATCGGGATCGATTTAGGCACCTCCGGCGTTAAAGTGGCGCTGCTGGATGCGCACGGCCAGGTTCAGGCCACGGCCAGCGCGCCGCTGCAGGTGACGCGTCCGCAGCCGCTATGGAGCGAACAGGATCCCGAAAGCTGGTGGCAGGCCACCGATAGTGCTATGCAGGCGCTGGCGCAGCAGCACGATTTACGCCACGTCAGCGCTATCGGCTTTAGCGGCCAGATGCACGGCGCGACGCTGCTGGACGCCGCGCATCAGGTGTTGCGTCCGGCGATACTGTGGAATGATGGGCGCAGCAGCGCGCAGTGCCACGAGCTGGAGCAGTGCGTGCCGACGTCGCGTCAGATTACCGGCAACCTGATGATGCCGGGTTTTACCGCGCCCAAATTGTTGTGGGTGCAGCAGCATGAACCGGCGATATTTGCGCAGGTAGCAAAAGTGCTGCTGCCGAAAGATTATCTGCGCTGGCGGATGAGCGGCGATTTCGCCACCGATATGTCAGATGCGGCCGGAACAATGTGGCTGGATGTGGCACAGCGCGACTGGAGCGATGCAATGCTGGCGGCGTGCGGGCTGAACCGCAGCCACATGCCGCAGCTGTTTGAAGGCAACCAGATTACCGGCACGCTGCTGCCGGAAATTGCGGCGCGCTGGGGGATGGAGCCGGTGCCGCTGGTGGCCGGCGGCGGCGACAATGCGGCTGGTGCCGTGGGCGTTGGCATGGTTGAGCCAGGGCAGGGCATGCTGTCGCTCGGCACCTCCGGCGTCTATTTTCTGGTGAGCGAAGGCTATCTCAGCAATCCGCAACGCGCCGTGCACAGTTTCTGTCATGCGCTGCCGCAGCGCTGGCATCTGATGTCAGTGATGCTGAGTGCCGCCGCCTGTCTGGACTGGGCCGCTGCACTGACCGGCTGCGATGATGTGCCGCACCTGCTGGCCGAAGCTGAACGCGCCAGCGCCCAGGCCACGCCGGTGTGGTTTTTGCCTTACCTTTCCGGCGAGCGCACGCCGCACAATAATCCGCAGGCACAGGGGGCTTTCTTTGGCCTGACGCACCAGCACGGCCGGCCGGAACTGGCGCGCGCGGTGCTGGAAGGCGTGGGTTTTGCGCTGGCGGAAGGCATGGATGCGGTGCATGAGTGTGGCGTACTGCCCAACGCGGTGATGCTGATTGGCGGCGGTGCGCGCAGCGCGTACTGGCGGCAGATGCTGGCGGACATCAGCGGACTGACGCTGGATTATTGTCACGGCGGCGAGGTGGGACCGGCACTCGGTGCCGCGCGCCTGGCGCAGCTGGCGGTGGACCCGGCCAGCGAATGGCCGGCACCGGCGTTAGTGCAGCGCCATCAGCCAGACGCCGCGCAGTATCAGGCCTATCAGCCGCGCCGTGCGCGCTTTGCGCAGCTATACCAGCAGCTGTTGCCACTGATGTCCTGATTTGGCTGATGCATGGCCGGATGAGGTCGCAAGGCGTGAACAGAGTCGGGTATGATGGGAAGAATCGATGAAGATATGTGGCCGGATTTGGCTGCGCATCTTCGCCCATCGTTACCCCTTCATTGCCTGAGGAACCCACCATGCCGCAGCCCGTCTATTTTCTTGTCCTGCCGGGCGTCATGGCGCTCGACCTCACCGGGCCGGCAGAGACGCTGCAGCTGGCGGGCGGACATTTTGCGCTGCACTACATCGGCCCACAGGCGAGCGTTACCTGCTCGACCGGCATGACCATTGCGGATATTGCACCGCTGCCCGCCACGCTACCCGATAACAGTCTGCTGATTGTGCCTGGCGTGTTCGATTCCCGCATCTGGTTCGATACCGGGGCTGCCGGGCAGGCGCGCGACTGGCTGCGCCAGCAACACGGCGCGATTCATACGCGGCGCATTACCCTCGTGTGTATTTGCTCCGGCGCGCTGCTCTCCGCGCAGGCTGGCCTGCTGGATGGCGTACAGTGCACTACGCACCATGATGTGTTGCCGCGCCTGAAAGCTGCCGCGCCGGCTGCGCTGGTGAAAGACAACCGCGTGTTTGTGGAAGATGCCGGCATCTGGACCAGCGCGGGGATTACTGCGGGTATCGATCTGGCGCTGCACCTGATCAACCGTCTGTGCGGCGCGCGGCAGGCGCTAACGGTGGCGCGGGAGATGGTGGTGTGGTTCCGCCGCTCGGGTGACGATCCGCAACTGTCGCCGTGGCTGCGTTATCGTAATCATCTGCATCCGGCGATTCATCGCGCGCAGGACGCGATGATTGCGCATCCGGAACATGACTGGTCGCTGGGCGCGCTGGCCGAACGCGCCCACGTCAGCGAGCGCCATCTGACGCGCCTGTTTCGCCAGCATCTGGGTATCAGCGTGCGGGAATATCACGAGCAGCTGCGGCTGGTGATTGCGCGCCAGCGCCAGCAGCAGGGGGAGGCGGCGGAGAAAGCGGCGCTGGCCGCCGGCTTCTCCTCGGCACGCCAACTGCGTCGCGCCCGGCAGCGCTGGGACGATCAGCTCACCAGGTGATGCTTGTCCACGCGTTTTAGCAACATCGCCAGCAGCAGGCTGCCCAGCAGGGTTACGCCAAAGACCCACGGCAGATCGAGCCACGGCCGCGACATATCGTCGTAATGATGGGTACGCAGATAGTGAATGAACAGCGCATGGAAACCATAAATCGGCAGCGAATAGCGTGAAATGGTCGCCAGCAGCGGCAGCGGCCGGTGGTTCAGCACATTTTTAAACAGCACCAGCAGGCTTATCGCCGCGATAAACACCAGTGGGCCACAGTAAAGATACCAGGTGTCATTAAACGCGCCGTTAATCTTCAGCATCTGTCTGGTGCCGAGCGCGATACCGATGACGCAGGCGATAAAACTCAGCCCTGCCAGCCAGCTAATGCCGCGCCTGTCGGTATCCATCACGCCAATCGCCCGTCCAAGCAGCGCGTACAGCAGGTAGTAAATCGAGTCGCCGCTGACATACAGATTGACCGGCAGCCAGTGGAACGGCCCCAGCGACTGGCTGACGGTGTTCGGATTGGCGATCACCGCGAGGACCAGCACCAGCAGCGCCACGTAGCGCGGCGGCACGTTTTTCACCTGAATCAGCGGAGACAGCAGGTAAATGCCGATAATGGCGAAGAAGAACCACAGATGGTAGAACACTGGCTTCTGCAACAGCTTCAGCAGTGAGCGGCCTTCGCTGATTGGCGTCAGCCAGGTGATGTAGGCCAGCGCGACGGCGCTGTAGAACAGCAGGCACAGCACAATGCGCAGCAGATGGCGGCCCTGCGCGCTGCGTTCGCCAAAGAACAGATAACCGGAAATCATGAAGAACAGCGGCACGCAGACGCGCGAAGCCGAGTTAAGCAGATTGGCGACGTCCCAGCTGGGTCCGGTGACTGCCATCGGTCCGGTAATGTACCAGGTGGTGGTGTGAATGACGATCACCATCAGACAGGCGACCGCGCGTAAGTTATCAATCCAGCAGATTTTTTGCGACATGGCTTCCTCGTGCGTACTCCGTGCGAAGAAGGGTAGCCAGTGCACAGCGGGCCAACAACCCCCGCAGCCTGGATTTCGGAGCTCTCTGTTAACCGCCGCATAACCGCACCCGCCTGCGCCAGGATTTCCGGCTGCACAATGCGCGGTCAAAGGGTATACTGTCGCACTCTTTTTAAATCCACCCGTATCGCGTGCGAATTCAACATGCAAAAGTTTGATACCAAGACCTTTCAGGGCCTGATCCTGACCTTGCAGGATTACTGGGCGCGTCAGGGCTGCACCATCGTCCAACCGCTGGACATGGAAGTGGGCGCTGGCACTTCTCACCCTATGACTTGCCTGCGTGCTCTCGGGCCAGAGCCGATGGCGAGCGCCTACGTGCAGCCATCGCGCCGTCCCACCGATGGCCGCTACGGTGAAAACCCGAACCGTTTACAGCACTACTACCAGTTCCAGGTGGTGATTAAGCCGAACCCGGACAACCTTCAGGAGCTGTACCTCGGATCGCTGAAAGAGCTCGGTATCGACCCTGGCGTGCATGACATTCGCTTCGTCGAAGATAACTGGGAAAACCCAACGCTGGGCGCCTGGGGACTCGGCTGGGAAGTGTGGCTGAACGGCATGGAAGTCACGCAGTTCACCTACTTCCAGCAGGTCGGCGGCCTGGAGTGTAAGCCGGTGACCGGCGAGATCACCTACGGTCTGGAGCGCCTGGCGATGTACATCCAGGGCGTGGACAGCGTGTACGATCTCACCTGGAGCGACGGCGCGTTCGGCAAAACCACCTACGGTGACGTGTTCCACCAGAACGAAGTGGAGCAGTCGACCTATAACTTTGAGTACGCCGACGTCGATTTCCTGTTCAGCTGCTTCGAGCAGTATGAAAAAGAGGCACAGCAGCTGCTGGCGCTGGAAAAACCGCTGCCGCTGCCGGCCTATGAGCGCATTCTCAAAGCCGCGCACAGCTTCAACCTGCTTGATGCGCGCAAGGCGATCTCGGTCACCGAGCGCCAGCGCTATATCCTGCGTATCCGCACCCTGACGAAAGCCGTGGCGGAAGCCTATTATGCCTCCCGCGAGGCGCTCGGCTTCCCTATGTGCAACCGTAATAAGTAAGAGGCAGCCATGACCGATAAAACTTTCCTGGTGGAAATTGGCACCGAAGAGTTGCCTCCGAAAGCCCTGCGCAGCCTGGCAGAAGCCTTTGCTGCGCACTTTACCGCTGAGCTCGACAGCGCCGGCCTGGCGCACGGCGACGTCAGCTGGTTTGCGGCACCGCGTCGTCTGGCGCTGAAGGTGGCACAGCTGGCGGCCGCGCAGCCCGATCGCGAAGTAGAAAAGCGTGGCCCGGCCGTCGCTGCGGCGTTTGATGCCGAAGGCAAGCCGACTAAAGCGGCAGAAGGCTGGGCACGTGGCAACGGCATTACCGTAGAGCAGGCTGAGCGTCTCAGCACTGACAAAGGCGAGTGGCTGGTGCATCGTGCTGCGGTAAAAGGCGAAAGCGCGCAGGCGCTGCTGCCGGCGATGGTCGCGACCGCACTGAGCAAGCTGCCGATTCCAAAACTGATGCGCTGGGGCGCCAGCGACGTGCAGTTCGTGCGTCCGGTGCACACCGTGACGCTGCTGCTGGGTGATGAGCTGATTCCGGCCACCATCCTCGGTATTCAGTCCGATCGCGTCATTCGCGGCCACCGCTTCATGGGCGAGCCGGAGTTGACGCTGGATAATGCCGATCAATATCCGCAGCTGCTGCAGGAGCGCGGTAAAGTGATCGCCGATTACGCCACGCGTAAAGCCAAAATCAAAGCCGATGCCGAAGCCGCCGCGCAGCAGCTGGGCGGTAAAGCCGACCTGAGCGACAGCCTGCTGGAAGAGGTGGCTTCGCTGGTGGAGTGGCCGGTGGTGCTGACGGCGAAGTTTGAAGAGAAGTTCCTCGCGGTACCGGCTGAAGCGCTGGTGTACACCATGAAAGGGGATCAGAAGTACTTCCCGGTTTACGCGGAAGATGGCCAGCTGCTGCCCAACTTCATCTTCGTCACTAACATTGAATCGCGCGATCCGCAGCAGATCATTGCCGGTAATGAAAAAGTGGTGCGTCCGCGTCTGGCCGATGCCGAGTTCTTCTTCAACACCGACCGCAAAAAGCGTCTGGAAGATAACCTGCCGCGTCTGGAAACCGTGCTGTTCCAGAAAGAGCTGGGTACGCTGCGTGACAAAACCGACCGTATTCAGGCGCTGGCCGGCTGGATTGCCGCGCAGATTGGCGCTGATGTCAATCACGCCACGCGCGCCGGCCTGCTGTCGAAGTGCGACCTGATGACCAATATGGTGTTCGAGTTCACCGACACCCAGGGTGTGATGGGCATGCACTACGCGCGCCACGATGGTGAAGCGGAAGATGTGGCGGTCGCACTTAACGAGCAGTACCAGCCGCGTTTCGCCGGTGACGATCTGCCGTCCAGCCCGGTGGCCTGCGCCGTGGCGATTGCCGATAAAATGGATACCCTGGCCGGTATCTTCGGCATCGGACAGCATCCGAAAGGCGATAAAGACCCGTTTGCGCTGCGTCGTGCCGCGCTGGGCGTGCTGCGTATCATCGTGGAGAAGAACCTGCCGCTCGATCTGCAAACCCTGACGGAAGAAGCGGTGCGCCTGTACGGTAGCAAGCTGAGCAACGCCAACGTAGTTGATGATGTCATCGACTTCATGCTGGGCCGTTTCCGCGCCTGGTATCAGGAAGAGGGCCATAGCGTTGACACCATTCAGGCGGTGCTGGCGCGTCGTCCAACCCGTCCGGCCGATTTCGATGCACGTATGAAGGCGGTTTCGCACTTCCGTACGCTGGAAGCGGCCTCGGCGCTGGCGGCGGCTAACAAGCGCGTGTCGAATATCCTGGCGAAAGCCACCGAAACCCTGAACGACAGCGTGCAGGCGTCCCTGCTGAAAGAGAATGCTGAAATTCAGCTGGCGACCTTTGTCACCGCGCTGGGCGACAAGCTGCAGCCGTACTTTGCGGAAGGCCGCTATCAGGATGCTCTGGTGGAGCTGGCGCAGCTGCGCGAAGCGGTGGATAACTTCTTCGACAACGTCATGGTGAATGCCGATGACGAAGCGGTGCGTATCAATCGCCTGACGCTGCTGGCGCAACTGCGCGAGCTGTTCCTGCAGGTAGCGGACATTTCGCTGCTGCAGTAAGCGATGGGCAGAAGTGAACCGAAGGGACGAGCAATCGTCCCTTTTTTTGTTTCAGGCGGCAGAAGAGGTGAACAGGCGCGCGTCGCGCAGCAGGTGATCGTTACCGCGACGGCGGGTAAAGCCGCTGCGGTCAAAGAATTCCAGAATCTGCACCGCGACTTTGCGGCCGGTACCCAGCTGGTTGCGGAAGTCGGCGGCGCTGGTGCTGCCTCCGGCGGCCGCGCGCTGACGAATCAGATCGGCGAAGATCTGGATCTGCACGCTGCGGTAGTAGCGATCGCGCACGATCGCTGTGATATGGCCGAGACGCGCCGCGGTGAGCAATAAACCGCGAATCTGCTCTTCATCCTGCTGCAGCGCATCGGCAATGTCGCGCACCCACAGCGGCTGGTCGCTGAATAGCGGCTCGACCTGCTGCCACAGCGTGGCTTCCTGCGGATTAAAGCGCGGCGCGAAGTCGGGCAGGTGCAGCCAGCCCTGTTTCTGCCGCAACTCGCCTTGTGCCAGCATCTGGTCGATTAATCCCGGCACCAGCGGTACCGGCGCATGCGGCAGCGCCACACGGCGCAGGCGATCGTGGCCGATGCCCGGCAGCTCCGGATGCTGCTGGTGGAAGGCGCTCAGCGCTTCCCGTAAACGCTGCTGCCAGGCGCTGGCCATGGTGTCGCTCATCAGGCTGGTCCCCAGCCGTACCGGATTCAGCGGCAGCAGCAGCGAGTCCAGCGCCGGCGCAGTGAGCTGGCGCGCCCAGCCGAGCTCGTCATATGCGGCTGGTTGATACGCCAGATGCGCCTGCAGGCTGGCGCTGTCATCGCGCGCCGCGGCCAGTTGCTGCAGCCACTGCAGGTAGTCCGGCTGGCGTTTACCGCGCTTTTTGCTGTCGCACAGCAGTACGCGTCCGCCGCCCAGCGTGTGCTGCGCATTGCTGTCGCGAATAATGATCCGATCGTTTTCCGCCAGCCACAGCGGCTGGTTGAGCACCAGTTCAGCCACATCGTCCGTGAGCTGCGTTAAGCGCCCGGTGACGTGGCTGGCCGCGTGATGCAGATGCACCGGCTGTGAGGCCGTTTTCAGCGGTTGCAGCAGGCGCAGTGCAACGATCAGCCGCTGCGTGCCGGCGGGACGCGGCTGCGCCAGCAGCCAGTCGCCGCGCGTAATCTGTGCCTTCTCCACGTCACCGACGATATTCAGCGCGATACGCTCGCCCGCCTGCGCGCGCGTCACTGGCTGGTTCTGCGCATGCAGCGCCCGCACGCGCAGCGGCAGGTTCAGGCTGCTGAGCCACAGCGTGTCGCCCACCCTGACTTCACCGCTCAGCGCGGTGCCGGTGACCACCAGCCCGGTGCCTTTCAGCGTGAAAGCGCGGTCGATGGCGAGGCGGAAACGGCGGCCAGGCTCAAACGCCGGTGCGTTCAGGCTGCTGAGGTGCTGGCGCAGCGTTTCAATGCCCTGCTGCGTATGGCTGCTGGTAACAAACTGCGCTGCCGCTGGCCAGCCGAGCTGCTGCGTGAGCTGCGCGACCTGCTGCTGCACCTCCGCGATGCGTGCGGCGTCAACGCGGTCGGCTTTGGTCAGCGCCACGCTCAGCGGCGGCTGTCCGGCGAGGCTCAGCAGCTGTAAATGCTCACGCGTCTGCGGCATCACGCCATCGTCACAGGCCACCACCAGCAGCGCATGATGAATGCCGCCGATGCCGGCCAGCATGTTGGCGAGAAATTTTTCATGGCCAGGCACATCAATGAAGCCCAGGGTGCGGCCATCGGGCTGCGGCCAGTAGGCATAACCGAGATCGATGGTCATGCCGCGCCGTTTCTCTTCCGGCAGGCGATCGGCATCAACACCGGTCAGGGCCTGCAACAGCGCGGTTTTACCGTGATCGACATGTCCGGCCGTGGCAATAATCATGGTACTAAGGTCCGTATCAGGGCGGCTTCGTCATCAAGGCAGCGTAAATCCAGCCACAGTTTGCCCTCCTGCAGGCGGCCGATCACCGGGCGTGCCAGCTGGCGCCAGCGCTGCGCCAGGGCGTTGAGCTGGCTGCCGTGACCGTCGCGTGGCGTGAAGGTGATAGCAAAGCTGGGCAGGCGTTCGACCGGCAGCGAACCGCTGCCAATTTGCGAGGAACAGGCAGCGATCGCCAGCGAAAAATCGGCGCTGAAGGCGTGCTCCAGCGCCGGCATCAGACGTTCAGCCTGTTGCAGAATATCGTGCGCGCTGCGCGTCAGCAGGCGCAGTGTTGGCAGCGCCTCGTGCAGGGTTTCTGGCTGACGGTAGAGCTGCAGTGTCGCTTCCAGCGCCGCCAGCGTCATTTTATCGACGCGCAGTGCGCGCTTCAGCGGATGCTGTTGCAGCTGGTCAATCAGCGCTTTTTTTCCGACGATAATCCCGGCCTGCGGGCCACCCAGCAGTTTGTCACCGGAGAAACTCACCAGGCTCACGCCGGCCGCAATCAGCTGCTGCGGCATCGGTTCAGGCGGTAACCCGTACGTCGTCATATCCACCAGCGAACCGCTGCCGAGATCGCTGATCACCGGCAGGCCGTGCGCGTCGCCTAACTGCACCAGCTCGGCTTCAGACACGGCATGGGTAAAGCCCTGAATCTGGTAATTACTGGTATGTACCTTCATCAGCAGGCCGCTATCCTCGCCGATGGCGCCGCAATAATCCTTCAGATGGGTGCGATTGGTGGTGCCGACCTCCACCAATCGGCAGCCCGCCTGGCGCATCACGTCAGGGATACGGAATGCGCCGCCGATCTCCACCAGTTCGCCGCGCGACATAATCACGTCGCGGCCCGCTGCCAGGCTGGCCAGCATCAGCAGCACCGCAGCGGCGTTGTTATTGACGATACAGGCAGCTTCGGCGCCGGTTAGCTCGCACAGCAGTGCGCTGACCGCGCGATCGCGATGGCCGCGCGCCGCGTCGTCCAGCGCATACTCCAGCGTTACCGGCTGGCGCAAACAGGCGCTGACCGCCGCGATGGCGCGATCGCTGAGCTGCGCGCGCCCGAGATTGGTGTGCAGCACGGTGCCGGTCAGGTTAAACACCGGGCGCAGCGCGCTTTGCTGCTGCTGCTGCGCGCGGCGCAGCGCTTCATCCGGCCAGCTGGCGTGCCAGTGTGGTAACGATTGATGCTGCTGAATGTGGTCGCGCGCCTCCTGCTGCATGCCGCGCAGCTGGCGCGTGATAAAGGCGGTACCGGTTTGTGCCAGCAGCGGCTGCAGCGCTGGATCGCGCAGCAGGCTGTCGATGGCAGGGAGCTGACTGTAGAGGGCTTTCATCACATCACTTAGTGGGTGGGCGGAACCGTACGGGCAAAGCTTTCCCGCTCGAACAAGGTCTCTGCCAGTTTAACCAGCGCCGGGCGATTGACGCACCAGTTGGGCAGCACGCGGCGAAAATTGAGATAGCCCAGGGTGCAGCCGGTGGCGATATCGGCGAGGTTGAGCGTGCCGCTGTTGAGCAACTCGCCCTGCGCGGCGGCGGTTTCCAGCGCGTCGAGGCCGCGTGCAATTTTCTCGCGATTACGCAGCAGCACCTCTTCCGATTGCCGATCGCCGGGACGCATCTGTTCGCGCACGATCATCACCGCCGCATCATTGATGCCGTCGGCCAGCTTCTCCAGCTGGCGGATCTGCAGGGCGCGCAGTGCGTCGTCGGGCAGCAGGGCAGGCGCATCGCCACGCAGCTCAATCACCTGAGCAATGATCGAGGAGTCAAACCAGGTCAGCTGCTGGTCATCTATGAAGGCCGGCACTTTACCCAGCGGATTGTACTGCGGGACGTGGCTGTCAGGCTCCCACGGAGAGTGGTTGACGAATTCAAACACCAGGCCCTTTTCCAGCAGGATCACTGAGATTTTGCGCACAAACGGGCTGGTATAGCTGCCAATCAGTTTCATCAGATGTCTCCGTTGCGATAAATGCCAGGCTCCACATTGTAGCGGCGCGATTTATCGCGCAGGGTTTGATGGTGCAAAACCGCGCGATAAATCGCGCCGCTACAAATCGCAGAATGAGTAAATTTACTGCATCAATCCCCGGGAAACATAAACGGATTCAGGCTGCTGCGCGCGAATCCTTCCTGCTCCATGCGGGCATCCAGCACCAGCGAGGCGAGATCGTCGGCCACCGGTTCCAGCGCCGGATCTTTCTCCTGGTATAGCATCTTCAGATAGGTACCGCAGTCGCCGCAGCTTTCGGCTTTCACGGCAGCCTGCTCGCTGTCCAGCGACCAGTAATGCAGATCGCGCGTTTGCTCGCAGTTCGAGCACTTGCTGCGCACCACGTACCACTCGCTTTCGCACAGATTACAGTGCAGATAACGCAGACCCTGCTGGCCAACGTCCATGTGCACCACGCTGGCGACCGGCACGCTGGCGCACACCGGGCAGAACTGACGGTGCTCGCCATATTCGGCCCGCGCTTTGCCGGGGATCATCGCCGCCATCTGCGCCCAGTAAATTGACAGCGCCGCCCAGATGAACGGGGCTTTATCACTGCTGACCTGGGCGAATTCGCCCTCCAGCAGCGCGCTGGCAAGGGTTTCCAGCTCGGTGGACGAGGCCTTCTCCAGATTCTCCAGCACCGCCAGCGCCTGGCCGCTCATCTCTGGCTTCAGCTCGGCGATCAGCGAATGCAGCAGCCGCTGCCAGTGCACATCGCGCGGGTAAGTGTGGATATCCAGCGGCGGTTTGCCCTGCTGCGCGCTCTCTGCCAGCCGCTGATGCAGATCGATCTGCAGCGGATGGTCATACAGCACGATTTCCTGGGCCTGCGCGATCACCGCGGCAAAACGCAGGTAGTCGCCCAGCGGATTTTTCGCCGCCAGATCACGCAACCGCGCCGCACGGCGGCTGTAGAGATTTTTCAGCCGGGGGAAAAGTAACGGCGGAACTTGCTCCGCCGTGTTCTTTTCGCTCTTCTCCAGCTGCTCCTGCGGGATGATGCGAATACTCATCAGGGACGTTTTTCCTGTTGTGTTTGGCGTTGGCGCTGCTCGCGATACCAGCGTGGGTGATGTTTCTTCGCCCACGCGGCCGGTACCCAGCCCTCAACCATGGCGGTAATGGTGCCTTTCACCCACAGGGCGGCATAAATATGCACCATAATCGTCATGATCAGTGCCACAGCCGAGACCGAATGCACCACCAGCGCGGCGCGAATCAGCGGAATGGTGAAGTACCCGGCGAACCAGGGGCGCCAGATGACAATTCCGCTCGCCAGCAGCAAGACTAAGCTGATGATAGCAGCCCAGAACACACACTTCTGCCCGAAGTTGTATTTCCCGGTATCGCCCACCTCTTCATTACGCACGATTTTGCGGATATTTTTCGCCCATACCAGATCGTCGCGCTGGATAAGATTGTGCTTCCAGTAGCGTAAGAACATGATAATAAAGGCAGCAAACATCACCACGCCGACGAACGGGTGCAGAATACGCGCCAGCTGTGGCGTGCCGAGCACGTGCATCAGCCAGTTAAACGACGGGAAAAAGAAACCCAGTCCGCTGAGCGCGGCAAACACAAAACAGAACGCGACAATCCAGTGATTGATGCGTTCCGGCGCGCTGTAGCGCACCAGACGATCGCGCTTTTTCATCATTCGCGCTCCTCTTTTTCATGCAGGTTTTCGTCGTCGTCCTCTTCCACCCGGTTCGGACCGACACCAACGTAGTGGAACACCGCGGCGGCGAAGGTGGCGGCAAAGCCGATAGCAGCCAGCGGTTTCCAGACGCCTTTCCAGAAGGTGACCGCCGGGCTGATGCTCGGGTTGGCCGGCAGGCCGTGATACAGCTGCGGTTTGTCGGCGTGGTGCAGCACGTACATGACGTGCGTGCCGCCGACGCCAGCCGGATCGTACAGCCCGGCGTTGGCATAGCCGCGCGTGTTTAGCTCGGCGACGCGATCGGCAGCCAGCTGCTGCATATCGCTTTTGCTGCCGAAGTGAATCGCCCCGGTCGGACAGGTTTTCACGCACGCCGGTTCCTGACCGACGTTAACGCGATCGACGCACAGCGTGCATTTATACACGCGGTTGTCGTCTTTATTCAGCCGCGGCACGTCAAACGGACAGCCGGCGATGCAGTAGCCGCAGCCAATGCACTGTTCCGACTGAAAATCGACGATCCCGTTCGCGTACTGAATAATCGCGCCTTCCGACGGACAGGCTTTCAGGCAGCCGGGGTCGGCGCAGTGCATACAGCCATCCTTGCGGATCAGCCACTCCAGCTTGCCGTTCTCCTCGACTTCCGAGAAACGCATCACCGTCCAGGATTTGGCGGTTAAATCCGCCGGGTTGTCATACACCCCGACGTTATGACCGACCTCGTCGCGAATGTCGTTCCACTCTGAACACGCGACCTGACACGCCTTACAGCCGATGCAGGTGGTGACGTCGATCAGTTTCGCCACTTCCTGCTGATGGTCACGCGCCTGCGGGGCAGGCGTGAAACCATTGGTGGCGGAGCGGCGGATAATGTCTTGCGATTGATAAGCCATCTTCGTTCTCCGTTACACCTTCTCGACGTTAACCAGGAACGCCTTAAACTCCGGCGTTTGCGTGTTGGCGTCACCGACAAACGGCGTCAGGGTATTGGCGATAAAGCCTTTTTTCGCCACGCCCTGATAGCCCCAGTGAATCGGGATGCCAATGGTATCGACAGTTTTGCCATCGACGTTGAGCGGACGCAGGCGCTTGGTGACCACCGCTTTGGCTTTGATATAGCCGCGGTTGGAGCTCACCTTCACCGTATCGCCCTGGGCGATGCCGAGCTTGTTCGCCAGCTTCTCTCCAATCTCCACAAACTGTTCCGGCTGCGCGATGGCGTTAAGCAACGCGTGTTTGGTCCAGTAGTGGAAATGCTCGGTCAGACGATACGTGGTGCCGACATACGGGAACTGCTCCGCTTTGCCCATCGCCGCCAGATCGTCTTTGAATACGCGCGCGGCCGGGTTGGAGACCACGTCAGGGTGCAGCGGGTTGGTGCCGAGCGGCGTTTCAAACGGCTCGTAGTGCTCCGGGAACGGTCCTTCTGCCATTTTGTCGATGGCGAACAGGCGGCCCATGCCTTCCGGCTGCATGATAAACGGCCCGACGTTACTGCCCGGTGCGGCCGTGCTGTAGTCCGGAATATCCATACCGCCCCACTTGCTGCCATCCCATTTGAGGATCTGGCGTTTCGGATCCCATGGGTTGCCCTGCGGGTCGGCGGAGGCGCGGTTATACAGGATGCGACGGTTCAGCGGCCACGCCCAGCTCCAGTTCAGCGTATTGCCCAGCCCGCTCGGATCGGTGTTATCGCGGCGCGCCATCTGGTTACCGTCCGGTGTCCAGCTACCGGCGAAAATCCAGCAGCCGCTGCTGGTGCTGCCGTCATCTTTCAGATGGGCAAAGGTGCTGAGCTGCTGGCCTTTTTTCACCAGCAGCGTGCCTTTGTCATCGTAGATGTCCGCCAGCGCCTTGCCGTTGCTCTCCATCGCCACCTCTTCCGAGGCCGGATTGTCGGGTGTCAGGTAGTTCCAGGTCATGTTCAGCACCGGCTCTGGCTGTGCACCGCCTTCGCGCGCATACATCTCACGCAGACGCAGATAGATACCGGAGAGAATTTCACCGTCGTTGAGCGCTTCGCCCGGCGCATCCTGACCTTTCCAGTGCCACTGCAGCCAGCGGCCGGAGTTGACGATTGAGCCGTTCTCCTCGGCAAAGCAGGTCGACGGCAGACGGAACACTTCGGTCTGAATCTGCGCCGGATCGACATCGTTAAACTCGCCGTGGTTTTGCCAGAAGGTCGAGGTTTCGGTGTTGAGCGGGTCGATGGTGACGAGGAACTTCAGCTTCGACAGCGAATCAATCACTTTGCGCTTGTTCGGGAACGACGCCACCGGGTTAAAGCCCTGGCACAGATAGCCGTTGACCTTGCCCTGCGACATCATCTCGAAGTACTGCAGCACGTCGTAGCCTTTGTCCCACTTCGGCAGCCAGTCAAAGCCCCAGCTGTTCTCCGCCTGCGCTTTATCGCCAAAGAAGGCTTTCATCATGCTGACGAAGAATTTCGGGTAGTTGCCCCAGTAATTCACCTGGCCCGGCAGCGTCGGCTTCGGCGTGTTCGCCGCCAGATAGCTGGTGAGATCGGTCTGTTTTTCCGACGGCAGCGTCATATAGCCCGGCAGGCTTTGCGACAGCAGGCCGAGATCGGTCAGACCCTGAATATTGGAGTGTCCGCGCAGCGCATTGACGCCGCCGCCGGCCATCCCCATATTGCCCAGCAGCAGCTGAATCATCGCCATGGTGCGAATGTTCTGCGCCCCGACCGAGTGCTGTGTCCAGCCCAGCGCATACAGGAACGAGGTGGTGCGGTCGCGCGCGCTGGTTTCGCCAATCAGCTCACAGACGTGCAGGAAATCCGCTTTTGGCGTGCCGCAGATGCGCTCGACCATTTCCGGCGTATAACGGCTGACGTGCTGCTTCAGCAGATTCCAGACGCAGCGCGGATGGCTCAGGCTGTCATCGCGTTTGGCAAAGCCGTCGTCGCCCAGCTCGTAGTTCCAGCTGGTTTTGTCATATTTGCGATTGGCTTCGTCGTAGCCGCTGAACAGGCCATCGTCGAAATGGTAATCCTCCCGCACAATCAGGCTGGCATTGGTATACGCCTGCACATATTCATGCTGGATTTTGTCATTCTGCAGCAGCCACAGCAGCACACCCGACAGGAAGGCAATGTCGGTGCCGGGGCGGATAGGCGTGTAAAAGTCTGCCACCGATGCCGTGCGCGTGAAGCGCGGATCGATAACAATCAGTTTGGCTTTGTTGTGAATTTTGGCTTCCATCGCCCAGCGGAAACCGACCGGATGCGCCTCAGCAGCGTTTCCGCCCATCACCACAACCAGATTGGCATTACGGATGTCGACCCAGTGGTTGGTCATCGCACCGCGACCAAATGTTGGAGCAAGACTTGCTACCGTTGGTCCGTGTCAGACGCGTGCCTGGTTGTCGACCGCCAGCATACCGAGCGATCGGGTAAATTTTTGCGTTAAGTAGCCGGTTTCGTTGCTGGAGGCCGAAGCGCACAGCATGCCGGTGGAGAGCCAGCGGTTTACCGTCACGCCGGCGGCGTTCTGCGCGATAAAGTTGGCGTCGCGATCGGCTTTCATCAGCTGCGCGATGCGCGTAAAGGCGTCATCCCAGCTGATGCGCTGCCATTTGTCGGAGCCTGGCGCACGGTATTCCGGATATTTCAGACGGCTGTCGCTGTGGACAAAATCAAGCAGGCCCGCGCCTTTCGGACAGAGCGCGCCGCGGCTCACCGGATGGTCCGGATCCCCTTCGATGTGGAAAATGGTCTCTTTGGCGTTCTTTGCGCCATCGCCGAGGCTGTACATTAACAGGCCACAGCCGACTGAGCAGTAAGTGCAGGTATTACGGGTTTCGCGGGCACGCAGCAACTTATACTGCCGTGTTTCCGCCAGCGCGGCTTCCGGCGTAAAGCCGAGCAGTGCTGCCATGGTTCCTGCCATACCGCCAGCGCAGATCTTGAAGAATTTTCTTCGGCTGACGTTCATGGGTAATCCTTGAGTCGACATTGCTGTAATAATTTTTTTGCGCTGGATGGAGCCGGGGTTCAGAATGGCTCCACGCAGGATTGCGTCAAAAGCGACCTGATATTACCACTACTTTAATGTGGTTGTTATGCGAGACGAGAGAAGTGAAAGCGAAACAGCAAAAAAGTAACCAGAATGTGAATGAGATCGCAGGACTGAGCCAGACCACCGTATGGCAGCGCCACACGATTACCGAAGCGGAAAGCGACTGGCTGGCGCAGGAAGTGCCGGTGGCGCTGGTCTACAACGGCATTTCACACGTGGTGATGATGGCGACGCCGGATAATCTGCAGGCTTTTGCGCTCGGTTTTTCGCTCTCCGAAGGCATTATTGAGCAACCCGGCGAGATCTATGGCATGGATGTGGTGCCGGGCTGCAATGGGTTCGAAGTGCAGATCGAACTCTCCAGCCGGCGTTTTATGGCGCTGAAGGCGCAGCGTCGCGCCATGGCGGGCCGCACCGGTTGCGGCGTGTGCGGGGTGGAGCAGCTGGATCAAATCGGCAAGCCGGTGCAGCCGCTGCCGTTTACGCAGACCTTCGATCTGGCCTGCCTCGATAACGGGCTGGCACAGCTGCGCGATTTCCAGCCCATCGGCAATCTGACCGGTTGTACGCACGCCGCCGCGTGGATGTCGCCGCAGGGTGAACTGCAGGGCGGCTGCGAAGACGTGGGGCGCCACGTGGCGCTGGATAAGCTGCTGGGTCAGCGCAGCCAGCAGCACTGGCAGCAGGGCGCGGTGCTGGTTTCCAGCCGCGCCAGCTATGAGATGGTGCAAAAATCTGCCATGTGCGGCGTAGAGATCCTGTTTGCCGTCTCGGCCGCTACCCAGCTGGCCGTTGAGGTGGCCGAGCGCTGTAACCTGACGTTGGTCGGTTTTTCTAAACCGGGACGCGCCACGGTGTACAGCCATCCGCAGCGTCTGATCAACGGTTGATGAGCGGTACATGCCGGGAATTTTATCGTTCGCGGCGTGTAGCGTACCGGGAGGTGTCAGGCAATCTTTTATTACGCTGCGCTTTTCTGGTTAGCCTGCTAAATAATATGCATGCAATAGTTTTTAATGTGACATTATTTTTGATAGGAATGAAGAAGTTGATGCGCTATCATTAACGTCTCAATCAATAATAATATATCCATTATGGCTTTAATTAAAAAGCTGCGGCAGCTGAATCGCAGGCGTAATTATTTAAAGAAAGAGATTAAATATTCTCTTGATCTTTATTTTGCAGCAAGGAAATGGAAAAAGTCTTCAGGCCACAAACAGAATAGACAGGATATCAAATCCATTCTGCTGGTTCGCAATGAAGGTAAAATCGGCGATGCCATTGTTTCTACGTGTTTTCTCAGAGCGCTGTTTGAAGCCGGGTATCGTGTAGATATTCTGGCGGTAAAGGAGAATGAGAGCCTTTTCCGACATAACCCGTATATTCACAACATCTATCTCTCGGAGAGTTTCAGCGATTGTCATCAGCGCGATAAATATGACACCGCCATCGGGAGTGAGGTCGTTACCCTCCTGAGAGACAATGCTTACGATTTATTGATCGATACGGCTATCTGGCAAACCGCGCTGTATATGCCCAAAATGATTGCCGATATCAATCCTAAAATGACGCTGGGTTTCAACAAGCCAGGCTGGCTTAAACCTTACGATATCAACATTCAGTTCGATCACCTTAATAACCACGTTAAAAATATTTATCGTGCGGTTCTTGACTATCTTCAGGTTGAGACGGTTGGTGGACTGAATTATGAAATATTTTACCCTGAGCGAATTGATGCCGAAATTCACCAGTCCGGCATGTTTTCCGCTGATGAGCACAATATTTTAATCAATATTTATGCCAGTCATGCCGATCGTGACCTCTCTGAGCAGCAGCTGAATGAGCTAATCGGGGCGATTGTCAGGCACAATGCAGCTACCAATATCGTGGTGCTTGATCACAAAGGCGCGCTGGAACAGGCATCGCTGCACCCCGCGAAGTTATACCGCGTTCCCTCGCTGTATCACGCTTTCGCTGCGGTTAAGAAAAGTGATTGCGTGATTACTCCCGATACCGCCGTGGTGCATATCTCGGCGGCTTATAACAAAGCCCTGGTTGGCATCTATCAGGACTCACTGAAAAATAATCAGCTGTGGTCGCCTGGCTACAGTAACGGCCATCAGATATTTTCCGATGAGTTTGTTTTTAAAAATGACGGACGGCTGGTTGAGAAAATAAGCCAAAAAATCCTCACGCTGGTTCAGCCATAATCGATGAGGTCACCGTGCCGTCAGTACGGTGACCGTGCCTTACACCACCTGCACCGCTAACGCCTGCTGCAGAGCGCTGAGCGCACCGGGCTTTGCCGCGCCGCCGTCGCAAATCAACAGATCGATATCGCCGACAGGGGCGTACTGGGTACGGCTGATCACGCCGAGTTTGCTGTGATCCGCCAGCAGCAGGGTGCGGCTGGCCTGCTGTACCATGGCGTGCGCGATGGCGGCTTCATGCGGATGGAAGCTGCTGGCACCGTTTCGGGCATCGATGCCGACCGGTGACAGCAGCGCCACGTCGGCGCGATATCGATAAATTTCCCCCACCGTCATTTCTCCCCGCGTCTGCTGCGCGCCGGCCATCATCATGCCGCCCAGCAGCAGCACCTGGTTATTCAGGGTTTCATGCTCTTCGGCCGCGCTAAGCGCCAGTGCCGCCTGCAGACTGTTGGTGATGATGGTCAGGCCGGACATGGTGCGCAGCTCTTCAGCCAGCAGCGTGGTGGTGGTGCCGGCATCGAGGAACAGCGTCTGGCCGGGTTGCAGATGTTGTACCGCCGCGGCGGCAATCGCGCGTTTCTCTCTGGCCTGTGCGTTACGGCGCACCTGCAGCGGTGGCTCCGGCGGGCTCTCCAGCGCCACCAGACCGCCATGTACGCGGCGCGCCAGCCCCTGCGCCTCAAGCGAAATGATATCGCGCCGTGCCGTTTCCCGCGAAATGCCCAGCTCTTTGATGATGCGTTCAGTGCTGAGCTGATGTTGCGTGCTCAGCAGCGCGCGGATGCGATGTAAACGGGTTTCCTGCAGCATGACGTTTCCCTGTGGCAGAGCGAAGCTGGGCCTAAGCTTACCTGAGTGTCATCGTGGCGTCATGTGTATTTGGTTGTATTTGTGTATTTGGTTGCATTTTTCACTAAAGCAGGCATGATGTTCGCAGAGATCAGGCTGCAAACACCCCTTTCACCTTCGCAACGGGAGTTACCATGGTTACACGTTCCACCATCATGGATACCAACAGTTTTCGCGCCGAACACGCCGACGCGCTGGATCCGGCCACCCGCACTCTGACGGACAAGCGCAGCAAAGTGCTGGGCGAATCGTATCGTCTGTTTTATCGCAAGCCGGTGCATCTGGTGCGCGGCGAAGGGCAGTATTTGTGGGATGCGGCGGGTAACAAATATCTGGATGTGTATAACAATGTGGCAAGCATCGGCCACTGCCATCCGGCGGTCATTGAGGCGGTGAATCAGCAGATGAAGATGCTGAACACGCACACGCGTTATTTGCACGAGCGCATTCTTGATTACAGCGAAGCGTTGCTGGCGACCACGCCGGAAGCCATCGATCGCGCCATGTATATGTGTACCGGCTCAGAAGCCAACGATTTGGCGATACGCGTGGCGCGCGCCTGGAGCGGCGGCACCGGCATTATTGTCTCGCAGGAGGCATACCACGGTACCAGTGATTTGACTTCTGGCGCGTCACCGGCACTGGGTAGCGGTCAGCCGCTGGCCGCGACCACCCGCCTGGTGCCACCACCGGATGCTTATCGTGTCGATGCGCCTGACCTCGGGGCATGGTTCGCCGATCAGATTCAGCAGCAGATTGATGACATGAAAGCGCACGGCATTAAATTCGCCGGTTTCCTCGCCGACTCGATCTTCTCCTCCGACGGCGTGCTGCCTAATCCACGCGGATTCCTGCAGCAAGCGGTGGATGTGGTGCATGCTAACGGCGGCATTTTTATCGCTGATGAAGTGCAGCCCGGCTTTGCCCGCACCGGCGATGCCTTCTGGGGCTTTGCCCGTCACGGCGTGGTGCCGGATGTGGTCACCACCGGTAAGCCGATGGGCAACGGTATTCCGGTTTCCGGCCTGCTGGCGAAAAGCGACGTGCTGGCCGCGTTCAGCGACGAGATCCCTTATTTCAATACCTTTGGCGGCAACCCGGTGGCGATGGCCGCTGCGCAGGCGGTGCTGACGGTGATTCAGGAAGAGGGGCTGCAGGAGCATAGCCGCGTGGTCGGCGCACAGCTGCTGGCGGAGCTGCAGAAGCTGATGGACCGCCATGACTGCATTGGTGATGTGCGCGGTGCCGGGCTGTTTATCGGGTTTGAGCTGGTGCAGGATCGCAGCAGTAAGACGCCCGACAAAGCGCTGGCTCTGGACTTGATCGAGAAGCTGCGCGATCACCATGTGCTGACGTCGGTGGCCGGGCCGTACGGTAACGTGCTGAAACTGCGTCCGCCGCTGGCGTTCCAGAGCGGTGATATCGACTGGCTGGTGGGAGCGCTGGATAAGTCGCTGACCGAGCTGGGGCGTTAATTACTCAGATATCAGGTCGCCATGAATGGCGACCCTTCAGCATAATGTGCCAGATGCGCGTTGATGCGCATCTGGCAGGGCGCGAAAGGACATCACGCCGCGGCAGTTTCCTGCGCAAAAATCTGCTCCATCTTCTGCCACGCCTGCGCCACATCATCGTCGAGATTGAACAGGCCGGAGGTGCCGACAATAAACACGTCGACGCCCGAGGCGGCAATCTGCTTAAAGGTGCGCGCATTGCACGACCCATCGATTTCGGTCAGATAGTGATAACCGTGAGTTTCCCGCATGGCGATCAGCTGGCGAATTTTGTTCAGCGTTTCCGGAATAAATTTCTGTCCGGCGAAACCGGGATCGACTGACATCACCGTCACTTTATCCAGCAGATGCGCATATTCACGAATGCTGTCGGCTGGCGTCGCCGGATTCAGCACCACGCCGCAGCGACGACCAGCCTCTTTAATTTGCGTCAGCAGGCGGAAAATTTTGTTATTCGCCGTCTCCGGATGGAAACTGATAATATCCGCGCCGGCATCAATGCACATCGGAATAATATCTTCCGGGTGGTTCACCATTAAATGCACATCAATCGGCACATCGGTAATTTTACGCAGGTTCTCAATAAAGAACGGCGACAGCGTAATATTCTTAACATAGCTGCCATCCATAATATCGACATGATAGAACGAGGCGCTGGCGTTCATCGCTTCGATCTGCTCGCGGAAGCGGGTCAAATCCATGCACATCAGGGACGGTGAAAAGCGGGCGTTCATGCTGATTTCCTCATTACGCAAACAGCGCCCGCAGGCGCTGTCTGTGACATCAATGGAAGAACGAAATAATATGGCCGAGCACAATGCCGACGATACCGAAGTCCGCATCACCAAAGGTGGTGGACGCGAAGCCAAGGTCACCCATCAGCGGCAGCAGAATGGCGGGCAGGAAGGAGATCAGCAGCCCCTGAACAAAGGAACCGATGATGGCACCGCGCCGTCCGCCGGTGATGTTGCCGTAGACGCCAGCGGTCGCGCCGCAGAAGAAGTGCGGCACCAGGCCCGGCACAATCACGCTCAGACCGAACAGCGGGCACAGGAACATGCTGATCAGCCCGGCGGCGAAGCTGCACAGGAAGCCGATGATCACGGCGTTCGGCGCGAACGGGAAGACCGTCGGGCAATCCAGCGCCGGTTTTGCGTTCGGCACCAGTTTATCGGCGATGCCTTTGAACGCCGGGACGATCTCGGCAATCACCATGCGTACACCGGCAAGAATGATGTAAACACCCGCAGCAAAGGTGATTGACTGGATAATGGCAAAGACGATGAAGTTCTGGCCGCCGCTCACCTGGCTTTCGGTAAACTCTTTACCGGCGACCAGCACCAGCGCGACAAACAGAATCATCATGGTCAGCGAAATTGCCACGGACGAGTCGCGCAGGAAGTTGAGGGTTTTCGGTACTTTCAGCTCTTCAATTGACGGGCTGCCTTTGCCCACCGCTTTGCCAACCAGCGCTGACAACAGGTAGCCGGTGGAGCCAAAGTGGCCCAGCGCCAGATCGTCCGAGTTGGTGATTTTGCGGGTGAAAGGCTGCAGAATCGCCGGGCATACCACCATCATGGTGCCGAGAATCAGCGAGCCGATCAGCACCAGCCAGAAGCCGTGCACGCCGCCCACCGACAGGATCACCGCCAGCATGGCCGACATATACAGCGTATGGTGCCCGGTCAGGAAGATGTATTTCAGCGGCGTGATGCGCGCCAGCACAATATTCACCAGCATACCGAACACCATGATCATCGCGGTTTCGGTACCGTAGTTTTTCTGTGCCAGCGCGGCCATCGCATCAGTATTCGGCACTACGCCCTGAATATTGAACGAGTGCTCGAATAGCTGGCTGAAGATGGTCAGGGTGGCCGCAATTAAGTTGGCCCCGGCGATAAGAATAACAAAACCCATGATGGTTTTTAGCGTACCGGAAATCACATCGGATACCGGTTTCTTTTGCAGTAATAAACCAATCAGGGAAAAAAGGCCGACAAGTATAGCGGGTGTTCCAAGAACATCCTTAATTATAAACTGCAGCATAAATTACTCCGTGTGAGTAAATTTCGTCGGGTCAATTACAGGTTGTCGGCGAGAATTTCTTTGATTCTGGCGTTATCCAGTAAATTGCTCAGGCCAAATACCTGTGCGCTGTGGCTCGACAGCTGGTCAGCGATATCTTTAGCACTGATGATAATATCGGCCTGCTCGGATTTGGCAGAGGTTAAATCGGTATGACCCACTTCAGCCTCTTTACCCAGCTCCTTAATAATTTTCTTCACGTTCATTTCCACAATGAAGCTGCTGCCTAAACCGTTTCCACACACAATCAGTACTTTTTTCATTTTCAGGTTTCTCTGGTGATTAATCTTTAATGACAGCTTCAATCGCTGGCAGGGTCGATGCCGACAGCAACTGCTGCAGGCGGGATTCGTCGCTGAACACCTCAGCCAGCGCGGTGATCATCTGAATATGATCGTCGCCAGACAGGGCGCACAGCATAATAACGACAAACACCGGGTCGTTTTCATCGGCGGCAAAATTCACGCCTTGTTTTACATGCAGCAGGGACAGGCCGTTTTTGCGCGCACCCTGTTCCGGACGCGCATGCGGCATCGCCAGACCCGGCGCCAGCACATAATAGGGCCCCAGCTCAGCGTGCGAGGTAAAGATCGCATCCAGATAAGCCGGGGTAATTGCCCCCTCCGCCAGCAGCGGCTCGGCCGATAAACGCACCGCTTCCTGCCAGTCGCTAACGTCGTCTATTACCCGGATATGTTGCGGTGTCAGCCATTGAGTGAGCATCAGTAATTCCTGTTTATTCGTCGATGCGGTGCACTGTAGGTGATTTTATCGCCTGGGTTCTGTGATGTTGCTCGCAAAAGTTAGCGCTAACACGAATGATGTTAAAAAGTGTGTTAGCGATAACATTTTTGCGCGCGCGGTTTGTCACGCTGAGGCGGGGGTGACATGCTCAGGCCAGCGAAAATCACGCAGCCAATGAGACATGCCCGATTCTGTGGTTTTTAACATGGCACCAATTTGCTTTTGGTTTTAAGCTGCGTGCGGATAAATCGAGCGCTACCCGGAACCAGCAGGGTAGAGACAGGAGAACGCATGACAGAAAAACGACGGCGCAGTACCGGCAAAAGCACGCTGGCCGATGTTGCCCGTTTGGTCGGTGTCAGCGCCATGACGGCGTCGCGCGCTTTGCGTATGCCGGAGAAAGTGTCGCCCGAAATTCGCGCAAGGATCGACGCGGCCGTCGCGGAACTGGCCTATGTGCCCAACGTGCAGGCGCGTAACCTGGCGTCGGCCTCGTCGCGGCTGATCACCATGGTAGTACCTTCTTTTGCTACGCCGGGCAGCGCGATTGTGTCAGAGGCGCTGCAGGAGGTGCTGCGGCCGCAGGGCTATAACATGATGCTGGCCGAAGCCAATCATTCGGCGGCGGAGGAGAGCGAGCTGATTGAGATGCTGCTCTCTTACAACCCGGCCGCGATGGTGCACTTCAATTTCGACAATGCTGCCGAAGCACAGCGCCTGCTGAGCAACTCCGGCCTGCCGGTGATGGACATCGGCGGCGTGCATCAGGATTCTGCCGGCATTAGCATCGGCGTAGACTATGCGAAAGCCATTCGCCAGCTGGTAAACAGCCTGGTGGAGCGCGGCTATCGCCATCCCGGCCTGCTGTGCACACAAACGCACAGCACTATTTTCCGTCAGCTGCTCAATGGCTGGCACAGCGGGATGCTGGCGCTGAATCTGGCACCGCACCGCGTGGTGACCTCACCGAAAATGCCCACCTTTGCCGCTGGCCACAGCCTGCTGGCAGAGATCCGTCTCACCTGGCCGGAACTGGACGTCCTGATCTGTACCAGCGATGAAGTGGCGTGCGGCGCCATCATGGCCTGTCACGCGGCGGGCGTCTCGGTGCCCAGCCAGCTGGCGATTGCCAGCATCGGCGGTGGCCCGCTGGCGGCGGTATGTTCGCCGCCGCTGACCAGCATTGTGCTGCCGTACGAGGAGATGGGGCGCATGGCCGGTAAACGCCTGCTGGCGGCGCTCAACGGCGACGAGCCGCCTGCCATCAATGAGCTGCCGGTGCAGCTTAAGCTGCGCGCCAGTACGCACAAGGTGTAGCCGTGTGTGCGCACCTTTTGCCAGATTGATCAAATCCTTATCATTACTAAGGCATTGATAACCCTTTTCCGGATCATGATTTTAACTATAATGATCCGACTGCTTATGCGGCACACCAGCAAGGTTGTGCTGCCAAACACTAAATGGAGAGGAAGAACATGAGTTATTCACTGCCATCCCTGCCGTACGCCTACGACGCACTGGAACCGCACTTCGACAAGCAGACGATGGAAATCCATCACACTAAACATCACCAGACCTACGTTAACAACGCCAACGCGGCGCTGGAAGGTACCGAATTCGCAAACCTGCCGGTTGATGAACTGATCACCAAACTGGATCAGCTGCCAGCAGACAAAAAAGGCCCACTGCGTAACAACGCTGGCGGCCACGCTAACCACAGCCTGTTCTGGAAAGGCCTGAAAACCGGCACCACGCTGCAGGGCGACCTGAAAGCGGCAATCGAAAAAGATTTCGGCAGCGTCGAGAAATTCCAGGAAGAGTTCGAGAAAGCGGCTGCGACCCGTTTTGGCTCTGGCTGGGCGTGGCTGGTGAAAAAAGGCGACAAGCTGGCGGTCGTTTCAACCGCTAACCAGGACAACCCGCTGATGGGCGAAGCCATCGCTGGCGTGTCTGGTTTCCCAATCATCGGTCTGGATGTGTGGGAGCACGCTTACTATCTGAAGTATCAGAACAAGCGCCCTGACTACATCAAAGCGTTCTGGAACGTGGTGAACTGGGACGAAGCAGCGGCACGTTTCGCCTCGGCAAAATAAGTTCTGGCTTACGCTATGTGAATAACCGGTGCCTGCGTGCACCGGTTTTTTTATCGCCATCCTAAACCGCAGCTCAACAAACACCACGTCATGACCAGGCTAAAGTGGTTATTAACGCGCCGTTGATAATTTGGGGCATACAGTAGCCTTCAGTTATCTCGCGACGTAAAAATAATCATGTCTATTATTACACATTCTGAGCCGGACTCCGTTTCGTCGGCCGCGCTGTTTATACCTTTAGTCAGTGGAAAGCTGCGGCCAAATAAGCTGTGGAATAGCCAGCAATTTCGCCTGAAATTTGCCTTAAGGTCAGCGGTATTTCCACTGACCACTTTTAATTATCTCCATCAGCTGGCCAAACTCTCTTTTCTGCCGCAACTGTTAAACAGCCAGGGCTTACTGCCGGCTAAGCCGCATCGTCCCTATTTGCGCGCCGGTTTCAGCGTGGCGCAGCGTGCGCAGGCGATTCTCGATCATTATCAATTGATGGATAAGCTGGCGAATAATCAGCTGCGCCAGTTGCTGCTGAGCCCGACCGGTAATCTCCTTGCCCGTTTCGACGGCAAAAACGAGGAGCAGTTTGCGATTTATTGCTGCTCTGGCCATTACGACCGGGAAGGGGAAATTACGCTGCTGCTTAATTATCAGGATCTGACGCTGGCCTCGCTGTCATTCTCTATTATTCAGGAACAGCAGCAGCGCACGCTATTAATTGGGGGCTTGCAGGGGCCGCGGAAACATATTTCCAGTGACGTTATTCGCGATGCCACCAAAGCCGCGCACGGCGTATTTCCCAAGCGTCTGCTGATGGAAGCGGTATTTATTCTGGCGGCACAGTGCGGCGTACAGGCCATTACCGCGGTTGGCGATACCACCCATGTTTTCCGCAGTCTGCGCTACCGTCACAGCAAAGGTGATAAATTCTTTGCCAGCTATAGCGAGTTCTGGCTGTCACTGGGCGGGGAAATGCGTGGTGATGAGCTGTTTACGCTGCCGCTGAGCATGGCACGTAAAGATCTGGAAGAGATTGCCAGCAAGAAGCGCGCGGAGTATCGCCGCCGCTATGCCTTGCTGGATACGCTGGCGCAGCAGGTGCTGCAGGCTGCCGGGGCAGAACGCGACGTGGTCCACGCCGCGTAACGGCAATCAGAACGGCTGCTTTGCGTAGCCGGTCATCACCTTCAGCCCCATCTCGCGTCCCAGCGCGGTCATCGGGTGTACCACCACCAGGCCGCGCACGCTTTTCTTCAGCGCGCCCATGTTAGCCTGCTCTTTTTTGGTGATTTCACGGCTGAACGGCAGCTTTTTCAGCTGCTGGGCTTCTTTGCTCAGCTTCTCTTCGCGCACGTTGCGCAGACGCTCAATTTCCTGCACCAGCGTCTCTTTCTCTTTCAGCAGCGCGCCAAGCTTTTCGGCATCGCCCGCTTCCAGCAGCTGCGGTTCTTTGCGATTCAGCGCGTCCAGCTGGTCGCTGAGACGTTTAATCTCGGCTTTTTCTTGTTCTTTCATTGGGAAAACTCATTAAGGAAAACAGGCAAAGGATACATCAAATCCGCCCGCTTTTGCAGCGCAGCGACAACAGAGGCAACGGGATAATCGGGTACAGCGCGGCGTGCGGGCAAAAAAATACCCAGCGCAAGGCTGGGTATTGACTGGAATTACAGAATGAAGCGGCTGAGATCTTCGTCGGCCACCAGTTCATCCAGATGCTGACCAACGTATTCGGCATCGATGGTGATCGATTCGCCGTGGCGATCGCTGGCGTCGTAGGAGATATCTTCCATCAGACGCTCCAGCACGGTGTGCAGACGACGTGCACCGATGTTCTCGGTGGTTTCGTTCACCTGCCACGCCGCTTCGGCGATGCGACGGATGCCGTCTTCAGTGAATTCAACGTTAACGCCTTCGGTGCCCATCAGCGCTTTGTACTGCACGGTCACGGACGCGTTCGGCTCGGTCAGGATGCGTTCGAAATCATTGACCGTCAGCGCCTGCAGCTCAACGCGAATCGGCAGACGACCCTGCAGCTCCGGAATCAGATCCGACGGGCTGGCCACCTGGAACGCACCGGAGGCGATAAACAGGATATGGTCGGTTTTGACCATGCCGTGTTTAGTGGACACGGTGCAGCCTTCCACCAGTGGCAGCAGATCGCGCTGTACGCCCTCACGTGACACATCCGGGCCCGACGACTGGCCGCCGCGCTTACAGATTTTGTCGATTTCGTCGATGAACACGATACCGTGCTGTTCAACCGCGTCGATGGCATCCTGCTTCAGCTCTTCCGGGTTCACCAGCTTGGCCGCTTCTTCTTCAATCAGCAGCTTCATCGCATCTTTGATTTTCAGCTTACGCGGCTTCTGCTTCTGGCCGCCGAGGTTCTGGAACATCGACTGCAGCTGGCTGGTCATCTCTTCCATGCCCGGAGGCGCCATGATTTCAACGCCCATCGGTGCAGCAGCCAGATCGATCTCAATCTCTTTGTCATCCAGCTGGCCTTCGCGCAGTTTTTTGCGGAACGACTGGCGCGCAGCGGACGGCTCAGCGCTCTGCTCCGGCTGCCCCCAGTTGTTTTTCGCTGGCGGGATCAGCACATCCAGAATGCGATCTTCTGCCATCTCTTCGGCGCGGTATTTGTTTTTCTCGATCGCCTGGCTGCGCACCATCTTGATGGCGGAGTCCGTCAGATCGCGAATAATCGAATCCACTTCTTTCCCGACATAGCCGACTTCGGTGAATTTAGTGGCTTCAACTTTGATGAACGGCGCATTGGCCAGCTTCGCCAGACGGCGGGCGATTTCGGTTTTACCGACGCCGGTCGGGCCGATCATCAGGATGTTTTTTGGGGTCACTTCATGGCGCAGCTCTTCGTCAAGCTGCATGCGGCGCCAGCGGTTACGCAGCGCAATGGCGACCGCTTTTTTGGCGCCGTCCTGGCCGATGATGAAGCGGTTAAGCTCGCTGACAATCTCGCGTGGAGTCATCTCAGACATGGTTTTGGTCCTTACGCCTTAGACGGTAATTCTTCGTAGTTAATGTTGTGGTTGGTGTAGATGCAGATATCACCGGCGATATTCAGCGCTTTGGCTACGATATCGTGCGCACCCATCTCCGTGTTCTCCAGCAGCGCGCGGGCGGCTGCCTGGGCGTAAGGCCCGCCGGAACCGATTGCAATCAGGTCATTTTCCGGCTGAATCACGTCACCGTTACCGCTGATGATCAGTGAGGAGTTCTCATCGGCAACCGCCAGCAGCGCTTCAAGGCGGCGCAGCATCCGGTCAGTACGCCAGTCTTTCGCCAGTTCGACTGCGGCTTTCACCAGATGGCCCTGATGCATCTCCAGTTTGCGTTCGAACAGTTCAAACAGGGTAAAGGCATCTGCGGTGCCGCCAGCAAAGCCCGCAATCACTTTGTCGTTGTAAAGACGACGCACCTTTTTAACATTGCCTTTCATTACGGTATTGCCGAGCGTCGCCTGGCCATCACCGCCGATCACGACCCGGCCGTTGCGTCGTACACTTACTATTGTTGTCACGGGCAGACCCCTTGTTGCAGTGGAAAAAAGACACCGCGCAGCGGGCGCGGCGTATCATGCAACCAGATATGGGGTAATCCTGTGGGGTTTCAACCCCCGGCAATATCTGATGCTGCAAATTGCCGGGGGCGAGCAGGGAGGGTTAAGGCAGGGCGAGCGGAATACAGCTGCTGTGGCCGGAGCTGTGCAGGCGCTTCACGGTGCTGTCTGCGCTGCTGCGGTCTTTAAACGGTCCAATCACCACGCGATTCCAGCCGCCGCCAGTCGTGATGCGGCTTTCGAAACCTTCAAACGCCAGACCGGCGCGTACCGATTCCGCCTGATCGGTGCCTTTAAACGAGCCACACTGCACCATCCAGCGCTGGGTGCTCGCTTTCTCTTCCGTTTTGGCTTTGGCGCTCTCCTGCGGCTTCGCCGGCTCGCGAGTGATCGGCGCGGCCTGTTGCTGCTGCTGGCGTGCCGCCTGCTGCTGCAATTCCTGCTGGCGCTGCTGCTGCAACTGTTGCTGACGCTGCTGCTGTAACTGCTGTTGCTGACGCTGCAACTGCTGTTGTTGCTGTTGTGCCTGCTGCTGACGCTGCAGCGTTTGCTGGCGCTGAGCCGGGGTTTGTTCGTTCCACGGCACTTCATTCAGCTGGGTCGGCTGCTGGCGCATATCGGCCTGCATCTGCTCCAGCAGCTGACGCTGTTCGTCGGTCAGCTGGGTTTGCGACTTGATTTCGCCACCGGCAGACGGCTCGGTGGGCGACGGCACGGTCACCTGACGATTTTCCAGCTCTTTGATGTACTTCCAGCGCTCTTCCGGCTTCGGCGGCAGGCCATTACCGTTGGCTTTATGATTCGGAATCACCGGTGTTTCTTCTTTTTTGTGATGCGAGATGAACCATAAACCACCGGCAAAGGTCACCAGCACTGCCACGGCCAGTACTATCATCAGCTTTGAAGTGCCGGAGCCGCCTTTGCTTTTCTTGCTGCGGCCTGCGGGTTTTTTGCGACGCGTCCCTGTTGAACGCCCGCGGCCTACGTAATCTCTCTGTGCCACTTTCGTTCTGATACCCTTCAAAAAAATGCCACTGGGCGTGTAAATGGGGTGTTAATTTTGCCCGGCAAGGAATGCGTCATGTTACTCAAGGGCTGGAACTTTGACCAGCACAGTCTGCCTTCAGAATCTGCTGAAAATGCAGGGTTCCCGCATTCATTTTTCGCGTTTTGCTGCCGGTGCGGTACTGCCGCGGACGCGGAGTTCGGCGTCGAGCAGGCGTGAACCGTTATTGACCCGTTTGCCCTGCAGCTCATCCAGCAGCAGCAGCATCGCTTCGCGGCCAATGGCAAAACGCGGCTGTGCCACGGTGGTCAGGGGCGGATCGTAGTATTGCGCCAGCTCGATATCATCGAAGCCGACCACCGACAGATCCTGCGGAATACGCATTCCCAGCTTACGCGCCTGGTTCATCGCGCCCAGCGCCATCAGATCGCTATGGCAGAACAGGGCTTTCGGCGGCTGCGGCAGGCTCATCAGCTGCTTCAGCGCGCTGGCACCGGCTTCAAAGGTGAAGTCACCGTGCACAATCAGCGTGGGATCTATGGCGATATTGCTGCGGCGCAGCGCCTGGATGTAGCCCTGCAACCGATACTGGCTGAGCGGGATATGTTCCGGTCCGGTGATGCAGGCGATCTGCCGATGGCCCAGCTGTAACAGGTGATTCACCGCTTCAAAGGCCGCGGTCAGGTTATCGATATGCACCGTGGGCAGCGCCATCTCCGGCGCGAACTCGTTGCCCATCACCATCGGCGGCAGATTGCGCTGATCTTCAATGCCGGCGTCAAACGGCAGCTGCGAACCCAGCAGTACCATGCCGTCAATCTGGCGCGTCAGCATCAGGTTAAGGAAGGTTTTCTCCTGCTGATCCTGATGCGCGCAGTCACCAATCAGCACCAGATAGCCTTCCTGCGCGGCGGTCACTTCCACGCCGCGGATAATCTCGCTGAAGAAAGGGTCACAGATGTCCGGCACAATCACCAGAATGGTTTGCGTGTCGCCGCGTTTAGCGTTGCGCGCCAGACCGTGCGGCGCATAGCCGACGGCCTGCACCGCCTGTTCCACTTTCTGCCGGGTCGCGGCGGAGACTTTTTCCGGATTCATCAGCGCGCGCGAAACCGTGGCGGTGGAGACGCCAGCCTGCTCGGCCACATCTTTCATGGTGGCTGCCGATGAGGGTTGCTTCTGATCCAACGTTAACTCCTGACGCGGTACAGCGCATAGATATTCACACATAGCCGGCCCAGTGCCGGGACGGGCACTATTGTTAACCCAACGCCGTGTGAGGTTGTTACTTAATTTGCATAAAAATTGTGACTTGTGCGACTTTTTTCGATCTGGCTCGCAGATGTGGCGCGGCTTAACTCTCGGTGGGGTCGATATCCAGCGTCCATTTGACTTTACGCGCGGCGGGCAGGGTGGTGACCAGCGGCAGTGAACTGCTCAGCAACTGCTGCAGCCGCTTGCGCGACGGATGCTGTAGCAGCAGTTGCCAGCGCCAGCGTCCGCTGCGCTTCGGTGCCAGCGCCGGCACCGGCCCCATCAGCCACATCGCCTCATCTTTGAGCGGGCTGGCTTCCAGCAGGTTACGCAGCTGAGTAAGGAACTCCGCAGCCTGCGCATTATCCAGATCTTCCGCACGAAACAGTGCGTGGCTGGTCCACGGCGGCAGCTGCACTGACTGACGCTCCAGCAGCGTCTGATCGGCAAACGCAAAATAGCCGCGATGCAGCAGCGTTTGCAGCAGTGGATGTTCCGGATGGTGCGTCTGTAGTAACACTTCGCCCTGCTTACCGGCGCGGCCGGCGCGGCCGGCGACCTGTGTGTAGAGCTGGGCAAAGCGCTCGGCGGCACGGAAATCGGCGGAAAACAGCGCGCCATCGACATCCAGCAGCGATACCAGCGTCACGTCCGGGAAGTGATGGCCTTTAGCCAGCATCTGCGTGCCGACCAGAATGCGCGCTCCGCCGCGATGCACATCGGCCAGATGCTGTTCCAGCGCGCCTTTCCGGCTGGTGGTGTCGCGATCGATGCGCGACACCGGCACGCCAGGAAACAGCGTGCTGAGCTGCTGCTCCAGCTGTTCCGTGCCCACGCCGACCGGCAGCAGATGGGTGGAACCGCAGCCCGGACACTGATGCGGCAGCGGACGCTGGCTGTCGCAGTGGTGACAGCGCAGCTGACGATGCTGCTGATGCAGCGTGTAATAACTGTCGCAGCGCTGACACTCCGCCAGCCAGCCGCAGTCGTGGCACATCAGCGCCGGCGAAAAGCCGCGGCGATTGAGAAACAGCAGAACCTGATTATCCGCCTGCAGGTGCTGGCGCATCTTGCCCAGCAGCGCCGGCGCGAGACCGCCTTTCAGCTGCTGCCCCTTGAGATCGATTAGCTGCTGCAGCGCCGGTTTGGCGTTACCGGCGCGTTTGGTCAGGTTGAGCTGGCGATATTTACCGACACGCACGTTGTGCAGCGTCTCCAGCGCCGGCGTCGCCGAGCCCATCACAATCGGCACATCTTCTTCGTGAGCGCGGAATACCGCCAGATCGCGCGCCTGATAGCGCCAGCCCTCCTGCTGTTTGTAGGAGCTGTCGTGTTCTTCATCAATGATGATCACGCCCGGCCGCGCCAGCGGGGTGAACAGCGCGGATCGTGTGCCGATGACAATGGCGGTCTCGCCGCTGCGCGCGCGCAGCCATACCGCCAGACGCTCGCTGTCATTGAGCGCCGAGTGCAGCACATCAATCGGCGCATCGAAGCGTTCACGGAAACGAGCGATGGTTTGCGGCGTCAGGCCAATTTCCGGCACCAGCACCAGCGCCTGTTTACCGCGCGCCAGCACATTCTCCAGCACGCTGAGATAGACCTCGGTTTTACCCGATCCGGTAATGCCTGCCAGCAGCCACGCGGCGTAATGTTCATCCTCGCTGCGAATGGCGCCCACCGCCATCGCCTGATCGGTATTCAGCCGCAGCCGTTCACCTTTCACCGCGAAACTGGCGCGCCAGTCGTGCTGCTGTGGCGCATGTTCGCGCAGGTCGCACAGGCCTTTGGCACGCAGTGCCTGCAGCGCGGCATCGGTAAAATCCTGCTCGCCGATCTGATGCCGATACAGCGGCCGCTGACGCAACGCCGCCAGCGCCTGCTGCTGTTTCGGCGCGCGCTTCAGGCTTTCCAGCGCCACTTCGCGCCCGGCTTCGTTCACCACCCACTGCCACAGCGGCGCTTCCTGGGCCGGTTTACCTTGACGCAGCAGTACCGGCAGCGCATGGCTGAGCACTTCGCCGAGCGGAGAGTGATAGTAGCCGGCGGCCCAGTTGAGGATGCGCCACAGCGCCGGCGAAAACAGCGAGCGGTCATCGAGTAACGCATCAATCTGTTTCAGCTGGGCAAGGGGGAGATCGCTGGTGGCGCGCGTGCTAACCACGATGCCCGTCATTTTCCGGTTGCCGAACGGTACGCTCACGCGCGCGCCGGCCACCGGCTGCGGCGCATCGGCGGGCAGCAGGTAGTCAAACAGGCGAGGCAGCGGAACGGGCAGGGCAACCTGAACAACGGGCATGTCGATCTCTATCCGGTTCTGTAAAAAGGAGAAGTAGTGTACACGCTGGCGTCACCCCCGTCATACTTCAGCGCGCGGCGGCGCTGGCTGCAGGCGTTTCCCCGGCATGGCAGAGCGCGGCGCATTGCGCGGATTTGATCAATGCGCTCATTTTCTGTATACTATGCCGCCTTTGATGAGATGACTCGTCAAAGATACACCATTTATTAACCGCGTGTGGTGCTGTGCAGGTTCGCCTGGCACGGAGAGCGACACGGCCTTTTATGAGGTTCTCCCATGAAACAAGGTATTCACCCGAAATACGAAGCTGTGACCATCACCTGCTCTTGCGGCAACGTGATCAACACCCGTTCAACCATGACTGGTACCCTGAACCTGGACGTGTGCGGCAAATGCCACCCGTTCTACACCGGTAAGCAGCGTGTTGTTGACTCTGGTGGTCGTGTTGATCGCTTCAACAAGCGTTTCAGCATCCCAGGCAGCAAGAAATAAGATTATTTGCCGGCGAATCTTCACGATTCGGTTGCAAGAAAAAACCCAGCCTCGGCTGGGTTTTTTTATTTCTGGCCTCAGTATTCCCAGCTGTCGGGATCGATGCCCATCTCACGCATAATCTGTTTTGCTTCTTCCGGAATCTCGTCGCTGCGCTCTTTACGCAGATCAACATCATTCGGCAGCGGTTGCCCGGTGAAGGCATGCAAAAAGGCTTCGCACAGCAGTTCGCTGTTGGTGGCGTGACGCAGATTGTTCACCTGACGGCGGGTACGCTCATCCGTTAAAATCTTCAGCACTTTCAGCGGGATAGAAACTGTAATCTTCTTAACCTGCTCGCTCTTCTTACCGTGTTCAGCGTAAGGGCTGATATATTCGCCGTTCCATTCAGCCATGGGTTACCTTAATCAATAAAAAGTTGAATATGGGGAAATCCGTTGATTATGCCCGATTTTTCGATGCCTGACCGCTTAAACTGCCGGTTTTATGCTTACACATCGCGTTTCACAGGAAAGCGCGCTGAACACCAGGCGATGACGCGTAATTTTAGCGGGTATTGCGGCTTTGCTCAATCTATACGCAAAGACATTTAGATGTCCAGATGTATTGACGTCCAGTTGCGGAATGTTATTCTGTTGCCACTTTTTTATTACACTTCAGGAACAGTAAGCACCATGACGCGTAAACAGGCAACCATCGCAGTACGCAGCGGTTTGAATGATGACGAGCAATATGGCTGCGTTGTCCCACCGATTCACCTCTCCAGCACCTATAACTTCCTCGATTTCAACGAGCCGCGCGCGCATGACTATTCACGCCGTGGTAACCCGACGCGCGATGTGGTCCAGCGCGCGCTGGCTGAGCTGGAAGGGGGCGCGGGCGCGGTGCTGACCAACACCGGGATGTCGGCGATTCATCTGGTGACGACGGTGTTCCTGAAGCCAGGCGATCTGCTGGTGGCGCCGCACGACTGCTACGGCGGCAGCTATCGTCTGTTTGACAGCCTGAGCAAGCGCGGCGCTTACCGCGTGAAGTTTGTCGATCAGGGCGATGAAGCGGCGCTGGCGGCGGCGCTGGCGGAAAAACCAAAGCTGGTACTGGTCGAAAGCCCGAGCAATCCGCTGCTGCGCGTGGTGGACATTGCGGCCATCTGCGCCGCCGCGCGTGCTGCCGGTGCGGTGAGCGTAGTGGACAACACCTTCCTCAGCCCGGCGCTGCAGAACCCGCTGGCGCTGGGTGCCGACCTGGTGATCCACTCCTGCACCAAATACCTGAACGGTCACTCGGACGTGGTGGCCGGTGCGGTCATCGCCAAAGATCCGGCGCTGGTCACGGAACTCGCCTGGTGGGCGAATAACATTGGCGTCACCGGCGCGGCATTTGACAGCTATCTGCTGCTGCGCGGCCTGCGCACCCTGGCACCGCGCATGGCGGCGGCGCAGCGTAACGCCCTGGCGATTGTTGATTACCTGAAGCAACAACCGCTGGTGAAAAAGCTGTATCATCCGTCTCTGCCAGAGAACGCCGGCCACCAGTTTGCCGCGCGTCAGCAGCGCGGTTTTGGCGCCATGCTCAGTTTTGAACTCGACGCCGATGAGGCGCGGCTGCGCCGCTTCCTGAAGGCGCTGCAGCTGTTTACGCTGGCGGAGTCGCTGGGCGGCGTGGAAAGTCTGATTTCGCACACCGCCACCATGACGCACGCCGGCATGTCGGCGGACGCGCGTGCCGCAGCGGGCATTTCCGACTCGCTGCTGCGTATTTCTGTCGGAATTGAAGATCACGAAGATTTAATCGCCGACCTGGATAATGCATTCAGGATCGCAGCCGAGGGGTAACCATGACGATTTCAGCAGGCGCGGGAACGCCGATCAAGCAGTTGCATAAATTTGGTGGCAGTAGCCTGGCCGACGCGCGCTGTTATCAGCGCGTCGCCGGTATCATGGCCGATTACAGCCAGCCGGGCGACTTAATGGTGGTCTCTGCCGCAGGCAGCACCACTAACCAGCTGATCAGCTGGCTCAAGCTGAGCCAGAGCGATCGCTTATCGGCCCATCAGGTGCAACAGGCGTTACGCCGTTTTCACAGCGAGTTGATCGCTGCACTGCTGCCTGCTGAATATGCAGAAACCCTGACCGCAGCCTTCATCCGCGATCTTGAACGCCTGGCGGCGCTGCTCGACGGCGCCATCACCGATGCGGTGTACGCCGAAGTGGTTGGCCACGGCGAAATCTGGTCGGCGCGCCTGATGGCGGCGGTGCTCAGCCAGCGCGATATCGAAGCGGCGTGGCTGGACGCGCGCGACTTCCTGCGCGCCGAACGTGCGGCGCAGCCGCAGGTAGATGAAGGCAAATCCTGGCCGCTGCTGCAGGCGCTGCTGGCGCAGCATCCACATAAGCGTCTGGTGGTGACGGGTTTTATCAGCCGCAGCGAAGCGGGCGAAACCGTGCTGCTCGGCCGTAACGGCTCTGACTACTCGGCAACGCAGATTGGCGCGCTGGCGGGCGTGAACCGCGTCACCATCTGGAGCGACGTGGCTGGCGTTTACAGCGCGGACCCGCGCAAGGTCTCTGATGCCTGCCTGCTGCCGCTGCTGCGGCTGGATGAGGCCAGCGAGCTGGCCCGACTGGCGGCGCCGGTGCTGCACACGCGTACGCTGCAGCCGGTCTCCAACAGCGACATCGATTTACAGCTGCGCTGCAGCTATCAGCCGGAGCAGGGCTCAACGCGCATTGAGCGCGTGCTGGCATCCGGCACCGGCGCGCGCATTGTCACCAGCCACGACGATGTCTGCCTGGTTGAGATTCAGATTCCCGATAGCCACGATTTTGCCACCCAGCAGAAAGAGATCGATCTGCTGCTGAAGCGCGCGCAGCTGCGTCCGCTGGCGATGGGTATCCATCCGGATCGCCGCCTGCTGCAGCTGTGTTACACCTCGGAAGTGGTCAACAGCGCCTTTAACCTGCTGCAGGACGCGGCGCTGCCCGGTCATCTGCAGCTGCGCGACGGTCTGGCGCTGGTGGCGCTGGTCGGTGCTGGCGTAACGCGTAATCCGCTGCACAGCCATCGCTTCTGGCAGCAGATCAAAGACCAGCCGGTCGAATTCGTCTGGCAGTCAGAAGATCACATCAGCCTGGTGGCGGTGCTGCGCGTCGGACCGACCCAGCACCTGATTCAGGGACTGCACCAGTCGCTGTTCCGCGCCGAGAAGCGCATCGGCCTGATCCTGTTCGGCAAAGGCAATATCGGTTCACGCTGGCTGGAGCTGTTCGCGCGCGAGCAGGAGACGCTGTCGGCGCGTACCGGGTTCGAGTTTGTGCTGGCGGGCGTGGCGGACAGTAGCCGCAGCCTGCTGAGCTATGACGGCCTCGACGCCAGCCGGGCGCTGGCCTTCTTTGATGATGAAGCCGAAGCGCGTGACGAAGAGTCGCTGTTCCTGTGGATGCGCGCGCACCCGTTTGACGATCTGGTGGTGCTGGACGTCACCGCCAGTGATTCGCTGGCGCAGCAGTATCACGATTTTGCCAGCCACGGCTTCCACGTCATCAGCGCCAATAAAGTGGCCGGCGCTGCCAGCGGCCAGAGCTGGCGTCAGGTACGCGATGCCTTCGCCAAAACCGGTCGCCACTGGCTGTATAACGCGACCGTGGGTGCCGGATTGCCGGTCAATCACACGGTGCGCGACCTGCGCGAAAGCGGCGACAGCATTCTGGCGATCAGCGGTATCTTCTCCGGCACGCTGTCGTGGCTGTTCCTGCAGTTTGACGGCACGGTGCCGTTCAGCGAGCTGGTCGATCAGGCGTGGCAGCAGGGCTTGACCGAGCCCGACCCGCGCGTTGATCTCTCCGGTCAGGACGTGATGCGCAAACTTGTGATTCTGGCGCGCGAAGCCGGTTACGACATCGAACCGGATCAGGTGCGGGTTGAATCGCTGGTGCCGTCACAGTGCGAAGGCGAATCCATCGACCACTTCTTTGAAAACGCCGACGAGTTGAACGAGCAGATGCTGCAGCGCTTCGAAGCCGCACAGGAGATGGGTCTGGTGCTGCGCTACGTAGCGCGTTTCGATGCCAACGGTAAAGCGCGCGTCGGCGTGGAAGCGGTGCGTCCGGAGCATCCGCTGGCGGCGCTGCTGCCGTGTGATAACGTGTTTGCCATTGAAAGCCGCTGGTATCGCGACAATCCGCTGGTGATCCGCGGGCCGGGCGCCGGCCGGGATGTCACCGCCGGTGCGCTACAGTCTGATATCAATCGTCTCGCCCAACTGCTGTAAACCTGCTGCGCAGACGGCGTCCGCTGTCTGCGTTTTTCCCTCTGCTTCCCCGTCAGGTGAATCCCTTTCACTTTGGTTGAATATTTGTCACGCCCGGCAAGCAATTTTATGTTGACGCTAAGCTGAAGATCGTTCATTTTGTGCATCTGGACGTCTAAACGTATGGATGTTCGCGGTTCGCAAATTAATCGATATGTGATGATGAGGTAACAGGATGAGTTTCTTTCATGCCAATCAGCGCGAAGCGCTGAACCAGAGCCTGGCTGAGCTGAACGGGCAAATTAATGTCTCTTTTGAGTTTTTCCCGCCCCGCACCAGCGAAATGGAAGCAACCCTGTGGAACTCCATCGACCGCCTGAGCAGCCTGAAACCCAAATTCGTCTCGGTAACTTACGGAGCCAACTCCGGCGAGCGCGACCGCACTCACAGCATCATCAAAGGCATTAAAGAGCGCACCGGACTGGAAGCGGCACCGCACCTCACCTGTATTGATGCGACGCGCGATGAACTGCGCGCCATTGCGCGTGACTACTGGAATAACGGCATTCGCCATATCGTGGCGCTGCGCGGCGATTTACCACCGGGCGGCGGCAAACCGGACATGTACGGCAGCGATCTGGTGTCGCTGCTGAAAGAGGTCGGTGATTTCGACATCTCGGTAGCGGCCTATCCCGAAGTGCATCCGGAAGCGAAGAGTGCGCAGGCGGATCTGATCAACCTGAAGCGAAAAATTGATGCCGGCGCCAGTCGCGCGATTACCCAGTTTTTCTTCGACGTGGAGAGCTATCTGCGCTTTCGCGATCGCTGCGTGGCCACCGGTATCGACGTGGAGATCGTGCCGGGCATTCTGCCGGTCTCCAACTTTAAACAGCTGCAGCGTTTCGCCACCATGACCAACGTGCGCGTACCGGGCTGGATGAACGCCATGTTTGACGGGCTGGATGATGATGCGGAGACGCGCAAAATGGTCGGTGCCAACATCGCCATGGACATGGTGAAAATCCTGTCGCGCGAAGGGGTGAAGGACTTTCATTTCTACACGCTGAACCGCGCCGAGATGAGCTACGCCATCTGCCACACGCTGGGTGTTCGCCCGACGCTGGCGGCATAAGCGTGAAAGGATAAAAAAGAGAAGGGGGCCTCAGGGCCCCCTTCTTGCTGTGATGCGCCGCCAGCCGTTAGCCAGTGTTACGCATGCCGGCCGCGACGCCGGCGATAGTGACCATCAGCGCCTGTTCTACGCGCGCATCAGGTTCATCGCCGCGCTCTTCCTGCGCACGCGCACGCTGTAGCAGTTCCGCCTGCAGCACGTTGAGCGGATCGGTGTAGACGTTACGCAGCGCGATGGATTCGGCGATCCACGGCTGGTCCGCCATCAGATGCGCATCGTTCGCGATGGTCAGCACCGCTTTGATGTCGGCATCGAGCTGATCGCGCAGCTGTTTGCCGAGCGGCCACAGCGATTTATCCACCAGACGCTGATCGTAATACTCCGCCAGCCACAGGTCAGCCTTCGAGAACACCATCTCCAGCATGCCGAGGCGCGTGGCGAAGAACGGCCATTCGCTGCACATGGTTTCCAGCTGATCCTGATGGCCTTCGTCCATCGCTTTCTGCAGCGCCGCGCCGGCACCCAGCCACGCGGGCAGCATCAGGCGGTTCTGCGTCCAGGCGAAGATCCACGGAATGGCGCGCAGCGACTCTACGCCGCCGGTCGGACGCCGTTTCGCCGGGCGCGACCCGAGCGGCAGTTTACCCAGCTCCTGCTCTGGCGTCGCCGAGCGGAAGTAGGGTACGAAGTCCGGATTTTCACGCACATAGCCGCGGTACATGGCGCACGAATAGGCTGACAGGCCGTTCATGATCTCCTGCCATTCTCGTTTTGGCTCTGGCGGTGGCAGCAGGTTGGCTTCCAGAATCGCCCCGGTGTAAAGCGACAGGCTGGCGATGGTGACTTCCGGCAGGCCATATTTGAAGCGGATCATTTCGCCCTGTTCGGTCACGCGCAGGCCGCCTTTCAGGCTGCCCGGCGGCTGTGACAGCAGGGCTGCATGCGCCGGTGCGCCACCGCGGCCAATCGAACCGCCGCGTCCGTGGAACAGCGTCAGGGTAATGCCGGCTTTGTCGCAGGTTTTAATCAGCGCATCCTGGGCCTGATACTGTGCCCAGCTGGCTGCCATCACGCCGGCATCTTTTGCCGAGTCGGAATAGCCAATCATCACCATCTGCTTGCCGTTGATGAAGCCGCGATACCAGTCGATATTCAGCAGCTGGCTCATCACGTCATTGGCGTTGTTGAGGTCGTCGAGGGTTTCAAACAGCGGCGCCACCGGCATTGCGTAAGGGATACCGGCCTCTTTCAGCAGCAGATGCACCGCCAGCACGTCAGACGGCGTTTTGGCCATCGAAATCACATAGGCGGCAATCGAGCCCTGCGGCGCTTCTGCCGCCACTTTGCAGGTATCCAGCACTTCACGCGTGTTGTCGCTGGGCTCCCACTGCCGCGGCAGCAGCGGCCGCTTGGAATTCAGTTCACGGATCAGGAACGCCTGCTTGTCGGCTTCTGACCAGCTTTCGTAGTCGCCCAGTCCGAGATAGCGCGTCACTTCGGCAATCGCTTCGGTGTGGCGGGTGCTCTCCTGACGGATATCGATACGCACCAGCGGCACGCCGAAGCACTTCACGCGGCGCAGCGTATCCAGCAGCTGGCCGTTGGCGATGATGCCCATGCCGCACTGCTGCAGCGACTGGTAAATAGCAAACAGCGGCTGCCACAGTTGATCGTTAGAGACCAGCAGATCGGCCGGACGCGGCAGGCGCTCACCCTTCAGGCGGCGCTCCAGATAGCTCTGGGTGCTCATCAGCTGGCTGCGGATACGCTTCAGAATCACACGATACGGCTCCAGCGCCTCCGCATCGCCACACAGTTCGCGCACTTCGTCGCTGCACTCGGACATTGACAGCTCGGACACCAGCACGCCGATGTCGCGCAGGAACAGGTCGGCGGCTTTCCAGCGGCTTAGCTGCATCACGTGGCGGGTAATCGGTGCGGTGACGTTCGGGTTACCGTCACGGTCGCCGCCCATCCACGAGGTAAATTTGATTGGCACGAAATCCACCGGCAGCTGGATGCCGAAGCTCTCTTCCACCTGCTGGTTCAGCTCGCGCAGAAACGCCGGTACGCCTTCCCACAGGCTGTTCTCCACCACCGCGAAGCCCCATTTGGCTTCATCTACCGGCGTCGGGCGATATTTACGGATCTCATCGGTGTGCCACGCCTGCGCTACCAGCTGACGCAGACGGCGCATAACCTGGTTGCGTTCGTAGTCGGTGATGTCACTGTGGTCGAGCTGCTGCAGACAGCTGTTCACTTCGCCCAGCTTGTGGATCAGCGTGCGGCGGGTAATTTCGGTCGGGTGGGCGGTGAGCACCAGCTCCAGCGACAGCTCCTCAATCGCCTGGCGGATGGCCGGCTCGCTGAGATCGCTCTGCTGCTTCAGGCGCTCGAAGGTCTTTTTCAGCAGCTCCGGATGGTTAGCACCGTCGCCGCTGCGCGAAATGGTTTGATACTGTTCTGCCACGTTGGTGAGGTTAAGGAACTGGCTGAACGCGCGTGCCACCGGCAGCAGCTCGTCGTTAGACAGGTTTTGCAGCGTGGAGAGCAGTTCCTTACGATGAGTGTCATTTCCTGCACGGGATGACTTAGAGAGCTTGCGGATGGTCTCCACCCGATCGAGGATGTTCTCTCCCAGTGCATCCTTTATCGTATCCCCGAGCAGTTTGCCGAGCATACTGACATTACTTCGCATTGCGGAATATTGTTCGTTCATGTGACCCTGACACCCTTATCGTCTTAAATATAAAACCTCTATACCCAACGGGCATAACATCGTCTTTTATCTAGCCACGGTTCTTCCTGTTCGTCAATTGACTTAAATTGCCGGTATCGTGCTGCTAACTATCGGAAATTCATCGAATTTAATTGACAGGAGGTGGGATAAGTTATTCTTATTATCAAATCCCGGATAATGACGGGGCAATTTGCTGATTTCGCAGTGAAATGCCCCATCTTTTAATCATCAATGGCAAAAATGCTGTACAACCTGAGTGATAAGCGCATGAGTCGGCTTAATAAATGCAGTATCAATAAACTCATCTGGCTGATGCGCCTGATTGATGGATCCAGGCCCTAATACCAGCGTCGGGCACAACTGCTGGATAAACGGCGCTTCGGTGCAGTAATTCACCACTTCTGTCGGCACGCCCAGCAGCTTCTCCACCACTTTGACCAGTTCATGATCGGCCGGGCATTCGTAACCGGGAATCGGCGGATGCAGCTCACCTACGGTCAGACGGCCCGGCCAGCGCGCGCTCACCGGTGCCAGCGCTTCATTGAGTAAACCGTCGAGATCGCTCAGCGTCAGTCCCGGCAGCGGACGGATATCCATATGCAGCTCACAGCAGGCGCAGATGCGGTTCGCCGCGTCGCCGCCGTGGATATGGCCAAAGTTCATGGTCGGATAGGGAATGGCGAAGCCGTCGTGGTGATAGCGCTCTTTCAGCGTATTACGCAGCTGCATCAACTGAGTAATGGATTCATGCATCAGCTCGATCGCGTTCACGCCGCGCGCCGGATCGCTGGAGTGCCCGGACTGACCCTGAATGCGGATGGCGTGCGACAGATGGCCTTTGTGGGCGCGCACCGGTTTCAGCGACGTCGGTTCGCCGATGATGGCGCAGTCCGGCCGCAGCTGGGTCGATTCAGAGAAGTATTTCGCGCCGGCCATCGTGGTCTCTTCATCGGCGGTGGCAAGGATGTACAGCGGTTTGCTGAGCTTCGTCACGTCAACGTCACGCAGCGCATCAAGAATAAAGGCAAAGAAGCCTTTCATGTCGGCGGTGCCTAAGCCGTAAAGCTTGTTGTCGTGTTCGGTCAGGGTAAAGGGATCGCGCGTCCAGCGGCCGTCGTCATACGGCACGGTGTCGGTATGGCCCGCCAGCAGCAGGCCACCTGCGCCGCTGCCGCTGCGCGCCAGCAGGTTGAATTTGTGGCGTGTACCCGGCACCGGCTGGACTTCCACGCTGAAGCCGAGATCGCGGAACCAGCCCGCCAGCAAATTGATTAAAGTTTCATTGCTCTGATCCAGCGCGCTGTCGGTGGCGCTGATCGACGGTGTTGCAATCAGCTGGCGGTAGAGTTCGATAAAAGGTGGAATTTTTGTCTTCACTGTTGACGGTCCCTGGGTTAGGATGTATCAATATTAATGCATTAATAGTGAATAAAAATACATTAACGTCGTCTGCATGTGAACTGAAAAAAGCTGCAAACGGCATCGTGGGCAACGGGGCAATGCCGCGACCCGATACGTGTGACTGTAATAAGGTATACAGCCTGATGTTGAATACGCTGATCGTTGGTGCCAGTGGTTATGCTGGCGTAGAGCTTGCCACCTACCTGAATCGCCACCCGCATATGAACATAACCGCTTTGGCGGTTTCAGCGCAAAGCCCGGATGCCGGAAAGTTACTCTCCGATCTCCATCCGCAGCTGAAAGGCAGGGTCGATTTGCCATTGCAGCCGCTGGGTGATGCCGCAGAGTGGGCCGGCAAGGTCGATGTGGTGTTCCTCGCCACCGCACACGAAGTCAGCCACGATCTGGCCCCGGAATTCCTGAAAGCCGGCTGCGTGGTGTTCGACCTCTCAGGTGCGTTCCGCGTTAACGACGACGGCTTTTATCAACAGTATTACGGTTTCAGCCATCAGCACCAGGCGTGGCTCGACAAAGCCGTTTACGGCCTGGCCGAATGGAACCACGCGCAGATTAAAGACGCGCAGCTGGTGGCGGTGCCGGGCTGCTATCCGACCGCCGCGCAGCTGGCGCTTAAGCCGCTGATTGAGGCTGGCCTGCTTAATCCGGCTCAGTGGCCGGTCATCAATGCCACCAGCGGCGTCAGCGGTGCCGGGCGTAAAGCCAGCGTCACCACCAGCTTCTGTGAGGTCAGCCTGCAGCCTTACGGTCTCTTCAATCACCGTCACCATCCGGAGATTGTGGCCCATCTCGGCACGCCGGTGATCTTCACGCCGCATCTCGGTAATTTCCCGCGCGGCATTCTGGAAACCATCACCTGTCGTCTGAACGCCGGCGTGAGCCAGCAGGATGTGGCGGCGGCGTTCCACAGCGCCTACCACGACAAACCGCTGGTGCGGCTGTACGACAAAGGCGTACCGGCGCTGAAAGCGGTGGTTGGCCTGCCGTTCTGCGATATCGGCTTTGCCGTGCAGGGCGAGCACCTGATTGTTGTCGCAGCGGAAGACAACCTGCTGAAAGGCGCCTCCTCACAGGCGGTGCAGTGTCTCAATATTCGTTTCGGCTTCCCCGAAACGCTGTCTCTGATTTAACGGACGGATAACCTGACCATGAGCAATCCTCTGATCATTAAGCTGGGCGGCGTACTGCTGGATAGCGAAGAAGCGCTGGCGCGTCTGTTTGATGCCCTGTTGGCGTACCGCACGCAGTATCAGCGTCCGCTGATCATCGTCCACGGCGGCGGCTGCCTGGTGGACGAGCTGATGAAGAAACTGGCGCTGCCGGTGAAAAAGAAGAACGGTTTGCGCGTGACGCCAGCCGATCAGATCGACATTATTACCGGTGCGCTGGCCGGCACCGCCAACAAAACGCTGCTGGCATGGGCGAAGAAGTACGGCATTGGCGCAGTGGGTTTATGCCTCGGCGATGCCGGACTGGTGAACGTGGCACAGTTCGATGAGGAGCTGGGGCATGTTGGCAACGCCACGCCGGGCAATCCGCAGCTGCTCAATACGCTGCTGGATGCAGGCTATATGCCGGTGATCAGCTCGATTGGCATCACCGACGGCGGCGAACTGATGAACGTCAACGCCGACCAGGCCGCGACCGCGCTGGCGGCGACGATTGGTGCCGATCTGGTGCTGCTGTCGGACGTCAGCGGTATTCTCGACGGCAAAGGTCAGCGCATCGCCGAGATGACCGCAGCCAAAGCCGAGCAGCTGATTGCCCAGGGCATTATTACCGATGGCATGATTGTGAAAGTGCATGCGGCGCTCGACGCGGCGCGTACGCTGGGCCGCCCGGTGGATATCGCCAGCTGGCGTCATGCTGAACAGCTGCCAACCCTTTTCAACGGCGTGTCGATTGGCACCCGGATTCTCGCATAATCAAGGATTACGACATGAGCACGCAAAACATCAAAAAAATCGTTCTGGCTTACTCGGGCGGTCTGGATACCTCGGCCATCATTCCCTGGCTGAAAGAGAACTACGGTGGTTGTGAAGTGGTGGCGTTCGTGGCCAACATTGGTCAGGATCCGGCCGATCTGGAAGGCGTAGAGAAGAAAGCGCTGCAGTCGGGCGCGTCTGAGTGCCACGTGGTCGATCTGCGTGAAGAGTTTATCAGCGAATACGTTTACCCGGTGCTGCAGACCGGTGCGCTGTACGAAGGCACCTATCTGCTGGGCACCTCAATGGCGCGTCCTATCATCGCCAAAGCGCAGGTTGAGCTGGCGCTGAAAGTGGGCGCAGATGCGCTGTGCCACGGCGCAACCGGTAAAGGCAACGATCAGGTGCGTTTCGAAACCACCTATACCGCGCTGGCACCGCAGCTTAAAGTGGTGGCGCCATGGCGTGAGTGGAACCTGCGTTCGCGTGAAGCGCTGCTGGATTACCTGAAAGAGCGCAATATCCCGACCACCGCATCGCTGGAAAAAATCTACAGCCGTGATGAGAACGCCTGGCACATCTCGACCGAAGGTGGCGTGCTGGAGAGCCCGTGGAACGCGCCAAACAAAGATTGCTGGGTGTGGACCGTCGATCCGCTGGAAGCGCCGGATCAGCCCGAAAACGTCACCGTCCGCGTGGAGAAAGGCCAGGTTGTCGCGGTGAACGGTGAGAAACTGAGCCCGTTCCAGTGTCTGGAAAAACTCAATGCACTGGGAGCGAAACACGGCGTGGGCCGGATTGATATCGTGGAAAACCGTCTGGTGGGCATCAAATCACGCGGCTGCTACGAAACTCCGGGCGGCACCATCATGGTCAACGCGCTGCGTGCGGTTGAGCAGCTGGTACTGGATCGCGACAGCTTCAAATGGCGTGAGCAGCTGGGTCAGGAGATGTCTTACGTGGTGTATGACGGCCGCTGGTTCGCACCGCTGCGTCAGTCAATCCAGGCCGCTGCCGCATCGCTGGCAGAGCTGGTGAACGGGGAAGTGGTACTGCAGCTGTACAAAGGCCAGGCCACGGCGATCCAGAAAAAATCGGCGAACAGCCTGTACTCAGAAGAGTTTGCCACCTTCGGCGAAGACGAAGTGTACGATCACCGTCACGCGGGCGGCTTTATCCGTCTGTTCTCGCTCTCTTCACGCATTCGCGCGCTGAACGAGCAGAAGAAGTAATACCGGCGGCAGGCGACATATTTTGCAGGGGCGGCTTCGGGCCGCCCTTTGTTTAACAGATTCAGGAGCAAGCAGATGGCACTTTGGGGCGGACGTTTTTCGCAGGCGGCAGATCAACGGTTTAAACAGTTCAACGACTCACTGCGGTTTGACTACCGTCTGGCGGAGCAGGACATCGTCGGTTCGGTGGCCTGGTCAAAAGCGCTGGTCACGGTAAACGTGCTGAGCAGTGAAGAGCAGCAGCAGCTGGAAGCCGCGCTGAATGCGCTGCTGGAAGAGGTTCGCGCCAATCCGCAGCAGATTCTGCAGAGCGATGCCGAGGATATTCACAGCTGGGTGGAAGGCAAGCTGATCGACAAAGTCGGCGCGCTGGGCAAAAAGCTGCACACCGGGCGCAGCCGTAACGACCAGGTGGCGACCGATCTCAAACTGTGGTGTAAAACGCAGGTGGCACTGCTGCTGGAAGCCACGCGCGAGCTGCAGTCAGCGCTGGTGGCCACGGCTGAAGCCAATCAGGATGCCGTGATGCCGGGCTACACCCACCTGCAGCGGGCGCAGCCGGTGACGTTTGCCCACTGGTGTCTGGCCTACGTTGAGATGCTGGCGCGCGACGAGAGCCGTCTGCAGGATACGCTGAAGCGGCTGGACGTCAGCCCGCTGGGCTGCGGCGCGCTGGCCGGTACTGCTTATGAGATCGACCGTGAGCAACTGGCCGGCTGGCTCGGCTTCGCCTCTGCCACGCGTAACAGCCTGGATACCGTGTCCGACCGCGATCACGTGCTGGAGCTGCTGTCTGATGCCTCGATTGGCATGGTGCACCTGTCGCGCTTCGCTGAAGACATGATCTTCTTCAACACCGGTGAAGCCGGCTTTATTGAGCTGTCCGATAAAGTGACGTCGGGCTCATCGCTGATGCCGCAGAAGAAAAATCCGGACGCGCTGGAGCTGATCCGCGGCAAGTGCGGTCGCGTGCAGGGCGCACTGACCGGCATGATGATGACGCTGAAAGGGCTGCCGCTGGCGTATAACAAAGATATGCAGGAAGACAAAGAAGGGCTGTTCGATGCGCTCGATACCTGGCTTGACTGCCTGCATATGTCGGCGCTGGTGCTGGACGGCATTCAGGTGAAGCGTCCGCGCTGTCAGGAAGCCGCCGAGCAGGGTTACGCTAACTCGACCGAACTGGCCGATTATCTGGTAGCCAAAGGCGTGCCGTTCCGCGAAGCGCACCACATTGTCGGCGAAACCGTGGTGGAAGCGATCAAACAAGGCGTCGCGCTGGAAGCATTAAGTCTGGCGCAGCTTAAGCAGTTTAGCGCGGCGATCGGGGAAGATGTTTATCCGGTGCTGTCGCTGCAGTCTTGTCTCGATAAGCGTAACGCGCGCGGCGGCGTGGCACCACAGCAGGTGGCGCTGGCGATCGGCGAAGCGAAGCAGCGCTTAAACCTGGCGTAATGCGCGCCAGGAAATTTCTTTCGCAAAAAAGAGACAATTCTTGATCGGCCTGGCGTGAAGAGTTCTTAAAGTGTGCTCGCAGTTAATTTGGAGAACATAAATGAGCACTTCACGCTTTGGCTACCCTTTCTTTCCTCTGGAGCCGGCCGTTGAAAACCAGGTTCCTGTCACCTTCGACTCCGCCTCGGTGAATGACGGCGGTTTTATTGTCGATGGCGAAATCACCCGCGATACGCGCCCTGCGCTGAACGGCTATGCCGGCCGTGGCGTCACGCTTGAGTGTTACCATCACGGCGAGTTAGTGGGCAGCACGCTCAGCGATGCTCAGACCGGCTACTTCAGTTTTACGTTGCCTGCCGCGCTGGCGGGCGGGAGTCATCAGTTCGTGGCACAGGTGGCGGCAATGCCGCAGAGCGCCAGCGCACCCTTCACGCTGATCGTGGAGGATGCCGGTTTTGTACCGGTCACGCTAACCGCCATGCACAGCGGCACGCAGTTTATCTGGCCGGAAGAGAGCACTACGCAAACCCAGCCGACCTTTTCCGGTAAAGGCCAGCCCGGCAGCCGGGTTGAGCTATTTGATAACGATGAGCCGCTCGGCAGTGCGCTGGTCGATAGCGATCACAAATGGACCTTTACGCCGTCTTATGCGCTGGCCGCTGGCGAGCATCAGATCGTGGTGACATGCGGCGCAGGGAATGTCAGTGCGCCGGTCAGCCTGATCGTCGCGGATGATATTACGGGAGATGTGGCCCGGCCGGAGGCACTCAGTGGCCTGCATCTGCACGACCTGCTGGCCAGCGTGCCGGTTAACCTGTTCCAGGACGCGGAGCTTAACCCGGCCACGCAGCAGTATGAGCTGGTGCTGAATAATGACGATCTGCAGCAGGAGCTGACGCAGTCCGGTATCGTCAGTCACTCCCTGGTGCTGACGGAGCAGGATTTGCAGCAGTTGCTGGGTGATGTGCCACTGTGATGCAGAGGCAAAAAAAAGCGGGCTTTGAGTAGCCCGCCAACCTCTAGCTTCGGAATTACATATAGTTATAGGCACATCATCAAAGGGCTGGCACTCCCGGCCAACTCAGTGATTTCGTGAGCAGGTTGCAGGTGCTGCTCCAGATTGTTGTTGTTGCGTGTCTGCGTTAGCCGCTTTAACAATCTGTGGTCTTAATCAGATGGCCGGTATTATTCCTGTTCACCGCTTGATAGGGCTAATCGTTCATTGCTATTCTATCTATCGCCACGGGCTATCGTGGTTTGGAGGCTATCAATGAACATTCGTGATCTGGAATATCTGGTTTCGCTGGCGGAACATCGCCACTTTCGTCGTGCCGCTGATGCCTGTCATGTCAGCCAGCCGACCCTGAGCGGGCAGATTCGCAAGCTGGAAGATGAACTGGGTGTGATGCTGCTGGAACGGACCAGCCGTAAGGTGCTGTTTACTCAGGCTGGACTGCTGCTGGTGGATCAGGCGCGAACCGTGCTGCGTGAAGTGAAGGTACTGAAGGAGATGGCCAGCCAGCAGGGCGAAACCATGTCCGGGCCGCTGCACATTGGTCTGATTCCGACCACCGGTCCCTATCTGCTGCCGCATATTATTCCGATGCTGCATCAGACCTTCCCGAAACTCGAGATGTATCTGCACGAGGCGCAAACGCAGCAGCTGCTGGCGCAGCTCGACAGCGGTAAGCTCGACTGCGCCATTCTGGCGCTGGTAAAAGAGAGCGAAGCTTTTATTGAAGTGCCGCTGTTTGATGAACCGATGAAGCTGGCGATCTATCAGGATCACCCGTGGCACGATCGCGATCGTGTGCCGATGTCGGATCTGGCCGGTGAGAAACTGCTGATGCTGGAAGATGGTCACTGTCTGCGCGATCAGGCGATGGGCTTCTGTTTCGAAGCCGGCGCTGATGAAGATACCCATTTCCGCGCGACCAGCCTGGAAACGCTGCGCAACATGGTAGCAGCCGGCAGCGGTATCACTTTGCTGCCGTCGCTAGCGGTGCCGAATGAGCGCGTACGTGATGGCGTGTGCTATCTGCCGTGTTACAAACCGGTGCCGCAGCGCACCATCGCGCTGGTGTATCGTCCGGGATCGCCTCTGCGCAGCCGCTATGAGCAGCTGGCAGAAGCAATTAAAACCCACATGCAGGGTTACCTGGACCGTTCGTTAAAACAGGCGGTTTAAGCCGTTTAACGCCGCCACGCGGTAGGCTTCGGCCATGGTGGGGTAGTTGAAGGTGGTGTTCACGAAATACTCAATCGTGTTACCGCCGTTCTTCTGCTCCATGATGGCCTGGCCGATGTGGATGATCTCCGCCGCACGCTCGCCAAAGCAGTGAATACCCAGAATCTCTTTGGTTTCGCGGTGGAACAGGATCTTCAGGCTGCCGACGTGCATGCCGACAATCTGCGCGCGCGCCAGATGCTTAAACTGCGCACGGCCCACTTCATACGGCACTTTCATCGCCGTCAGCTGCTGTTCGGTTTTGCCGACGGAGCTGATTTCCGGAATGGTGTAAATCCCGGTCGGGATATCTTCAATCAGGTGCGCGGTGGCTTCCCCTTTGATGATCGCCTGCGCGGCAATGCGGCCCTGATCGTAAGCGGCAGAGGCCAGGCTCGGGTAACCAATCACGTCGCCCACCGCATAAATGTGCGGCTGCGCAGTCTGATACATACTGTTCACTTTCAGCAGTCCACGGCCATCGGCTTCCAGCCCGACGTTTTCCAGCGCCAGTGAATCGGTATTACCGGTACGGCCGTTAGCGTACAGCAGGCAATCGGCTTTGACCTTTTTGCCGGACTTGAGGTGCATGATGACGCCATCGCTGACACCTTCAATCTTCTCAAACTCTTCGTTGTGACGAATCACCACGCCGCTGTTCCAGAAGTGATAAGAGAGTGAATCAGACATCTCCTGATCGAGGAACGCCAGCAGGCGATCGCGGGTGTTGATCAGGTCAACCTTGACGTTAAGTCCGCGGAAAATCGACGCATATTCACAGCCAATCACGCCCGCACCGTAAATGATGACGTGGCCGGGTTCATGATGCAGGTTGAGGATGGAGTCAGAATCGTAAATGCGCGGATGGGTAAAATCGACGTCCGCCGGGTGATACGGGCGGGAACCACAGGCGATGACAAACTTCTCTGCGGTTAAGCGCTCGCGTGTGCCGTCTGGCTGTTCCACTTCGATGGTGTTGGCATCAACAAAATGGGCGTCGCCCTGATAAAGCTCACAGCGGTTACGCTCGTAAAAGCCCTGACGCATGGCAGTCTGCTGGCTGATGACGTTCTCAGTATGATTCAGAATGTCGGCGAACGAGGAGCGCAGGAGTCGGGTGTGATCGCTATAAAGAGGGTTTTGATTGAACTCGATGATACGGCTGACAGCGTGACGCAGAGCTTTGGAAGGGATGGTTCCCCAGTGAGTACAACCGCCGCCGATGTTGTGGTAGCGTTCGATCACTGCAATGCGCGCTCCCTGCTTCACCAGCCCCATCGCCGCACCTTCGCCGCCCGGACCGGAGCCAATCACAATGGCATCGTAATCGTAAGACTTTTGCATACCAGTACGTCCTATGTTTCTATACATTTTTACAACGAGATTCTAACATCTCGCCGCGCACATCTGAATTCTAACAGCGTAAATTGGCAAAGTTTGACAATCAGTGAGGTTAACAGGCGGTCACAAACTTTGCGCCGCTGTACGCTGAAAAGTTTGTTATAGTGCCTGCCTGATTACTCACAAGGCCGGGAAAATGGGCGTTCGAGCGCAACAAAAAGAACGTACACGACGTTCACTGATTGAAGCGGCATTCAGTCAGTTAAGTGCAGAAAGGAGTTTTGCCAGCCTGAGTTTACGCGAAGTGGCACGCGAAGCCGGCATTGCACCGACCTCGTTTTACCGTCACTTTCGCGATGTGGATGAACTCGGCCTGACGATGGTCGATGAAAGTGGCCTGATGCTGCGCCAGCTGATGCGCCAGGCGCGCCAGCGCATTGCCAAAGGCGGCAGCATCATTAAAACCTCGGTCGCCACGTTTATGGAGTTCATCGGGAACAATCCCAACGCTTTTCGTCTCTTACTACGCGAGCGCTCCGGCACCTCAGCGGCTTTTCGTGCGGCGGTCGCGCGGGAGATTCAGCACTTTATCGCTGAACTGGCCGACTACCTTGAGCTGGAAAACCGCATGCCGCGCAGCTTTACCGAAGCGCAGGCAGAAGCGATGGTGACGATTGTGTTCAGCGCCGGCGCGGAAGCGCTGGATGTGGATATCGAACAGCGGCGCAAACTGGAAGAGCGTCTGGTGCTGCAGCTGCGAATGATCGCCAAAGGCGCGTATTACTGGTATCGCCGGGAGCAAGAGCGCCTGGCGGTTACCCTGGAAACCCCCGAAGAGTAATGTGATAAGGATAATGAAATGATTGAGCAAAACCCTCGCGATAAAGGAACGCTGTTACTGGCTTTTATCACCGGTTTAGCTATCAACGGCTCCTTTTCGGTGCTGTTCAGCACCTTTGTTCCCTTTTCGATTTTCCCGCTGATCGCCCTTGGCCTTGCCACGTGGTGTCTGCATCAGCGCTATCTCAACCGCAATATGCCGGACGGCATGCCTTCGCTGGCGGCGGCATTTTTTCTGCTGGGGATTCTGGTGTACAGCGCGCTGGTGCGTGCCGAATATCCGGATATCGGGTCTAACTTCATCCCGACCATTCTGATGGTGGCGCTGGTGTTCTGGATCGCCATGCGCTTCCGCCGCAGCAAGAACAAGCACTGAAAACAATCACGGGAACCGCAGGGTTCCCGTTTTTTCAGGCTTTGCGCGTCAGTAACACACCGCATTCCATATGGTGGGTGTAAGGGAACTGGTCAAACAGCGCCAGCCGCGTGACGGTATGCGTGGCACTCAGTACGCTGAGATTGTCGCACAGCGTCTGCGGATTACAGGAAATATAGAGAATGCGCGGATAGGCCTGCACCATCTTCACCGTCTCGTCATCCAGCCCGCTGCGCGGCGGATCGACAAAGATGGTCTCGCACTGATAGCTGTTGAGATCGATGCCTTCCAGACGGTTGAAGCTGCGCACGCCGTTCATCGCCTGGGTAAACTCTTCGGCTGCCATACGAATAATTTGCACGTTGTCGATGTGGTTGGCCGCGATGTTGTACTGCGCCGAAGCCACCGACGGTTTGGCGATTTCCGTCGCCAGTACGCGGCGGAAGTTACGCGCCAGCGCCAGCGAAAAGTTGCCATTGCCACAGTACAGCTCCAGCAGATCGCCGCGCGAATCTTGCGTCACGTCCAGCGCCCACTCCAGCATCTGAATATTCATCGCCGCATTCGGCTGGGTGAAGCTGTTCTCCACCTGACGATAGATCATCTCCTGGCCGGCTACCGGCAGGCGCTCATCGACGTAATCGCGATCGAGACAGATTTTGGTTTTCGTGGCACGGCCAATCAGCTGCACATCAAACCCTTCTGCACGCAGACTATCGCGCAGCGCAGTCGCGGCTTCGGTCCAGTCGGCTTCCAGCTTGCGGTGATACAGCAGTGAAATCACGATCTGGTTGCTGAGGGTGGAGAGATAATCGATCTGGAACAGTTTGAAACGCAGCGCGCGATTATCGCGGATCGCGGCGATCAACTTTGGCATCAGCGTGTTGATCAACTGGCTGGCCGCCGGAAACTGATCGACGCGGATACGCTGTTTAGTCTCTTGATCGAAGATGATGTGATAAAGATCGTCACCGTCGTGCCAGATGCGGAATTCGGCGCGCATACGATAGTGGCTGACCGGCGAGCGGAACACCTCCACGTCGGGCGTTGCGTAGGGGGCCATCATCGCCTGTAAGCGGCTGACTTTTTCCGCCAGTTGCGCGTCGTATTGTTCAATCGGGAGTTGTTCGGGTGTCATCTTCAATCCTGGTGTTAAGCCTGCCTGCCGGGCGATTGTAGGCATTCACCTGCTGATGTCCAGTCCCGGACGGTGCAGGAAGGCTGGCAGTCTGGATTTCCGGCCTTCTTAAACGTAGACTGCGGCTGCCGGCCTCCTTGAGTTAAAAGGGAATCCAGTGTGAATCTGGAGCTGACGCGCAGCGGTAAAAGAATGTCGTGGTGATCGCAATTGCAGACACTGTCCTCGCGGATGGGAAGTCTTCACCACTTATGATTCCCAGCCCGAAGACCTGCCGGTGTGACGTCGCAACTTCTGAGATCATCGCGTGCTATCGATCCCGGACCTGCGGCATCCTGCTTCGTCTTTTGGATGCTATAACAATGAAAACAACACCCGCTTCGCTGTTTGCCTTTAGTGCAACGGCGTTGTCGCTCTGGGCGCAATCTGGCTACGCGCAGCAGAATGATGATACGCAAATCGTTACCGCCAACCGGTTTTTGCAGCCGGTTTCCTCCGTTCTCGCGCCGACGACAGTCGTGACCCGCGACGATATCGATCGCTGGCAGGCGAAAAGCCTGACGGACGTCATGCGTCGCCTGCCTGGCGTGGACATCGCGCAAAACGGTGGCCTCGGCCAGCTGAGTTCGCTGTTTGTGCGCGGCACCAACTCCAGCCACGTACTTATACTCATTGACGGTATCCGGCTAAACCAGGCGGGTGTGTCCGGATCGTCTGATTTAAGCCAGATTCCGCTTTCTCTGGTCCAGCGCATCGAATATGTGCGCGGTGCGCGCTCGGCGGTGTATGGCTCCGATGCGATTGGCGGCGTGGTGAACATCATCACCGGTCGTGATAAGCCAGGCACGACGCTGAGCGCGGGCGTGGGCTCGAAAGGCTATCAAAACTATGAAGGTTCTACCCAGCAGCAGCTGGGCGCAGCCACGACGCTGACCATGGCGGGCAACTACACCTATACGCGCGGCTATGATGTGGTGGCGAACCTGCCGGATGTGTATGGCGATCCGGCGCAGAAAGATCGCGATGGCTTCATGAACAAGACACTGTATGGCGCGCTGGAGCACCAGTTCAGTGACGGGCTGAGCGGCTTTGTCCGCGGCTACGGTTTTGACAGCCGTACGGCCTACGACGGCACCTACAGCTACGATAACAGTTTTAACATCAACGGATTAAACGATACCCGCCAGCTCTACAGCCAGACCTGGGACAGCGGCCTGCGTTACAGCAACGACATTTATTCGACGCAGCTGATCGCCAGCTACAGCCGCAGCAAAGACTATAACTATGATCCGCGTACAGGCCGCTACGGCCCGTCGACCACGCTGGATGACAGCAAGCAGTACAATGTGCAGTGGGGCAATACGTTGCAGGTGGCGCAGGGCAGCGTAAGCGCGGGCGTGGACTGGCAGAAACAGACCACGGAACCCGGCACCGCTTACGTGGCTGACAGCACCGAACTGCGTAACACCGGCATTTATGCCACCACCCAGCAGCAACTGGGCAGCGTAACGCTGGAAGGCGCGGTACGCGGTGACGACAACAGCCAGTTTGGCTGGCACGGCACCTGGCAGGGCGGGGCGTCATGGGCGTTTGTTGATGGCTATAGCGTGTTTGCCAATTACGCGACGGCGTATAAAGCGCCTCGTCTCGGCCAGTTGTATGGTTCTTATGGCAACAGCGACCTGAAGCCGGAAGAGAGTAAACAGTGGGAAGCGGGCTTCTCTGGCCTGACCGGGCCGGTAAACTGGCGCGTATCCGGTTATCGTAACGATATCGATAATCTGATTGATAGCGATCCCACCACCTATATCTATTACAACATCGATAAAGCGCGCATTAAGGGCGTAGAAGCCACGGCGTCGTTCGATACCGGTCCGCTTAGCCATCAGATTTCTTACGACTATGTCGATGCGCGCGATGCTGAAACCGATCAACCGCTGGTGCGCCGTGCGAAGCAGCAGGTGAAATACCAACTCGACTGGACGATTTATGAGTTTGACTGGTCACTGACCTATCATTATCTCGGCGATCGCTATGATACGGATTACAACCACGCCTTTACCCCGCAGCGCGTCAAACTGGGCGGTGTAAGTTTATGGGATCTGGCAGTTTCGTATCCGGTCACATCACAGCTCACCGTTCGTGGTAGAATTGCCAACCTGTTCGATAAAGACTACGAGACAGTGTATGGCTATCAAACTCCAGGAACGGAGTACTACCTCAGCGCCAGCTACAGCTTCTGATCTGCGCCCCACCGTGCTGGTGTTTGACTCCGGCGTCGGTGGGCTCTCCGTCTATGATGAGGTCCGGCAACTGCTGCCGGGCCTGCACTATCTCTATGCCTTCGATAATGCCGGCTTCCCTTACGGTGAAAAAAGCGAAGAGTACATTGTTGAGCGGGTCGTGGCGGTGGTGGAGGCTATCGTACAGCGCGTGCCGCTGGCGTTAGTGGTCATCGCCTGTAACTCCGCCAGTACTGTATCGCTGCCAGCGTTGCGTCAGCGCTTTGAATTCCCGGTCGTTGGCGTCGTGCCGGCAATTAAACCGGCGGCCCGTCTGACGCGTAACGGCGTGGTCGGCCTGCTGGCCACGCGCGGCACGGTGAAACGGCCTTACACCCATGAGCTGGTGGCGCAGTTTGCGCGCGAATGTAAAATCGAAATGCTGGGCTCGGCGGAACTGGTCGAACTGGCGGAAGCCAAACTGCACGGAGAAACGGTGTCGCTGGACGATGTGCGTCGCGCAGTGCAACCGTGGCTACGCATGAAGGAGCCGCCGGATACCGTGGTGCTGGGTTGTACCCATTTCCCGCTGTTACGTGAAGAGCTGCAGCAGGTGTTGCCTGACGGCACCCGGCTGGTGGATTCGGGCGCAGCCATTGCACGGCGCACCGCCTGGTTGTTAGAGCACGAAGCGCCTCAGGCGCGTTCCAGCGGACAGAATGTGGCATTTTGTACGCGTATGGATGACGAAGTGGTGCAATTATCACCGGTTTTGCAGCGTTATGGCTTTCCGCTGCTGGAAAAACTGGCGATTTGACGGGCTTTCGCCGAAAAAAACAGCACTCGAAAATTAATTTGCATTTAGCCCTTGTCAGCCCGAAAGAACTCCCTATAATGCGCCTCCACTGACACGGCACAACGGCTTACGAAGCGCCCTGTTAGTGAGGTGGCCTTTAACGGCAACCTTCAGAAAAGCAAAAATAAATGCTTGACTGAAAAAGCGGAAAGCGTAATATACGCATCCCGCGCCGCTTGAGAAATCGCGGCACTGCTCTTTAACAATTTATCAGACAATCTGTGTGGGCACTCGCAGGATTGATATCACAAGCCTACGGGCTTTAAAAAATATCAAGTCTTTGCTGAGTGAACACGTAATTCATTACGAAGTTT